>JACRLV010000128.1:0-6228 GCA_016235145.1 Planctomycetota bacterium
GAATACCGCCGGTGTTGGTAGTGTCTTCTCCAAGGGCCAGTTCAGGGCAGATTAGCGATAAGCGATTTCGGTTGACGCGGGAAAGCAGCGCAACGGACGCTGCAAAGGGAGCGTACAGAATGACCACGCAAACGCGGGCTGGAAAGCGGTCTGGATTCGTCAGCGCTCGAACCATCATGACGAACGCCGCCACGCTGACCGTCTTGGCATGGCTCGCGGGTTGCACAGGGGACAGCAACTTCCTCAACACCATCGCGGACCTCGGCCGCGGCGCCGTGCCAATCCCTCCAACCATGTCGCCGGCCTCCGGTTCGACAGCGGGCGGCACCCGGGTGACGATCCGCGGCGATGGATTCGACCCGGCCCACGTGGTCCTGTTCGACGGCCAGACCCCCACGAGCTTCACGGTTGTGAATTCCGGCCTGATTGAGGTGATTACAGCCCCGCACGCCGCCGGTCCGGTCAGCGTCATACTGGAGCGGCCGAACGCCGAGCCCCTCAACGTGGCCGGACAGTTTACTTATCTTGTTCCTGCCGACCTGGAGACGCCGGTGGCGATCGGGCAGGTTTCGCCGACCACCGGGACGACCCTCGGCGGCACGAAGGTCACAATCACCGGCTCGAACTTCAAACCCGGCAGCAACGTGCTCTTCGGCGGCTTCCTCGGCGAGCAGACGCAAGTCGTCAGTGATCAGATCATCACGAGCGTTGCTCCGGCCCAGGCCGCAGGCCGCGTGAGCCTCCACATCCTAACGCCGGGCTTTCCTGCCGCGACGCTGGCGGATGCGTTCGAGTACGTCGCGCCCGGGCTGATCGACAACGGCCAGGCTCCGCGCGTCGTCGGCGCCAATTCGATCGACAACAAAACCGTTCTGGTGACGTTCAGCAAGCCCATGGGGGCCGGGGCGGACGACAAGAGCAACTACAACATTACCGGCAGCGACACCGCATTCCTCGTGGTCACCGGAGCCCAGCTTCTGGCCGACAAGACGACCGTCCGGCTGACGACGCTGACGCAGGATTTTGACAACTACACCGTGCACGTTGTGGGTGTGAAGGACTATTTCGGCCGCGAACTCGCGACGCCCGACGGCATTATCGCCCCCCCCGCCGGCATCGATCCGACCCGTGCCTCGTTCCGCGGAACCGCGCCGACCCAGGCCGAGATCGACTTCGACACGGACGGCGACGCCTTCGGCGATTGGTTTGAGATGAAGGGCTGGTTTGTCACGGTAAGACTGGCGAACGGAACGACGCAGACGTTTCACGTAACCTCCGATCCGCTCGCGCCCGACACGGACCTCGACGGATTGGACGACAGCGTCGAAAACCAATTCTCGTTCGACCCGCGGACCAACGATACCGACGCCGACCACATCGCGGACGACGAGGAATTCAACGAGTGGTACAGCGACCCGGCCAACCAGGACACCGACGGCGACGGGCTGGCCGACCCGCTTGAAATCCAGTTCTTCCACACCTCGCCGATCCTGGCCGACACGGACGGCGATCAGTGGACGGATTCGGACGAAATTCTGAACCGCAACCGCAATCCCCGCCGCAGCGACGTGCCGGTGCCGCAGATTCGCGTCGGCGAGATCAGCATCTTCCTGAAGGAGACCTACTCGTACACGGACGAGCACGGGAGCACGGTCTCGGACTTCACGGCCAAGACGACCACGCTCAGCCAGAGCACGTCGCGAACGCAGAGCACCAGCGATACGCAGTCGAGCGAAAACACCGACAAGTACAGCCAGGAACTCGGGGCCGAATTCGAGATCAACCCGCCCGCCAAATTCGGCGGCGCGACGATCTCCGCCGAAGTCGGCTTCGAACAGACGCGGCAGCGCGGTTACGAGTCCACCGTCAGCAGCGAATCCACCGCGGCCTCGTCCAACGATTTCCAGGAATCGCACCAGTTCGGTTCGACCTTCAGCGAGAACCGCTCGTTCTCGAAGACGATCGACGACGCCAGCCTGAGCATGGACGTGACGATTTCCAACCTCGGCGATGTGGCGTTTTCGATCAGCGACATGGAGCTGGCGGCGTTTGTCCGCGATCCGCAGCGCCGGGAGGACGTTCCGCTCGCCACGTTGCTTTCGGAGGTTCAGCTTCAAACGGGTCAGCCGCAGACTTACAACCTCGGACCCTTCGATTCGGACCGCGGGCCGTTCATCTTCCGCGACGTCCAGCTTTTCCCGAACGTGGCCGAGGAATTGCGCAAGAACCCGCGCGCCGTCGCGGTCAAGATCGCCAACTTCAACATTCGCGACGAATCCGGCCGGCTCTTCGCCTTCAGCTCCCAGGACGTCAACGACCGCACCGCCGGAATCGTGATCGACTACGGCAACGGCGACGTGGAATCGCTTCGCGTCGCGACCGCCGCCAGGTTAGACGACCTCGGCCGCTCGCGCGGCATCACGATGCGCGAAGCCCTGGTCGACATTCTCGGCGTCAACCACGTCGCGAACGAAAACTCGCCGATCGCCGACGCCGACAGCAGCGCCGTCCGAAATTCCTACGGCACAATCGTGCAGCCCGACGGAGCCGAGATCCTCTCGCGCATTCGCGGCGTACAAACGACCGTCGGCAGCGGGCCGCGCGATCGCAAGTTCTGGGCGATCGTATCGTCGGTCGCCATTCCGGACGGCGTGAATTTCAATGACGTCGTGCTCCACGCAGGCGCGAACTACTCGATCCAGTTCGTCTCCGACCGCGATAGCGACGGGCTGTTCTCGAGCACCGAGTTCCTCTACGGCTGCTCCGACGACGACCTGGACGGCGATACCGACAATGACGGCATCGGCGATTTCGCCGAAGTCCGTACCGGCTGGGTCGTCGGAATTCCCGGAAACGCCCGGCGCGTCCATCCCGATCCGACCCGCGTCGATTCCGACGGCGACGGCCTGAGCGACCTTCAGGAACGCGCCTATCGAACCGATCCGCGCCACACCGACACCGACGAAGACGGAATCCGCGACAACCTGGAAGTGGCCGGGTACGAGTTGGTTGTGTTCGACGGCGACGACGATCCGACCAACAACCGCGTAGACACAATCACGCCCTACACCGATGAAGCGATCGTCGACGGCGGAAACGGAATCGCGAACACGACGGCCGCGGGCGATGACGAACAGGTAGTCGCCCCGGGCGCTGCCGTCACGCCCGGAGCGCCGCTTATTCTGCCCGGCCCGAACCAGCGTCTCGACACGACCGCGGCGGACGACGACTTCCGCGACTTCAGCAACAAAATCGTGGCCGGCGACGACGGCATCGCGAATACGACCGCGTCCGGCGACGACGTGCAGCTTGTCGCTCCCGGCACGGGCGGCCTTTCGCCGTCCACGCCGATCATCTGCGCCGGTCTGAACGGCCGCGTTGACACACCGCTCAGTCCCAGCGCTGACGATTCCGAGCGGGCCGGGCACGAGCAGTACTTCGCGAGCGACCCGCTCCGCCGCAACACCGACGGCGACGCCCTGCCGGACGGCCGCGAGCTCTTCCTCGGCAGCCGGCCGAACAATCCGACCGACGCCGGCACAGTCGTGGATACCGACTTTGACGGCATGGTCGACGCGGAGGAGATCAACGGCTGGAACATCACCGTCAACGGTGCGACCGTTCACGTCACTTCCGACACATTGAACCCGGACACCGACAACGACGGCCTGCCCGATTTGATGGAGCGGATGTTCCGCATGAACCCGCGGCAGCGAGATACCGACGGCGACACGATCGCAGACCGCGCCGAACTCGATCCGGACGATCCGCGCGGCTTCTTCACCCCGGGCACGTACGACGACTTCAACTTGCGCTGCGGCGCGGCCCAGGAGTGCAACTACACCCGGCCGAACAACCCGACCGGAACCAACCCACTCAACGCCGACACGGACAGCGACGGACGCGACGACTACGCCGAACTCTACGTCAGTTGGACGGTCCGCGTGTACGGCCAGAACGATCGCCCCGTCACGTCCAGCCCGTTCTCGGCGGACGCCGACACCGACGACCTGAACGACGGCGAAGAGCTCACGGCCGGCACCGACCCGAACAACTCGGACACCGACGGCGACCGCGCCCGCGTCGGCGGATCCACCGCCAACGACGGCTACGAGGTGCACACCCGCGGAACCGACCCGCTCAAACCCGATGTAACCGTCACCTTCACCTACCAGTCCCTGACCTGCACCGGAATCTGCGAGCCGGATGGGCAGACCTACGGTGAGTTCTACGGCGGCGCGTTGCACCTCACGGAGCCGAGCGGAACCAGCTACGAGATGGTTTCCGCCATGGACTGCGAAACCGACTTGGCGACCGACGAAGTCCGCGATTTCACCGATGTGTCGCGCACTTTTACGCTTGCGATTGACGGCTCGTTCACCGTGTACGGCGACACGATCTACGACAACGACAACGCGTGCTCCGACACGATCGGCGACGATTCCGCCGGCTCGTTCTCGAGCGCGTTCACGTACCAGACCGTGACATCCGGGACGAACACGTTCACGACCGGCACAGCCGGCGATTGCGGGTTCCGGATTAGCGCGTTCGTTACGCTTCAGTGATCGGAAACCACGGCGCTCCGGCGCGCTCGGGTGTGAAGCCGTACAGCGGCCGCCCTCGGCTGTAACGCCGTACCGCAGCCGCCCTCGGCTGCGTGTTTTCCCAATGGCGCGCGTCCTCGCGCGATGCGGATGCGTCTGAAAAGCACTGATCGGGAGTGCGAAACCGAGCGGGGGATTTGGGATGGCGAGCGTCGTACGAAAGAGAGTCGCGCGTCGCTCCGCTCTCGGCGCATGCTGCTTCGCGGCGCTTCCGGCGCTGCTCGTGGGCGGTTGTCCCCAGACCACGGACTCGACTGATGCGTTCGGACGGCGTTTCGATTCGCTCGCCGCGCCCACCGCCACGCCGGTTCAATACGATCAGTCGTCCGCGGCTCCCTCTCCGGATGTTCCCGCCGAGCACCCCGGCTACACCGACGCGCAAATCGCCTTCCTGCTCGCGCTCTTCAACGGCCAGTTGCCCAACCTCACCGCCGCCGATCTGGACCTCGACGGAATCCCAAACTTGGTTGACCCCGATGTCGACGGCGACGGCCTCTCGAACGCCATTGACTCCGACGTAGACGGCGACGGCCGGCTCAACGGCGACGATCCGGACGTTGACGGAGACGGGCTGCCCAACGGAACCGATCCCGACGTCGATGGCGACGGAACCGCAAACGCCACCGACCTCGACGTGGACGGTGACGGCGTCGCCAACCCCGGTGATCCCGATGTCGATGGCGACGGCATTCCCAACGCGCTCGATTCGGACATCGACGGCGACGGAATTCTCAACATCGCCGACGTGGATATGGACGGCGACGGCATCATCAACGCCGCCGACCAGGACATCGACGGCGACGGCATCGCCAACGCCGGCGACATCGACGAAGACGCCGACGGCATCAACAACGAAGACGACGACGACATGGATGCCGACGACAAAAAGAACAAGGACGACGACGATGTCGACGGCGACGGCGAGAAGAACGGCGACGATGACGACATCGACAACGACGGCAGGAAGAACGGCGAGGACGACGACACGGACGGCGACGGCGTGATCAATCTCGAAGACCTTGACGTCGACAACGACGGCAAGCCCAACGGAACCGACGACGACACCGACGGCGATGGCGTCATCAACCTCAGCGATCTCGATGTCGACGGCGACGGTGTTCCGAACAGCGCCGATCTCGATGTGGACGGCGACGGAGTCATCAACCTCAGCGATCTCGATGTCGACGGGGACCTGGTCCTGAATGTGAGCGATCCGGACGTCGATGGCGACGGTCTGCCGAACGGCAGCGATCCGGACATCGACGGCGACCGGATTCTGAACGACGTCGATGACGACATGGACGGCGACGGCGTCGTCAACCTGAGCGATCTCGACATCGACGGCGACGGAATTGACAACGACCAAGACGACGACGACAACGCCGACGGCGTCCCCGATCCGTAGATCGACGACGGCTTTTGCCGATACGCGTCAATCGGCCCCTTGCCGCGAGTCTCCAACGTCATCCCAGTCGGGAAACGCGCTGCCGCCCCCAGGCACTCCCATGCAACGGCGCGAAGGCGCGGGCCGCTACACCCTCTCCCGGTACTCCGGGAGTGGGTCGGGGTGAGGGGCGCAGCCGAGGGCGGCTGCGGTCCATCAGAAACCCAAGCGCCAGCGCGC
>JACRLV010000128.1:6273-11314 GCA_016235145.1 Planctomycetota bacterium
GCCGAGCGCCGGCTGCGTACAGCAAGCCCACCGCCGGTATACTCGCCCACACTGTCGCCCGGCGTTTTGCAAACGCTGCACAACGCCGGCGCAGGCTTGGCACAGGCGACAAAGGACTCCCGCAATGCGCGATCTTCTGGAACGTCTCGGACTTCGACCCGACCTCAACCTCGGCGGATTTGACGGGCAGTGGCTCGCTTCCGGCCCGCGCGTCGAGGTCATCAGCCCCATCGACGGAAAACCCATCGCGACCGTACAGCAGATCACGCCGGACGAATACGACCGCATCGCCCGCCGGGCGCACGAAGCGTTTCTCACCTGGCGGATGATCCCCGCGCCGAAACGCGGCGAGATCGTGCGCCAGATCGGCGACGCCCTCCGCGCCAAGAAAAACGACCTGGGCGCCCTCGTCACCCTTGAAATGGGCAAAATCGCCGCCGAGGGCCAGGGCGAAGTGCAGGAGATGATCGACATATGCGATTTCGCCTGCGGTCTGTCGCGCCAACTCTACGGCCTGACCATGCACAGCGAGCGGCCGCGGCATCGCATGTACGAACAATGGCACCCGCTCGGCGTGGTCGGCATCATCAGCGCGTTCAATTTCCCCGTCGCCGTCTGGGCCTGGAACGCCGCCCTCGCGGCCGTCTGCGGCGACAGCTCGCTGTGGAAGCCCTCGCACAAGACGCCGCTGACCGCAATCGCCAGCACGAAGATCGCGGAGAAGGTCTGCCGGGCGAACGACGTCGATCCAGCGATTTTCTCGTTGGCTTTCGGCGCGGGGCGCGAGGTGGGCGAGAAGATGCTCGCCGATCCGCGCGTGCCGCTGGTCAGCGCGACGGGAAGCTGCCGCATGGGCGCTCGCGTCGCGGAGGTCGTCGGCCGCCGCTACGGCCGCACGATTCTCGAACTCGGCGGCAACAACGCGATCATCGTCACGCCGCACGCCGACCTCAACCTCGCAACGCGCGCGATCGTCTTCGGCGCCGTCGGCACCGCCGGCCAGCGCTGCACCAGCACGCGGCGGATCATCGTCCATTCGTCGGTGAAGGAAGAGCTGGTCAAGCGGCTCATTCGCGCCTACGAGACGGTCCGCATCGGCGACCCGCGCAAAGCCGAGACTCTCATGGGCCCGCTCGTCAGCCACCAGGCGGTCACGGACATGCAGAACGCAATCCGCCATCTTAAGGAACAGGGCGGCACGGTGCTCTACGGCGGCGAAACGCTCAGCGGCCCCGACCACCCCGGCGGCCACTACGTCAAGCCGTGCATCGCATTGGCCCGCAACGACTACGCAATCGTGCAGGAGGAGACCTTTGCGCCGATTCTGTACGTCATTGAGTATGGGGAAGGCACGAAGGCACGGAGGCACGAAGGCACGAAGGGTGGTGCGGGCATGCCGGGTGGCACGGGCGTGTTGGGTGGTACGGGCGTCCCGCCCGTGACTCATTCCGACCTCGTCGCCGAAATCCGCGCAGCCATCGCCCTCCAGAACGGCGTCCCGCAGGGCCTCAGCAGCGCGATCTTCAGCCACCACGTGATCGAGGTTGAGGAATTCCTCGCCCACAGCGGCAGCGACTGCGGCATCGCCAACGTCAACATCGGCACCAGCGGCGCCGAGATCGGCGGGGCCTTCGGCGGCGAAAAAACCACCGGCGGCGGCCGCGAATCCGGCAGCGACTCCTGGAAACAGTACATGCGCCGCCAAACCAACACGATCAACTGGAGCACGGACCTGCCGCTGGCGCAGGGGATCAAGTTCGGGGAGTAGTTGACGGATTGCCGCTTCGGACTGAAATTGGTGCTGGAGCGCCTAACAGAACCCCAAGCGCAAGCGCGTGGGGCCGTATTTCGCGCCCGGCGCGGCTGGTTTTGATAGCCGCTCCCGGATCTCGCGGCGTGCAGCACGAGGTTTTCGGATGGCTGACCGCTTGGACAACGGTGCAAGGCAAGCGCAGCTGGATTTTCTGGCGCGCTGCAATCAAGCTTTCACCCCGTTCGCCCCGATCGATCTGCCGGAGTTCTTCGCCGGCCGAATAGGACATGTGGATCGCCTGATCTCGGAAATCGAAGCGCCGGGCCGGCACGTGGCTATTTTCGGCGAGCGCGGCGTAGGGAAGACTTCCCTCGCGAAGTTGGCGTATTTCTTCTTGCGAAAAGACGAGGACGACACCCATTTCATCAGTTGTACGCGAGCCAGCACGTTCGATACGCTGATGACCGACGTGCTCGCAAGCGCGGGCGTCGAAGCGGTGCTGGACGGCCTCGAGGCCGAGGGGCAACGACAGGCTACGCTGGGAGGCCCGAATCTCGGCGGCACATTCGGGGCGTCGAGACGGATCAAGAAGACCTATCGCCGGCTGAGCGCGGGGCCGCAAATCACGCCACGACTTCTTCTCCAGCAGTTCGGCGGCAAGGACGGGTTGATCGTCATTGACGAGTATGACCGCGTTGAGGACGAAGAAACGCATACCCGAATCGCCGAGCTGATTAAGGCTTTTTCGGACGCCGCTGCTAAGACGAAGATCATCGTCGTCGGCGTTGCAGATACGCTTGCGCAGCTCATTGGAGAGCATGCATCTCTCAGCAGATCGCTGGCGCAGATCAAGTTGGACCGAATGTCGGACGACGAATTGCGCGATATCATCAAGCGGGGTTGCGCACACCTCGACGTGGATTTTCCTGACGCAATCGCGACCCGCATCACGCGGCTGGCGGACGGATTTCCCTATTTCGTACACCTGCTTTGTCGGCACGCCTGCCATCGCGCTCCAATCACCTGGTTCCGCTCCCCAACCAAGCGTCGATTGATAACCGAATTCGAGTACCAGTCCGGATTGCGCGACGCGATTGATAACGTGGAACACAGTTTGGAAGAGCACTACGAAAACAGCGTTATCACCACTCGGCGCCGAAGCGACGTGTTTTCCTTGCTGCTCGGCGCTTTGGCGCTCTCAAACGAGCGTGATGTCCAGGTGCAGGATTTGGTCGCAAACATGTCCTGGCTTGGCGGAACACCTCTCAAGAAACCAAGCGCCTACAGTTTTCATCTCGGCCAGTTGATCGGTGAACGTCGCGGGAAGGTGTTCACCAAGGTCCGCGATGGGTACTACAAGTTTACGAACCCTCTCATGCGGCCGTACGTCCGATTCCGGCTTGAACTGGAAAACTGGCGCACAAGGGACGGGCAAATGCAGTTTCCGTTCATGCAGCCGACCCCAAGCTCCTCGGTCCGCTGACCTCATTGGTGACGCGGAGTCAGAAATGGCCAAACGACTCACACTAAAGCGATCGGATCGCGCGATCATGTCGGTCTCGCGACAGGCGATCCGCGCTGCGAAGTTGGTGTACGTAATCTGTACTCCGCACGCTCAGAAATACGGAGGACGTAGATCGCGCGTCATTTACATCGGGACCACGGAAAAAGGCGTTCATCGCATCGCCGCGAGCATGGCGCATAAGGCGATCCGGTTCCTCGAGCGCAGGGGTGTGCGGTCGCTGGACGTATTCGTCATAACCTGTCCGCCGCGCCCGGGCACGAGATCCTGGCTGCTCTTGGAACGCGACCTGCTGATTGCCTTCAAGCTCGAATACGGGCGCGTGCCGCTCGCAAACGCCTCCGGGAAAAACCTCGGCCCCGACAGACTTTCCGGGTTGTTCCACTATCGGCGAGTCGTTTCTGTGCTACGGTCATTCGCGTGAAGACGATGCCGCTGCCCGTTCTCTGGGATAAGAGTGAGGCGCGGCCGCGAATCCGGCCGCGGCGTGTAGAACCCGTCACTGCCCGACGTCACTCGCTTCTTCAATCGAGAACCCGCACTCCGAACACCGCCCACTGATGTTACCCGTCAGGTTGTAGCCGCACTGCGGACATGCGCGATGCTCCGGCGTTCGACGCTTGCGCCGTCGCAGGCCGAGCAAAATCAGCCCGGCGACGCTCGCTCCGCAAAGCCAGTCAACCGCCGCACTCCGCAGGTCGATCGCCCCAACGACAGCCGCCGACTTCGAGCAGACGAGCACGACCGCTTCATCCGGGAAGAAGCTCCAGCCCGTCGCCTCGCGAATTGGAACGCCATGCGGCTGCGTCACCGCCTCAAACGGCCAACCCCAGGCTGCACCGCCGGTCGGAGCGAGAACAAACGCGACGCCGAGAGCCACGACGAACAGGATCGCCAAACAAACGCGGACGATTCGATTCCCGCGCTTCATCCGCCGCAATCCTCGCTTTTCGTTCCCACGCGGTGCGGCTCACCCTCTCGCGGACATGCACTTGATCACAAGAGATTGGCGGCGAACGATCCCATGGCGGGGTGCGGAAAATGCCCCCATCGGCACTCGTTATTCGCCATTCGCTACTCGCTACTCCCTATTCGCCATTCGCCATTCTGAATTCGCTATTCCCGTCAGGGATACATCTTCCCCATCATCCGCGCGTACGGAATCGTCTCGCGGATGTGCTTCAGCCCGCAGAGCCACGCCACCGTCCGCTCGACGCCCAGGCCGAAGCCGCCGTGCGGGACCGTGCCGTAGCGGCGGAGGTCGAGGTACCACTCGTACGGCTCGGTCGCCAGCTTCTCTTCCTTCATGCGTTCCAGCAGCACTTCGAGCGAGTCTTCGCGCTGCGAGCCGCCGATGATTTCGCCGTAGCCCTCGGGCGCGAGCAGGTCGAGGTTGTTCACGACGCGGTGGTCCTGCTCGTTGCGTTTCATGTAGAACGCCTTGCAGTCGCGCGGATAGTGCGTGACGAAGGTCGGCTTGTCGTGCAGGCGGGCGATGATCGTCTCGTCCGAGCCGCCCAGGTCGCCCCCCCACTCGAAATTCGCCGCAAGCTCCATGTGCTTGGGAATGTTCGCGAGTTGCTCCTCGCGGTCCGCGAGCTCTTCGCGCAGGTCGGCGAGCTCCTGCACGAGCTTGTCCACCTTCCACTTCTTCGTCCCGGGCGCGACGCGCTCGGCGTCCTTGTCCGCGATGAGCTTCTTCATCTCTTCGACCCGCGCGCCGACGGTCTTCAGGTCGCTTTCTAGCAGCTCCTTGGCCCGCGGAC
>JACRLV010000128.1:11352-21218 GCA_016235145.1 Planctomycetota bacterium
GCCGCCGATGATTTCGCCGTAGCCCTCGGGCGCGAGCAGATCGCTCCGGTTGTCGCGCCGCACGCGCTCCACGATCTCGCAGATGAAATCCTCCGCCAGCGCCGCGACGTCGTTCAGATCGGCGAAGGCGATCTCCGGCTCGACCATCCAGAATTCCGTGAGATGCCGGCGGGTCTTGCTCTTTTCCGCCCGAAACGTCGGCCCGAAGCAGTACACCTTGCGGTGCGACATGCACGCCGCTTCGAGATAGAGCTGGCCGGTCTGGGCCATGTACACCTTGTCGCCGAAGTAATCGACCGTGAAGAGCGTCTGGGCGCCCTCGCCGGCGGACGGGGCGAAGATCGGCGTGTCGATCAGCACGAAGCCGCGCGAGTTGAAGAACTGTCGGATCGCGTCGATGACCGTCGCCCGCACGCGGAGGATGTGCCACTGCCGCTTGGAGCGAAACCACAGGTGCCGCCGCTCCATCAGGAATTCGATGCCGTGCGGCTTGGGCGTGATCGGGTAGCCCTCGACCGCCTGGATGATGCGAACGTCGCTGACGGTCAATTCATGGCCGCCGTCGGCCCGCTCGTCGGCCCGCACCAGGCCGTCGATTTCCAGCGACGATTCCTGTCCGAGCCTGTCGCAACGGGCGAACAGGTCGGCGTTCGCGTCGGTTTTCTCCAGCACGCATTGGCAGATTCCGGTTCCGTCGCGCAGCAGCAGAAACGCCAGCTTGCCGGATGAGCGGCTGTTGTAGAGCCAGCCCTGGAGCGTAACGGTCTGGCCGACGTATTGGTGAAGATCGCGTATCGTCGTCTTCGCGGGCATCGCAAGTTCCTTGTACTCGTTACAAACACGATCGTGGCAGTTTACAGCGGCGGTGTTTCACGTGAAACACGTTTGCGCGGCGGGCGGATTCGTGAATTGCAAGGGACGACGGCAGAGTGCTGAAATTGGGAGGCCTGGCGCGACGTTGCGCTCGGGTGCTCAGGGCTCTGAAATGCGGAGTCCTGGTTCTGATCTCGATCCTCGATCTTCGCTTTTCGCTTCTCGTTCATGCCCTCGCTTGCGCGTCGGGCTCGGAAATGCGCCCTCACCCCGGACCCCTCCCGGAATACCGGGAGAGGAAGCCGTGGCGCGTGGTGCGGCCGAGTCGACTTGCAGGCCGCGGAGAATGCCGCGGGCTTTGGCAAGCGTCTCGGCGTATTCGTCGGCTGGATCGGACTCGGCGACGATGCCGCCGCCTGAGAAGAGCGTGCCCTCGCCGGCGGCGATTTGCAGCGTCCGGATGGCGACGGCGGATCTTCGGCACGCCGCTGATCGAACCGGCGGGGAAGCAGGCCATCAGCAGGTCCAGGGCGTCGCGGTCCGGCGGGCGCGTGCCGCGGATGTCGGCGACGGTGTGGAAGACGGTCGGATGGATCTCCAGTCGACGGGCGTTTTCGACGCGGATCGAATTCCACGCGCATACTCGCCCGAGGTCGTTGCGATGGAGATCGACGATCATCGCGAGCTCGGCGGCGTCTTTCCCGGAATCGAGCAGCTCGCGCGCGGCTGCGGCGTCCGCCACGGGATCACCCACGCGCGGGCGCGTCCCCTTGATCGGCGAAGTCAGCACGTCGCGGCCGCGCACGCGGAGAAACAACTCGGGCGAAACCGAGGCCACGGCTTTTTCGCCGGCCTCGAAACGCAACAAGGCGCCGTAGCGTGCGGGGTTCGCCTGGCGAAGCTGCGCGTAAGCCGCGAGCGCGTCGTGGATCGGGCGGATGGCGATGCGCTGCGCGAGGTTGACCTGATAGACGTCCCCCGCCGCGATGTGATCTTTGGCACGCAGCACCGCCTGCTCAAACTGCGCTTGTGGCGAATAGCGGCAGGCCGGCGTTTGAGATGATGTCGATGGCGAAAAGGCAGAGCGGACTGCGTGATTCCACGCTTCTCCGAGCGCTTCAAGCGGTTCCGGTTGCAAGCCGAGCGAGGCACGCAAGTCGGGAGCGCAGAGAGCGACGCAGCGGCGCGTCGCGGGATCGCAGACGATTGCGCGGTCGAACAGCGCCATCCGCATCCACGGCAGCGGAGTTGAGCCGCAAAGCGGTTCGCGAATTCGCTCCAGCAGGCGGCCCATTTCGAAACCGATGTAGCCGATCCAGCCGGGCGCGAGCGGGCATGGAGCGGGCGGCAGTCGCGGCATTCGGCGTAGCGCGTCGCGCCAGAGCCGCCAGGCATCGGGACCGGAATGTTCGCCAGCGCCGATGCGAGCGGTCGCGCGAGATTGGTCATGCTGTGTGATGACCGCCAGCGGATCAACGGCCAGAAGCGAGCATCCGCCGTCGGATCCGCAGGGAGCAAGACCGCCGCTGTCGAGCCAGGCGATCTCGCGCGACGACGACAGCGCCGCCGCAACCGCGCCGAAATCGCCGCGCCAGGGAAGTTCAATGCTCTGCCAGGTCACGCTTGCCACCTGGACAATACGATAGCAACTTGGCGGCCTGGTGCGACGAAACGAGCAGCAACCACCGCTCGACGGGTGTGGTTCAAAACTCCGGCGGATCCTTTAATCGGAGCCCCAAACGCCAGCGCGCGGGTATTTGTGCGAAAGGGCGTCATCCATGAAGAACACCCGCGCGATGGCGCTTGGGGCTCAGATTATGCCAGAGTTTCTCGCTACACCCCCACTCGCCCCGACGCCGCGCCCGCCTCACCGGAAATAGTCCGGGTAGACCCGCGTGCGGTGTTTTCGCCGTTGATACGCCCGCGCCAAGTCCAGGAAGATTTCCAGATCGCGGTCGATGTGCGTGTTGACCTTGTCGAAATACAGGGAGCGGATCGGCAACTGGTCGTGGTCGGCGCTGACCGCCGGGTACACGGCCTCGCTGACGATGCCGTTCATGCACGTGAATGGGCTGATGTCGATGATGCCGTCGGCGCCTTTTTCATGCAGATAGATCGCTTTGCCGACGCTGAGCGTCATCTCGCCGAGGGCGCCGGCGGCGGGCAGATAAGGCTGCGACGCGCGCAGCAACACGCGGATGTCTTGCGGCTCTTCGTAGCCTTTCAGGTCGGCGAGCACCGGAGCGAGCAGCGCCTTTTCGTACGAATGCTGCACGCGGTTCTTCAGGAACAGCTTGAGATAGTCGAGATTCAAGCGACCGCGATCGCGAACGCATTCGCTCTCCTGGCCCCAGTTGGTGTACCAGACCCACTCGGACATGTCCGAGAGCCAGCACTCGCCGCCCAGCCGCTCGACGCGCCGGGCTGCGTCTTCGTTGCTGAAGGTATTGAGCCGGCAATAGATCTCGCCGACCAGGCCGATCAACGGCCGGCCGCGCGCGTAGCGGGCCGGCACCGCGCGAAATCGGTCGCGCATGCGATGCACGGATTCGACCAGCGCCTTCACGCGGGCCTTGTTCCGCAAGTCGCGCCGGCCCAGCACGTCCGCCGCGTCGGCGACCGATTCCTGAAAAGCGGCCTCGCTATCGCCGGCATGCGTCTCATACGGCCGCGTCTTCAGCAGGAACCGCGTGGCGAGATCGCTGACGACCACGCCCAGCCAACCGATGCGCATCAGGTCGCCGGCATGCTCGCCAAGATCGTCGTAGCTATCCCGGCTGTTCGGCGAGACGATCGCCACGTCGTGGAAGCCGAGTTCGTTCAGCGTCTGCCGCAGGTATGGCGCATATTGCCCGAAACGGCACGGACCCGGGGCCCGCGGCATGAAGAACGCGGACTTTTTCGGGTCAAAGTCCGGTTGGCGACAGACGCGCAGAAAGTCGCCGAGCGTGATTTTGTGCGGCAGGCATTCCTCGCCGCCCGAGTGCAAAGCCCCGAGCTCCAGCGTTTCGCCGTTGGAATCCGGCGTCATGACCGCTTCGAGCCCGATGGCCCGGAATGAAGCCGCGATCATCCGGGCGATGGCGTATGCCATCTGGGGCACGTAGACGGTTCGGCCGGCGAGACCTCCGCCGCGGGTTTGCTCCGGCACGTTCGCCACCATCGCAGAATCCCCTTGCTGTCCAGGTACGCTTCGCAGCGCGTGAGCAGGCCCGCGTCGTTGGAATGTCCGTCGAACTGGAGCGTGAGGAACGGCTTGCCCGCCGCCGAGCGCATGAAGCCTTTCAGGTACGAATCCGGCCCGCACTTGAAATTCGTGATGTAGATGACGTGCAGGTTCGGGTGGGCGGCGACGAGCTTTCCGGCGGCCAGGATTTTTCGTCCGTAGCTCCAGTACATGTTGTCGTTGACGTCGCTGACGTCGATGTCCGCCAGCGGCAGCGCGTCGATCGGCAGGATGTTGACGCCGTACTGCTCGCGCAGTTTTCGGGCCGTACCGAGGCTGACGCCGGCGTCGTGGATGTTGTAGGGCCGCCCTACCAGCACCATTCCGGGCTCGCCGGTCTGCTCGAGCGTCCGGAGCGCCTCGCGGCCGGCGCGTTCGTACGCTTCGCGCAGATGCAACAGGGCCGCGAAGCCCGCGTCGAATGCCCGGCGAGCCCGACGCGCCGCTACGCCGAGATCACGCACGACGGCAACCAGTGTTTCACGCTCGGCTACTGGATCTCGCAATGCGAGTGTCGGGCACAGAATACGCCCGCCCCAGGATCGAAACGCCGGCGCCTGGCGAATGACGAACGGCAGCGTTCCGCCCCACGGGCAGACGTGGCTTTCGAGGCCCGGATCGGTCTGGCCCGCCGAAATCAGGTTCGGCAGCCAGATGTAATCGACCCTCTGGTCGACCAGATCCGCGACGTGGCCGTGCGCGACGATGATCGGGAAGCACGGCTCCGCGACGGCGCACTCCAGTCCGTGCCGCACAGTAGTGCGGTTCGTCTCGGTCGAGACCACGACGCGGAACCCGCAGTCTCGGAAGAATCGCCGCCACATCGGCAGCCAATCCCACGTGTACATCGCCATCGGAAGGCCGATGGAGCGCGTCGCGCCGGGCGGATCGCCGTGATCGTCGGCGTCCATCAGCTCCTGACGCAGGGCGACCAGGTCCGCAATCACCGGCTGGCGGCCGCTTTTCGCCTGTTTGCGAAAGCGGTCCGAGCACTTGTCGCCCCAGAACGTCTTCTCGCCCTCGACGTTGAATTCCTGAATCGAGCAATGATTCGAGCAGGCCTTGCACGGGAACTCGCGCAGGGTGTAGTTCACCTGGCCGAGGTCATATCCGCGAAAGCGCGTCCGGCCGCCGGTCGCCGACATCTTTTCCCTCGACAGCAGTGCCGCGCCGACGGCGCCCAGCACGGCGTTGTGCGGCGGCACGATGATCTCCTTGTCGCAGATCAGGCTGAACGCGGCGGCGACGGCGTCGTTGTACGCGGTCCCGCCCTGAAAGAAGACGCACTCGCCGATGGGTCGGCCGCGGACGACGCGGTTGATGTAGTTGTACGCGACGGAGTACGCCAGGCCGGCGATCAGATCCTCGCGTGCGGCGCCGCGCTGCATGCAGGTGTTCACGTCGCGCTCCATGAACACGGTGCAGCGTTCGCCCAGGCGGATCGGCGCCTTCGAGCGAAACGCCAGCTCTGAAAACTCGTCTTTGATCGAGACTCCAAGCTCCGCGGCGCGCTCCTCCAGAAAACTGCCCGTGCCCGCGGCACAGGCTTCGTTCATCGTGAAATCGACGACGATGGTGTCCGACGCGGCGTTTCCGTCTTGTCCGTCCGAGTGTCGCTCTTCCTGCAAGCGGATGTACTTGCTGTCCTGGCCGCCGATTTCGAAAATCGTGTCCGGCCGCTTGCCCAGCAGCCGGTCGCCGATGAAGGTCGCCCCGGTTTTGTGGGCGGTGATCTCGTCGTTGATGCTGTCGGCGCCGACCAGCTCGCCGATCAACTCGCGCCCGCTGCCGGTGGTTCCCACGCCGCGAATCCGCACGGCCCAGCCCACGGCTTCTTCCAGCTCGTGCAGGGCGCGGGAGACGACCTCGATCGGCCGACCTTCGGTGCGGGTGAAAATCGAGTGGATGACTTCGCCCGCCGCGTCGATCAGCACGAGTTTTGTGCCGACCGAGCCGATGTCGATGCCGAGGTAGGCGTCGACCGGAACGGATTCGGGAAAACGGTACGGACGAACCTGATTGCGCAGCAGACGGACGCGCTGAAGCGAGAGCGGCCGCGAACGCGAGAATTCGTAGCCGTCGCCATTCGAACCGCCAAGGTCGGTCAGCCGCTCCGCAAGGTCGCTTCGTAGCGTTCCGGCCGTATCGCGGTCGCCGGCGAGCAATGCCGCGCCGATTGCGCCGAACGCCTCCGCTCCAGACGGGACGAGAAGCTGGTCCGCGTGCAATTCGAACACTTCTCGGATCGCCGCGACTACCGCGCTGTTCGCCGAAACACCGCCGACGAACGCGACCGGCGGGTGGATCGGCCGGCCCTTGACGACCGCGGACTTGAAATTCGTCGCGACCGCCAGGCAGAGCCCGCGCAGCACCTCCGGCGGTTGAAAGCCCTTCTGCTGGGCATGGATCATGTCGCTCTTGGCAAACACGCTGCATCGTCCGGCGATCTGCGCGCAACGCTGGGCATCGCAAGCCACGCCGCCGATCTCCTCAACGCAGTACTGCAAGCGGCCGGCCTGTTGATCCAGGAATGCGCCGGTGCCCGCCGCACAGTCGCCGTTCGTGCAGTAGTCGACGATGCTGAGGCGGCCGTCGGCGGGATCGGAGGCGAGGCGGATGTAGCGACTGCTTTCGCCGCCGAGTTCGAAGACGGTCCGCACGTCTGGATGCAAGGCGCTGATCGCCCGGGCGCATGCTTGAAAGTCGTTGCAGGTGTCGGCGCCCAGCGGCGCGGCGAGCAGACCCGCACCGGAACCGGTCAGCATGAGTCGCAGCGAGGCGTCATCTGCGGTCGCCGCGAGCAACTCCGCGAGCAGCTCGGCGACGACTTCGCGCGGTCGGCCGCGCGTTCGTCGCGGCGGCATGATCACAACCGCGAGGCCGCAGGCAGTCGCGAGCCGCCGCAACGCCAGGGGCGCGCCGTGCCGCGCCAGCCAATCGTCGGCGTGCGCCGCTGGCACAAGCACGGCCGCTTTTACGCTGATGGCCCCGACGTCGATGCCGACGCTCGTCTGCATGCTCGACACCCAATGGTGCAAGTCAGCCTAACTGCACGTTGCACTATGATTCGTGCCCTATTCATCGTAACCCATCCCGCACCGCCGCCCAATCGGGCCGAGGCTGGAGCGAACGCTGGGAGCGCCGCGTGGTCGCGGCATTGCGATGAATGGACGCGCGGCCGAGAATCAGGGGAACCGCGATCTGGATTGCGTTTCGTCTGAAGAAATCCGATTCGACGTGACGTGCGGGCGTGGCCAGGGATTGTGGCACACGTCCGAGTCGTCAGGGCATGCCTTGCCGGTCGCCCAAGCGCCGCCGCTCGGCAAGATGCGTAGCGGCCGGCGTCTCGCCGGCCGTAGACCGTCGAACCGCCGCGATCGGCGTTGCTTCCAAATCTACGGCCTGCGAGACGCAGGCCGCTACTTCCCCGACGCAGCGGCGCTTGGGGTTCGCATGGTGTGCCAAAATTGACGGCTAGACCCTGACGTGCAGGCGAGGGCTACTGGTTGCGGATGGTGAATTGCCCCAGAATATCGTTGCAGATCGCCCAAAGCAGTGGATGGCCGCGATTGGCGGCGTGGGTCGTTCTCGGGAAACGCGCGCATGGAATGGCTCGGCGGAATTCTGATTGGATTGTTGATCGGCGCGGCAATCGGCGCGGCGGTCATGCACCGGTTTCGCAGTGCGCTGCATCGGCAGGCGCTAGCGGCCGGCGAAGCTACGCTGCGCGGCGAGATGGCCTCCGCGGCGGAGCGGCTGCGCGGCGCGGACGAGCAGCTCACATCGGTGCGCGGCGATTTGGCGGCGATGCGGGCGCGAAGCCAGCAACTGGAAAGCGATTTGCGTGAGCAGTCGGACCGGCGCAGCGCCGCCGAGCAGCGTTGTGAGCGAATCCCCGAATTGGAGTCCGCCCTCTCGTCGCGCGATGCGCGAATCGACGCCTTGCTGCGCTCCGCCGCGGACGCCGGCGCGAAGACCGCCGAAATCGAGACGCGCCTGACCGAGCAGCAGCGCGAGGCGGCGGAGAAGCTGGGGCTGCTTGAGGAAGCCCGCACGCGGCTGGCGGACGCGTTCAAAGCCCTGTCGTCCGACGCGCTGCGTGCCAATAACCAGTCGTTCATGGAGCTGGCCCGCGCGACGCTGGAGAAATTCCAGGAGAGCGCCAGAACCGACCTCGACGGCCGCGGCAAGGCGATCGCCGAAATGGTCAAGCCGCTGCGCGAATCGCTCGACAAGGTTGATCAACGCATCGGCGAAATCGAGAAAGCCCGCGCAGAGGCGTACGGCAGCCTCACCAATCACCTGCGCCAACTCGCGGAGTCACAGACGCTGCTTCAGACGCAAACCGGCGCCCTCGTGCGAGCGCTGCGGCAGCCGACGGTCCGCGGCCGCTGGGGCGAGATTCAGCTCAAGCGCGTGGTCGAGCTGGCCGGCATGGTCGAGCGTTGCGACTTCTGGCAGCAGGAAACTACGGGCGACGGGCGGCTCCGGCCGGACTTGGTGGTACGGCTGCCGGCGGGCAAGAACATCGTGGTCGACGCCAAGACGCCGCTCCAGGCGTATCTGGAGGCGATCGAAGCCCAGGATGAAAACGAGCGGCGGGTGAAGCTCGCCGAGCATGCGGCACAGGTTCGAAAGCACCTGACGCAGCTTTCGGGCAAGGCGTATTGGGAGCACCTGCGACCG
The DNA here is from genome assembly GCA_016235145.1 of Planctomycetota bacterium. Taxonomy (GTDB): domain Bacteria; phylum Planctomycetota; class Phycisphaerae; order UBA1845; family Fen-1342; genus JACRLV01. The sequence goes on from JACRLV010000128.1 coordinate 20,078, forward strand.
ACGCCGGAATTCGTTGTGCTTTTCCTGCCGGGCGAGATGTTCTTCAGCGCCGCGCTGGAGCAGGCGCCGGACCTGATCGAGGCCGGCGTCGAGCAGCGCGTCATCCTGGCCACTCCGACGACGCTGATCGCACTGCTGCGGGCGGTGGCGTATGGCTGGCGACAGGAACAGATCGAGCGTAACGCGGCGGAGATCAGCGAGTTGGGACGGCAGCTTCACGATCGCCTCGTGAAGGCTGCCGAGCACGTTGTGGACATCGGCAAGGGGCTGGAGCGGGCCGTGTCGGCGTACAACAACGCCGTGGGTTCGCTGGAGTCGCGCGTTTTTGCGGCGGCCCGGCGGTTTCGCGAGTTGGGCGCGGGAGCGGCCAAGGAGATCCCCGACGTTGCGTCGATCGACGTCGTGCCGCGCTCGCTTCCGGTAGAGCAGGTTATTCCGTTGCCATCCGGCGAACCCAAGCAGGCGGCCGATTCGTCGACATCCGGCGAATGAGCGAGGCTATTCTGGATTGCAGGCAGCGTAGCGTCGGACCTCCGAGTCCGACGATTCAGCGGCGATCGCGAACTCGTCGGACTCGGAGGTCCGACGCTACGAACGGTGCGGTTCGGAGAGATTCGACGGGCGGTCCGGGGGCGTGACTGTGCTCTGTGCACTCTGGCTCGGCATGATGCTCGGCGGTTTGGCGGCGCCGCCCGAGCCGCAGTTTCAGAAGCTCCCAAACGGGCTTCGAATCTGCGTCGTCGAAGACGAAACATCGTCGGCGGTCGGCGTGCAACTGTGGTTTCGTGTCGGATCGGGATTCGATCCACCGACGCGGCCGGGGCTAACGCACCTGACGCGCGCACTGTTGGCCGGCGCGGCGGCGAAGGCGGCGGTTGGCGCTGGTGCGAACGTCGAATTCTCGAGCGAAACGCTGCGGGATGCGTGCGTGTTTTCGCTCAATTGGACCGAGCCGCCGGCGCAGCCCGCGACATCTTCCGCGCCGGCGATGCAGGCGGGCGCTCAAGCACTCGACAGGCTTCTCCAAGTGTTCGCTTCGGCCTTCGAACCGCCGCCCACCGACCGGGAGCGGGTTCAATCGGCAGCAAAGGCGTGTGCGACGGCGCCGCCGGATATCGATCCGCGACTGACCGCCGCACTA
>JACRLV010000128.1:21269-21925 GCA_016235145.1 Planctomycetota bacterium
ATCCACCGCAGGTCGTCGCCCAGACGCTGCCAGAAGCCGCGGGTGAGGCGATTCTGGATCATTGGACGCGTTGGTTCGGACCGACCAACGCGACGGTTTTCGTTGTCGGCAACGTCAATACTGAGGCAGTGTTGGATCGCTGCCGCCGCGCGCTGGGGGCTGTTGAATGGCGCGATACGCCGCGCCGCGCGGATTTCGATCCGCCGGCGGATCAGGCGGTCTCGATCATTACCGCGAAGACCTCGGACGCCGCCCAGCCACTCGCGACGCTCGCCTGGCTCACGCCGAGAATGTCGCAATCCGACAGTCTGGCGATCGACGTGCTGATGCAGCTTCTCTGCAACCCTGTCGATGGCCCGCTTGCGGCGGAATTCACGGCGGAAGGGCTTGCGCCTCCAGTGTGGCGGCACGTGAACGCGCGATACGCCGGAATTCTCGAGCTGGCCATTCGGGCAAGAACGACACAAGCGGATACTCCCAACGAAATCGCCAAGCCGAAACTTGAAATGACTTTGGCGGAGAAAGGCGTGCGCGCGGCCCTGACGGTATTGGAGAAAGCCGCAAGCGAGCCGCCGTCCGAAGTGCTACTCAATCGAGAGCGGGCCCTGGCTGATCGGACAGCGCATGATCGGCGGGCCGAGTTCTCCGAATGGGCG
>JACRLV010000361.1 GCA_016235145.1 Planctomycetota bacterium
CGAAGCTCGCTGGAAAGCTCTGCCTGCGGAATTGCCGGTCCCAAATCGGAAAGCTGCGTGTAGGCTTTCTCCGCATACCCGTCGGCGTACAGGCGGAGCACGCGGGCGAGAATTTCGCCGCGCGGCTCGACGAAATCGCGAACGTCATCGATCTGCCCAAGCTGGATCGGTCCGCATTCGCCTGGGCCGTCACGTCCGAGGAAGCGCACGACCGCGCCGCGCGGAAACGCGGAGAGCCTTTGTGCGAATTCGCCCGAGTTCCGAACTCGCCGGCCGGCCAGGTGCGTGATGACGTCGCCGGGCGAAAGGCGCGTGTCCGCGTTTGTTCTCACCACCAATACAGCCAGCGGCGGCGTGACGATGTTGTCGAGGATGTGCCGCAACCGGTACACGACTTCCAAATCGGTTTCACCGGCGATGCGGTTGCGGATGAGCGCCTGAATCTCGCCGCCGCGCGCGATCAGCGCCCTCGTCGCTTCGTCGCGGACAGTGTATGACTCGTCGCCGAGCTGACGGATCAGCGCATCCACTGTGGTATCCGGGGCGCTGGCGGATCGTGAGGCGGGTTTTTGCGCGGCTGCCGGGGTCGTGCTCGCCGCGACGGCCAACAAGCTAGCGATCAGCCACAGCCCGTTTGTGTGCATGCGCGTTTTCCTTGGCGGACTGCCGCGCGACACGCGACGTTTTCCGTCGTAACGTCGGACCCCGTAGCGTCGGACCCGTAGCGTCGGACCTCCGAGTCCGACGACGACTATCGCACACTCGCCCTCGTCGGACTCGGAGGTCCGACGCTACGGGGGCCGACGCGGCGAAGTCCGCCGGGCTATTGAGCCAATGCGGCCTCCACGCGCTCGCAGATCGCGTGATAGGCGAGCTGGTGCGCTTCCTGAATGCGGTCGGATCGATCGTGCGGCGCGCGGAACAGATAATGACAAATCGGTCCAAACTCGCCGCCGCTCTGGCCGGTAAAGCCCAACACGACCGCGCCCCGCTCGCGCGCCAATTTCGCCGCAGCCAGGACATTCGGCGAGTTCCCGCTCGTGCTCAGGCACCAGAGCACATCGCCGGCGCGAACCAGCCCTTCGACCTGCCGCACAAAGACCTGATCGAACGCAAAGTCGTTCGCGACCGCGGTCAGGGTCGAAGTGTCGGTCGTCAGGGCGATCGCCGGCAGGGCCGGTCGATTGATCCGGAATCGCCCCAGCAGCTCACCGGCGATGTGCTGGGCATCCGCCGCGCTGCCGCCATTGCCGATGATGTACAGCCGCTTGCCGGCGCGGAAGGCCTCGATGATGACGTCGCTGATGGATTCAATCGTTCGCCCGGCGTCCCGCAGCCCCGCGATGACGCGCTCGTGCTCGGCGACGATTTCGGTCCAGAGCCGGCCGCTGTTCACGCTCAAGCTGACGCCTCCATTCGGCTCCCTCCCGCGGAAATCGTAGACCCACGGACGCGATGCGGCCACTCCGTTTCGGCGACGATTTCGATTACACTCCCCGCTTCGCTCGCGTGACAGGCGGGCGCAGGAGCCACGAATAATGAAGATCTATGAGTACCAGGCGCGGGCGCTGATGCAGGAAGCCGGAATTCCCGTCCCGCCGTCGGAAGTGATCGAGCGCGCGGACCAGGCTGCCGCGGCTTTTGCGAAAATCGCCGCGCCGCGCGTCGTCGTGAAGGCGCAGGTGCACGCGGGCGGCCGCGGCAAGGCCGGCTACGTCGTGCTGGTGGATAGCGCCGCGGCGGTCTCCGAGAACGTCGCCCGCATGTTCGCCAAGCCGATGGTGAGCAAGCAGACCGGATCGCAAGGCGTGAAAGTGCGGAAGATTCTGCTGGCCAAGGCGCTCGACATCGCGAAGGAGTACTACCTCGGCGTGGTGCTCGATCGTGCCAAGCGTGTGCCGGTGATGATGGCGTCGGCCGAGGGCGGCGTCGAGATCGAAGAGGTCGCCGCCAGGAATCCGGACGCGATCAAGAAGGCCTGGTTCCACCCGCACCTCGGACTGCGGCCGTTTCAGGCGGCGGCGCTGGCGGCGGCGATCGGCCTGAAGGGGCCGCAGGCCAAGGCCGCGACCGACATCATGCTCAAGCTCGCGAAGCTCTTTGTCGAAAAAGACTGCTCGCTCGCGGAGATCAACCCGCTGGTGCAGACGCCGACCGGCGAGATTCTCGCCATCGACGCGAAGTTCAATTTCGACGACAACGGCACGTTCCGGCACCCGGAGATCGAGTCCCTGTTTGACCCGGCGGAAGAGAACCCGGCGGAGATGCGGGCCCGCGAGGCCGACCTCACCTATATCGCGCTCGACGGAAACATCGGCTGCCTGGTGAACGGCGCCGGGCTGGCCATGTCCACGATGGACATCATCAAGCTCCACGGCGGCGATCCGGCGAACTTCCTCGATGTCGGCGGCAGCGTCTCGCCGGCGGGCGCGGTCGAGGCGTTCCGCATCATCCTCGCCGACGCAAAGGTCAAAGCCGTGCTGGTCAACATCTTCGGCGGAATCGCCAAGTGCGACGTGATCGCCGACGCGCTGATCAAGGCGGCCAGGGACGTTGGTTTCCGCGTTCCGGTCGTTGTCCGGCTTGAAGGGACGAACGTCGAGATCGCGCGAAAGATGCTGAAAGAGGCGGCGATTCCGCAATTGCGAAGCGCTTCCGACCTGACCGACGCCGCCAAGCAGGTTTGCGCCTGCGTGTGAGCGGCTACATTCGCCCTTCGAGCGTATCGAGCCGCCGGCGAAGGCTGGCGATTTGCTCGTGCAGATCGGCCATTTCCGACTGAATCGCCTCGATCTGCGATTGCAGCACGGAACCATCCGAGGTCGCAGTGGCCAGCGACCGCTCTGCGGCCCGGACTGGCGCCGCAGCGGCGGGCGGACCGGCGTCGGGCGCCTCATCGGGCGGGTAGAGGGTGTGTCCGTACCGGACCGCCGATTGCCCAACAGCCCGCGGCAGTACGGTCAGCCACGGCGGCGTTTGCGCGCTGAGCCAATCCACGACGGCGGACACGGCCTCCAGATTTTCGAATGCGTAAAGTCGGGACGCGCGCGTTCGAAGTTCGCCGAGCGTCTGCGGCCCGCGCAGCAGCAGCTCGGTCATGAGGGCCTTGGGCGCTTTGGGCCACTCCCATTTCGCATCGACGTCGTGCTTGAAGCGTTCGACGCGGC
>JACRLV010000386.1 GCA_016235145.1 Planctomycetota bacterium
GCCCATGCGCAGGATGTGCGAAGGAAAGAGCGTCAGCGCATCTTCGCTCTTCTTCAGCACGGCGCCGATGGGGAGTTGGGCCTGCACAAAGCGGGTCATCTGGGCGACGGAAACATGCGCCGGACCCCGGGCGGGCCGCGGGGCGGTTTCGTCGATCACCGCCTTGATGACAAAGTCGTGGATGGAGATCTGGTCGTTGTTGCGGAGCTGGACCTTGTCGAGCACCTCGACGCCGTTGAGCTGGAGCGGATTCTCCGGCTCCAGCGGTTGCAGCACCCAGCCGTCCTCGCCTTCGGGATAGACGACGGAATGCCGCCCGGGCAGGCCCGCATCCGAAAGCACGACGCCGCACGACGCGTCCGAACCGATGAACACCGCCTCCTGATCGCAGGCGACTTCGCCGACTCGCGCTCCCTTGCTATGTACGATCAACCGCATAGACGTTGGCTGTCCAATTTGCCTGACTGCACCGCGAATCCGCCCGGCGGCACAACGCCGGCCGGCGCAGCAATGCCGTTCGCTCGCACGAACGCCGAAACGCGCGGGTGTCCGTCAGTGACATGCCCAAACCACGATCTGCGCGTAACGCGGGGTAGTCTATCCGCGTTCAAATCCGCCTACCAGTTCGGTGCGCCGGTTCGTGGTTCGTCAATCTTCGGTTCTCTGCTTGCTACCCGAGAACGGGTGCGCGCCCGTGATGAGTTTTGTGGGACAGGCCTCCGGTCTGTCTTGTGTGGGGCAGGCCTCTGGCCTGTCTCTTCGGCGAAAACACTTCCTGCACCATGCGGGCTTGTGTCCGAAGAGACCGGCCGGAGGCCGGCCCCACATTTCTTCCGGGCCTGCGTCTGGTCCCAAGTTCGGGTTTTGCCGGTGCAAGAGGACTGAGTATTGACGAACCATTAGAGCAGGGGCCGGGCCGCGTGCGCCGGCCGCGCGCTCCGCGGGCCAGGGCCCGCGCCGTGTGCGCTTCGCCGCGCCAACCTTCGTCGTATTCGAGAATCTCCCAGCCCGACAGCAATTCCGTCAGCTCGCCCGGCGACAAGACGTGCGAGTCCCGCCGCGGACGTCCATGGCGGGCGCGATGGAGCGTCGTGAAGGACTCGAAGACGAGCAGGCCTCCCGGCAAGAGCCAATCAAAGATGCGAGGAAAGAGGCCGCGGTGCAGAAAGCGAAAGCAGAGAATCACGTGGAACCTGTCGCCGAAACTCGCCTCGTCAGATTCGAGATCCGCACAGCACCAGCGGATGCCCCGATTGGGGCAGTAGCGCTTCTCCAGGTCTTCCGCCAGACGTAGTGCGTCCGGCAGAATGTCGACGCCGGTTACGTCCCATCCGCCGGAGGCGAGATACACGGCGTTTCTCCCGGTACCGCACGCCAGGTCGAGCGCTCGACCGCGTGGCAGCCGCGAAAGAACGGCTTCAAGGAAGGCGCTCGGTCGCCAAAGCCGGTATCGCGTCTGCGGCACACAGCCGGCCGAGCTGCCGCCGCACTGTTCGAATTGGCCCGGATGGATTTGCACAGCCCGCCGGTCATGTGCTCGCAACCATTCAACCGCTCCGGCGGCCGCGGCGTCTTCACCCAGCACCTGAATCGTGTCTTCGCGCGGCGGCAATTCGTGCGTGCGCGATACAAGCTCCTCCGCCGGGATGTTCACTGAATGCGGATACGGCCTGGCGGCCGCCTCCAGCGACGGGCGCGAATCGAGTTGCAGCGTGTGGATGAGCTCATTCACTGGGCGTCGTCTCGTGCCGGACGCAGCAAAGCGATCGCCGGACTTTGACCGCTCGCGCCGCGGATTGTACGCTGCCGAAGTTCGCAGCCCAGGCGGGCCGGAGGCACTCGAGATCGTGAACGCAAACGCAAAAACGCCCCTGGCAGCCACGACCGCAGCCGAGTTGAAAGAGCCGCTGCCGGCTCAACTCGCTTCCTTTGTCGAGCTGTTCGTTTGGCTGCTCGTCCTGCGCGGGTTTTTTCTGCCGCTGTTCATCATCCCGACCGGCTCGATGGCTGAGACGCTTGCCGGCGCGTATGCGACCCACACGTGCCGCAACTGCGGCTTTGAGCAGCAGATCGGTTTTCACATGCCCGGTGGTCCGGCCATGGTCGAATGCCCGAACTGCCGCTGGCAGGAACGCACGGTCCGCCCGAATACGCCCGGCATCGTGCTCAACGAAAAGGCCGGCGACCGCATCGTGGTGCACGGCTGGCCATACGTTTTCGGCGGAGAGCTGGGGCCGAGGCGTTGGGAAGTGGTCGTCTTCCGCAACCCCAACGACCCGCAGCAGAATTACATCAAGCGGCTGATCGGCCTGCCCGGAGAAACGATCGAAATCATCGACGGCGATATCTGGGTCACGCCTCCCGGTGCGTCCACGCCGGAACTCGCCCGCAAGACGACGGCCGCCCAGGACGCTCTCTGGTTCAACCAGTACGACCACGACTATCCGCCGCGATTGCCGAGCGTGGACAACTCCGGCGTCGATCCGGCGGGCCGGCGCGTGCGGCCGCCGATGTGGTTGTACTTCAAGCCCCGTTGGGTTTCGCTGAGCGGCGGCGGGTGGAGCGGGCTCGAAACGCGCGTGCTGCAATTCGGGGAGAAGGACCGGGGCTTCAGCCAGGTGCAGTTCACCACCGGCCCGGAGAAGACGACCGATCCGGGGGAAATCACGGATATCTACGGCTACAACGGCTACTACTTTGGCCGCGCCAATCCGCAAGGGCGCGAGTTCGAAACCGGGCCGCTCAAGCGCAATCTCGGCTCACCCGATTTCGACACTCAGTATCACGCCACGACGGATGTACGCGTATCCGCGGATGTGGAGTTCGCGGACGGCGCGGGATTCGTCGAGTTGAGCGTCAGCAAGTGCAACGACCTGTTCTACGCCCGGCTCTATCGCGACGGGCGCGTAACGCTGGAACATGAGAACCGCAACCAGCCCGGGCGCGAACCCTGGGGCGAGGCGCGGGGTTCGCTCAACGGCAAACCTGTTCGCTTCGGCCTCGGGCACGCCGATTACCAGGTCATCGTCGAGGTGGACGGCGTCGCCAAGATCGCCTCGAACGGCTCGCAATACCCGATCACGCAACAGGTGGCACGCGACCGGGCCAAGCTCGGGTTGCGGCCGGTGATTCGCATCGCCGCCCAGGACGTCCGCGCAAAACTCTCGCACGTCCGGATCGACCGCGACGGCTACTACGCCAGCGACCTGAACCGCGGGCCCGACGATCCGCCGCCGCAGGCGATCGACGGCCACCCCATCAAGCTGCGCGACGACGCGTATCTCGTTTTCGGCGACAACAGCACGCAGAGTCTGGACGCCCGCTACTGGCAGCCGCCTCCCGCGCCGAGGCAGGTCGTGAAACCCACCGACGCCGTGCTCGCGTTCCACCTACAGGATCGGTATCGGCGGGGCGTGTACACCATCGGCACCGTTCCGGCCGACCAGATGATCGGGCAGGCCTTCTTCGTCTATTGGCCCGGATTCATGCCGGTCGCGCCTTCCAACCCGCGCATCTGGGACGTGCTGCCGGACTTCGGCCGAATTCGGTGGATACGCTGACCGGCCGCGCAACGATCGACGCCGGCCGCGAAGGACCGCGTAACGGGTGAACGACTCTCCGCTACAATCCGATCCCCAACCTGCGCGAGAGCCTGATCCCGTCGCCACGGCAGCGACTCCGTCTGCACATCACGCTTCACACTGGACGGCCCACGCGGGCGTTCCGATCGGGCTTCACGTCGTCGAGACGATCCAGACGGTGCTGGTTGCAATGATCATGGCGTTCATGATGAAGGCTTTTTTCATCGAGCCGTTCATCATTCCGACCGGCTCGATGGCCGAGTCTCTGATGGGCGAGCACGCCACTTACACCTGCGACAACTGCGGCTGGGTATTCGACTACGGACCAACCTCCTCGGGGCGGATCGGCGAGGCGTTTCGGGATGACGTCGAAGTGCTCTGCCCGAACTGTCATCAGCGCCGGCTGATCCCCCAGGCGGACATTCCGGTGAAGGCGGGCGACCGCATTCTCGTCCATCGCTGGCCGTTCGTGTTCGGCGGCTGGCTCGGCCCGAGACGTTGGGACGTGATCGTGTTCCGCAGTCCCGAGGATCCATCGACATTCATCATCAAGCGGCTCGCAGCATTGCCCGGCGAATCCATCGAAATCCTCGACGGCGACCTTTTCATCCGCAAACCGGGCGAAACCGAGCTGCACATCGCTCGAAAGACCGCCGCCGCACAGGAGAAACTCTGGTTCGTCGTCTATGACCAGGGCCATCCGCCGCTCGATGAAAGCACGCCGGAACAGCCCTGGACGTGGATCGAGGAGCGCAACAACGCAACCGCGCCGCGGGCCTGGAGCGGGCTCAACACACGCGAGTTCCGCGTCGCCGCGGATGACGGCCGCGATCATGCGATTCGCTTTGCTCCCTATGCGTCGCGGCTCTACTTGCAGGATGTGTACGGCTACAACCGCGGCGCCACCGAGCCGGCCTATCACAACGGCCCGCTGCTGGTCGGCGACGTTCGGCTGACTGGCGAGCTTGCCACGAAAAGCCCGAGCGGCCGGCAGCAGTGGGAGGTCGGGCGCGACGGAGTGCGTTTCCGTCTGTCCATCGAGTGGTCCGCGGCGCGCGGTTCGCTGACGTTGCAACGCAGCGGGCCGTCGCAACCGGAAGAAACACTGGCGAGCGTCGCCGATAGTCGCCTTCCGGTCGGTGAAGGCACGGCGATCGAATTCGGCCATCTCGACTATCGGGTGTACGTGCGGGTCGGCGGGCGAACGGTGATCGAGACCCGCGACGACCAATACGCGCCCGACGCCCAGCGGCTACGTGAGACCACCCGTAGCGAGCCGATCGGGCTGCGCATCGTCGCGAAAAGCGGCAGCGCGATCATTCGCGGACTGCGAATCGACCGGGACGTACACTACTCTTACAATCCCGGACGCACCCAGCGGGCCTGGGCCGGAAACGAGTTCACGCTCGGCCCGCAAGAGTACTTTGTGCTCGGAGACAACAGCCCGTCGAGCAACGACGGCCGCGAGTGGTACCGCGTCGGGCGGCACTTGGAGCAGGCCGTCGATCGCGGCGAGTTCGACGTTGGTGCCGTTCCGGCTGATCACGTTGTCGGATTGGGGTTTCTCGTGTACTTTCCGGGGCTTCAGCCAGTCAGCGGCAACCCGCGGTGGCGGCTGCCGGACGTGGGTCGGATTCGCCTGATTCGCTAGCGGTTCCGGCTTGGCTTGTCAACATTGTGGGTGCTGCGGCGACCGAGGCGAACGCCTGAAGAATCCGATGGAAAGAACCTGCATCAACGCCACGACGGGAAAGCCGAGCCACAAGCGTCGATGCGATCATAACTCGTTTATTTGCAAGTCCGTGCGCGATTCCGGGAATCAGTTTTTGGCGCCAGAACCGCTTGCTGTGCCGCAGCTTTTTCCAAGTGCCGTCCCCTCAGACACTTCTGCGGACCGGATGGCTCTCAACAGGTTATCCACAAGCAACCTCCTTCACTTGGGAGCAACGGATGCTGCTTGAAACCCGTGCTCTCGTAAAGTCTTATAACAAGCGCGCGGTCGTGAATCGCGTCAGCTTTCGCGTTAGCGACGGCGAAATCGTCGGGCTGCTCGGTCCCAACGGCGCCGGCAAGACCACCAGCTTTCGCATGACCGTCGGCATGATCGCGCCCGACGGCGGCGAGGTACGGCTGCTGGATCGCGACATCACGCACCTGCCCATGTACAAGCGGGCGCGGCGCGGCATGGGATATCTCTCGCAGGAGCGCAGCGTTTTTCAGCGCCTTACCGTCGAGCAGAATCTGATCGCGATCTGTGAGACGCTGCGATTGTCGCGGGCGGAGCGGCGAAAGAAAGTCGAAGGACTGCTGGAGCAATTCGCCATCGCCCACATCCGCAACAGTCCGGCCGGCGTCATTTCCGGCGGCGAGCGGCGCAAGCTCGAAATCGCCCGGGCCCTGATCACCAATCCGCGGCTGATCCTGCTGGACGAGCCCTTCAGCGGCGTCGATCCGAAGGCGGTCGAGGATCTGCGCGGCGAGATCCACCGCCTGCGAGAAACGGGAATCGCGATCCTTCTGACGGATCACAACGTCCACGAAACGCTGAAGGTCACCGACCGCAGCTATGTCATCGACCGCGGCGAGATCATCGCCGAAGGTTCGCCGCACGAGATCATCAACAACGCGCGCGTCCGCGAAACCTACCTCGGAAACACCTTCCGCGGCGACGAGTTCTCTCCGTCCGCGAAATAGGTGAGGCCGCGTTGACGCGGTGCGCGTCGGGAAGCGCTGATTCATGATTGCACAAAGCACGCTCAAACTTCTTCGTGATCGATTTCGGGCCGCGATCGGCCGGATCGGCGGCGACCCAGACGCCGATCCCGGCGTGCGCGTCGCGACCGAGGCGCGTTTCGGCGACTTTCAATGCAATGCCGCGATGGCCCTCGCCCGAAAGCTGGGACTCAAGCCGCCCGAGGCGGCGCAGCGGATCGTCGCCGCGGTCGCTCCGGAGCTGGCCGAAGTCGTCGAGCCGTTGGAAATCGCCAATCCCGGCTTCATTAATATCCGCCTGCGAACGAGCTATCTGGCGCGCTGTCTGGAGAGCATCGAGCCGCCCGCCGCCGGCGCCGAAGACCGGCTTGGCCTGCCCAAGGTCGCGCAGCCTGAGCGCGTGATCGTCGATTATTCCTCGCCGAACATCGCCAAGCAGATGCACGTCGGGCACCTGCGCAGCACGATCATCGGCGATGCGTTCGTGCGCGTGCTCGGCTTCCAGGGGCACGACGTCCTGCGGCAGAACCACATCGGCGACTGGGGAACCGCGATCGGCATGGTCATCCTCGGTCTGTGGTACATCGCGGCGCGGCTCCAGCGCGGCGAGCGCCCGGCCGAAATCGAAAAACGAATCGCCGAATTGCACGCCCTGCGCGGCAAGCCGGACGAGACGCGGCAGCCCGTGCTCGAGAGAATCGCCGCGGAGTGGTCGCTCGACCTTGAGAACCAGGCCCTCGACGATTTCGCCGACGCGGATATTCAGCTCGAACAGCTCGAATTGGGCTACATCTTCGTGCAGGCGCTGGTCGCGGCGATCGGCCCGCTCGTCATTCGCGTCAAGCGCGACGACCTCATCGCCGTGCCGCAGAAAGTCACGCGGATGCTCCAGCAAGGCGGGCCGGAAAACGAGCTGGAACGCCGGGCCTGGCGGCGGGCGCGGGAAATCTCCGTCGCCTATTGCCAATCGCTCTATGATCGGCTCGGCGTGCTGCTGAAGCCGGAGGATTTTCGCGGGGAGAGCGCCTACAACGACGATCTGCCGCGCGTCATCACCGACCTCAGACTCACGCTCAAGCCGCGCGACCGCAGCCGGCCGGCCGCCGACGCCTACGGGGAGCTGCGCATCGACCAGGGTGCGACGTGCGTCTATCTCTACGACGCGAAACACCAGCCGCGCTTCAAGAATCCCGACGGGCAGGAGTTGCCCATGATCGTGCAGAAATCGGACGGCGCGTATCTGTACGCGACGACCGATCTCGCGGCGATCCGCTATCGGCTGATGGAGTGCGTCTTTCCCGCGGGCAAGGGGGCGACGCGGATCGTTTACGTCACGGACGCCCGCCAGAAGCAGCATTTCGAGATGTTCCTCGCGGCCGCCCGCGCGCTCGGCTGGCTCACGCCGCGCGTCAACGTGCAGCACGCGACGTTCGGCAGCGTCCTGGGAGAGGACAAGCGGCCGCTCAAGACGCGCGCGGGGAAAAACGTCAAGCTCGCCGAGTTGCTGGACGAAGCCGAATCGCGGGCGTTGCGCACGCTCGACGAAAAGCTCGACCAGGAAACCGGGCCGCAGCGCGGTCCGCTGGATGAGGCCCAGCGGCGCGAGATCGCCCGGCGGATCGGCGTCGGCGCGGTGAAGTACTCCGACCTCGTCCGCGACCGCAACAGCGACTACGTCTTCAGCTTCGACGCGATGCTGGCCATGGAGGGCAACACGGCCCCTTACATGCTCTACGCCTACGCGCGCATCCGCTCGATCTATCGCAAGGTCGAGGCGCGGCTCGGCAAACTTGATCCATATGGCCCGGACGTCCGGATTTCGCTCGACCGGCCCGAGGAACGCACCCTGGCGTTGCGGCTGGTCCGCTTCGCCGACACGCTCGACATCGTCGCCGCCGATCTGGCGCCGCACGTGTTGTGCAGCTATTTGTTCGACCTGGCGGGCGAATTCATGCGGTTTTTCGAGGCCTGTCCGGTGCTTCAGGCGGAGAGCGACTCGCTGCGTCTGAGCCGCATGCGGCTGTGCGATCTGACCGCCCGCACCCTGCGCGTCGGCCTCGGGCTGCTGGGCATCGAGCCGGTCGAGCGGATGTAACGCGTTCCTGGCGGAAACGCCCGCAGTATCCGAGCCCGAAGCGCCAGCGAGGGACCC
>JACRLV010000017.1:0-3445 GCA_016235145.1 Planctomycetota bacterium
TGGCGCACTCGTCGCATCTGAAGACGGATGCGTGCTGCTCGCCCAGCGGCATGCCAGCGCACTTGAAAGCGATCGTTCGGACGCTCGCTCCCGAAGTCGTGGAGCGGTTCTACGGCTGCGGGTCGCCGATTCCACACGCGATCGAGGGCTGCACGGTGCTCGACCTCGGCTGCGGCACGGGACGCGATGCGTATGTCTGTTCCAAGCTCGTGGGGTCTCGGGGCCGGGTGATCGGCGTCGACATGACGGCGGAGCAGTTGCGGATCGCCGCCGCACACCAGGCGCGGCACGCATCGCTCTTCGGGCATACGACGTCGAACACGCGGTTCGTTCACGGCTACATGGAAGAGCTCGCCGACGCGGGAATCGAGGATGAGTCGATCGACGTGGTGATCTCGAATTGCGTGATCAACCTCGCGCCCGACAAAGAGCGGGTATTGAGGGAGATACTCCGCGTTCTGAAACCCGGCGGCGAGCTCTATTTCTCGGATATCTTTGCCGATCGACGGCTGCCGGCTGAGTGGCGCGACGATCCCGTCCTGCTGGGCGAGTGCCTCGCGGGCGCCATGTACGTCGAGGACTTTCGCCGGCTGCTTTTGTCGAATGGGATTCCCGACGTTCGGACCGTCGCGCGAAGGCCGCTAGCGATCGGAAACGAAGAGATTCGCGAGCGTGTCGGGCTTTCGGGCTTCTCGTCAATCACGATCCGAGCGTTCAAGGTCGACTGCCTGGAAGATCGCTGCGAAGACTACGGCCAGGTCGCGACCTATCGCGGAACGATCCCGCACGCGGCGCACTCATTCGCGCTGGACGACCACCACGAGTTCGTGACCGGCAAGCCGATGCTCGTCTGCGGAAACACCGCCGCGATGCTCGGCGAGACCCGCTACGCGCCGCATTTCGTCATTCAGGGTGATCGCAGCCGGCATTACGGGTTGTTCCCCTGCGGCGCAACGGCGGACACGCGGCCGGCGTCATCCGATGGCAAGTGCTGCTGAGGTCAGTCGTAGGCGGGTTGATCTGTGTAAGCCCTCGACGGGGCTGATGGGAGCGGTTTTCGGTGACGAGCGTAATCCTTATCATCGCGGTCTTCTGGCTTGCGTACAGCAACGGCGCGAATGACAACTTCAAGGGTGTCGCCACGCTGTACGGGAGCGCGACGACCGGATATGGGCCGGCGCTGAAGCTTGCGACCATTTCCACACTCGCCGGTAGTGTGCTGTCGCTCTTGCTGGCGTCGACGCTGGCGAAGGTTTTCAGCGGCAACGGGCTGGTTCCGCCGGCCCTCGCGGGCGATCCGTCGCTGCTCATCGCCGTAGGCGCCGCGGCGGCCGTCACAATAATGATTGCGACGCTCCTCGGCATGCCGACTTCGACGACGCACGCGCTCACCGGCGCGCTACTTGGAGTCTCGGTTGTGGCCGGCGGCGCTCAAGCGCCGATCGGAACGCTCTGGACCAGCTTCTTCCTGCCGTTGCTCGTCAGCCCGCTGCTCGCGATTGCGGGTGCAAGTGTCGTGTATCCGGCGCTGAGAGCCGCCCGGCACTATCTGGGCGTCTCGCGTGAAACGTGCGTGTGCGTCGGAACGGAGCGGGCTCCGGTTCTGGCGGGCGCGGGGGAGAATCCCCCGATCGGGCTCGGTTCACCGGTGGTAACGGTTTCTGTCGCTGACGCGGGGCAATGTATCGAGCGTTACGAGGGTCGGGTCGTCGGGCTCGACGCGCAAACGGCCGTCAATGGACTGCACTACTTCAGCGCCGCGGCGGTCTGCTTCGCCCGGGCGGTGAATGACACGCCGAAGATCGCGGCGCTGCTGCTCGCCGGGGGATTCGCGGGCGGGGCGCACTGGGGTCTCGGCCTGGTCGCCGCGGCGATGGCGCTCGGCGGCTGGCTGAATTCGCGGCGCGTCGCCGAGACCATGAGTCGGCGAATCACGGAGCTGAATGCCGGTCAGGGGCTGACGGGAAACCTCGTCACCGCCGCGCTGGTGCTGGGGGCGTCGCACCTCGGTGTGCCTGTATCAACGACACATGTGTCATGCGGATCGCTCTTCGGCATTGGTTTCGCGACTGGAGCAGCACGGTGGAAAACCGTGGGCGCCATCCTGCTGGCCTGGGCGACGACGCTTCCGTGCGGCGCGCTGCTCGGCGCGGCGGCGTTCTGGGTGTTGACGCAGCTTGGAGGCCTGTAAATGACGACGCTTCAAACCGTGCCCCTGACCATCGACGGCGCGAGCGAGTTTGAACGCCGGATTGCCGAAGCAACCGGCGAAGCGCTACACGCCCTGTCAATCGACACGATCCAGGTCAACATCGGCCTCACGTGTAATCTGGCGTGCCGCCACTGTCACGTGGAGGCGTCGCCGAAGCGCACCGAGCAGATGAGCTGGGAGACCATGTTGCTCGTCATCGACGCGGCCCGCCGTAGCGGGGCACGGACCATCGACATCACCGGCGGCGAACCGTCCATGAACCCCAACTTCCGGCGATTCGTAGCGACGGCGAGATCCGAGGGATTCGAAGTCATCGTACGGACCGATCTGACCATCATGCTGGAAGACGGCTATCGCGATCTGCCGGAGTTTCTGGCCGGCCAGCGCGTGCATCTCATCGCCTCGCTGCCCTGCTACCTGCCGGACAACGTCAACCGGCAGCGCGGGCTGCGAGTCTACGAGCGCAGCGTCGAGGTCATTCGCACGCTCAACGGCGTCGGATTCGGAATCGTGAACGAGTTGCCGCTCGACCTCGTCTACAACCCGCTCGGCCCGTCGCTGCCGCCAGACCAGGCGGGGCTGGAGAATGACTATCGGCGCGAGCTGCGGGCGCGATTTGGCATTGAGTTCACGCGGCTCATTGCGATTACCAACATGCCGATCGGACGGTTCCTGCACGACCTGAAGCGCGATGGCCGCGCGACGGAGTATGAAACGCTGCTGGGACGACGATTCAATCCTTCGACCGTGGATTCGCTGATGTGCCGGCGGCAGATACACGTGAGTTGGGACGGCGCGCTGCATGACTGTGATTTCAACTACGCCCTCGGAGTTCCTGTCAACTCCGGGGCGCCGACGCACATTCGCGACTTCGACGTGCGGCGACTGCAACGCCGGCGAATTCAAACCGATTCGCACTGTTTCGGCTGTACCGCTGGACGCGGATCGTCGTGCGGCGGAGCGCTCACGCGAGCTTGATGTTGATTCTGCACTAGAGATGGAGAACGCAAAATGAAACGGACCATGCTTATGCCGCTGCTGATCATCGGCGCCGCCGGCTACTCGGGTGCCTATGCGCAACGCTCGACGTCCGCGCCGACGACACGGCCGGCGTCGAGTACGCGCCCGTCCGATGACGCTGAATTCCGGCAGGTAAACCGGAAAGGCTCAGTTGACATCGAAAAGGAGTACAACCTGTCCGGCCTCTCGATCCCCAAAGACGAGATTCACACG
>JACRLV010000017.1:3525-9458 GCA_016235145.1 Planctomycetota bacterium
TGACTGACCCTAGGACGGAGTCCGCCGGCCAGGCGAGTTGGCTCCCGGACGATGCGCGCGTGATTGAAGTGGTCGTCGGCGAGGACGTGCTCGGCGTTCCGCTGCGCGTGCTGGACTGGCATGAAGTCGTGAACACGACCGTCGGTGGACAGCCAATTGCCGCGACCTACTGCCCGCTGTGCGACTCCGCGACGGTATTCTCGCGGAAGGTCGGCGCCCGTGGTACGGAGACCGTGCTCGAATTTGGCGTGTCGGGAGCGCTCTACAATTCCAACGTTCTGATGTACGACAGAAAGGACAAGGGGCTCTGGAGCCAGCTCGGCATGCGCGCCGTCAGCGGACCGCTCGCCGGGAGTTCGCTCGACATGCTGCCGGTCGAGGTGGTCTCCTTCGCCGCGTTCAAAAGGGCACATCCGGGCGCGAAGATCGTCAGCAAGGACACCGGACATGAGCGCGATTATTCCCGTTCGCCGTACGAGATGTACTTCAAGGACGAAGGGCTGATGGTGCCCGTGGCGCACGTCGGCGACGCGCTGCCGCGGAAGACACTCGGCGTGGGCATCGCCATGGGCGACGGCGACGCGGCGCAGGCGTGGTTCGTGCCCGTGGATGCCATCGGCGACGGCCGCACGATCGACACGCCGTCCGGCAAGGTGCGTCTCGCGCGGAGCGAAGCCGGCGTCGCCGTGATCGAGGCGCCGCAGGGGGTGCGGTCCGCGCAGACGTTCTACTACTCCTGGTCCGCGTTCTACCCCAAAACCAGCGTCGTCAAGGCGGGCGCGGATGGCGATTCCGCGGTCCCGGGACTCGCCGTTGGTGAGCGAGCGCCCGATGTCGCGGTTACCACGGTGGACGGCAAGACCATTCAACTGGCGTCGCTCTACAAGGACGGCCCGATCGTCATCACGTTCTATCGTGGCGGATGGTGCCCGATCTGCAACCGTGCGCTCGCGGCATGGGCGGGCAAGCTGGACGCGCTCAAGGCCGCGGGCGGGACCTTTGTCGCGCTGACGCCGGAAAAACCGGACCTCGCAGCTCAGACGCGCCAGAAATCCGGCGGCGAATATGCCGTCTTCAGTGACGGTGCCTTCGCGGCCGCCAAGGCGTTCAAGGTTCACTTCGTTGTCGACGAGGCGACGAAAGCGAAGTACGAGCAGTTCGGCCTGAAAGTCGCTGAATCCAACGTCAGCGGCACCTGGGACCGGGAGGGCGTCATCAGCTACGTGTTTGCCGACTGGGACTACCGCAAGCGGGCCGATCCGGACGAGGTAATCGGTGCGGTTCGCTCGTTGAAACCTTGAGAGCGATTACGCGCGGTTGATGTGTTGTTCCGGCGTACTGGAACGGAGTCATGAATGCGAGCGATGGAGATGTCAGCAATGATGGTTGACACGGTCAGCGATACGAAGGACGTGGTTGGAGGCGATTCGGGGCGGCGAGGCCGAAGCGCGTCGCGCTGGGTGAACAGGATTTCATTCATCGTGCTGGTCGCGTGCCTGATCCTCCTCGTCCGCGTCCTCCCCGTCGATCGCGCCGTGCAGGCGCTTCAGGGTGGTGTGGATCGACTGGGCGTGCTGGGACCGGCGGTGTTCGCGGGTGCGTACATCGTCGCCGGGCTGCTCTTTGTGCCTGGTTCAGCGCTCACGCTGGCGTCGGGCGCGCTGTTCGGCCTGATTTGGGGGACAGCCATCGTGTCCATCGCCTCGACCATCAACGCCGCGCTGGCATTCCTGATCGCCCGTTACATCGCGCGCGAAAAAGTGCGGCGCGCGGCCGAGCGAAACCGGAGCTTCGCAGCCATCGACCAGGCGATCGGGAAAGGTGGTTGGAGAATCGTCGCGATGCTGCGCCTTTCGCCCGCCGTGCCTTTCAGCCTGGGAAATTACCTCTACGGTCTGACTTCGATCCGCTTCTGGCCGTATGTGCTCGCGAGTTGGCTCTGCATGCTCCCGGGCACGTTCATGTACGTCTACATCGGCCATCTTGGCGCACAAGGATTGCAGGCGGCCGGCGGCGGTTCGAATGCCGTCGGCGTCGGAAAGACCGTGCTTCTGGTCGCTGGGCTCGCCGCCACGGTCGTGGTCACGGTCTATGTAACCCGGTTGGCCCGTCGCGCGCTCAGCGAGCAGGGAGCACTCGCGGCCGCGGCGGGCTCGGGTTACTGCGAAGCCAATGGCGCCGCGACACCAAAGTCCGCGTCGTTGGCGCGCGTTGTCGCACTTCCACTCGCCGCGTTGTTGGTGGCGACATTCACTGCGGCTGTCTGGTCCAAACAGGATGCGATTCGCGGACTGTTCGGTCCGCCCACGGCGACGCTTCAGGAGGCCTACTCCGGGAAGTCGGATGACGCCACGTTCGATCATTCGCAGTTCGATTCCCTGCTGCGAAAACACGTGTCGGAAGGCGGCTGGGTGGACTATGAGGGCTTGAAAGCCGATTCCGCGAATCTCGATGCGTACCTCGCATCGCTGGAGAAGGCCCCGTTCGACAAGCTGGGCCGGGATGAGAAGCTGGCCCTGCTGATCAATGCGTACAACGCGTTTACGTTGCGCCTGATTCTCGATCACTACCCGGTCAAGTCGATCAAGGACATCCCCGACGCGCAGCGCTGGGCCGACAAACGTTGGAAGATCGCGGGCGGCACGTGGAGCCTGAACCAGATCGAGCATGAGCAGATCCGCCCCAAATTCCGCGAGCCAAGAGTTCATTTCGCGCTGGTCTGCGCGGCGGTCGGCTGTCCGCCGCTGCGGGCGGAGGCCTACACCGGAACCAAGCTCGAAGCCCAGATCGCCGACCAGACGCGCTACGTCCACACCCACGAACGTTGGTTCCGTTTCGATTCGAAAAGCGGCGTCGTGAAGCTGACGAAGCTGTACGACTGGTACGGTGACGATTTCAAGCAGGTCGCCGGTTCGGTGCTCGCGTACGCCGCAAAGCACTCGAAGGAACTTCAGGCCGCGCTCGACGCGAAGAAACCGCCGCGGATTGAATGGCTCGACTATGACTGGCGGCTGAACAGCCGGGAGAACAAGCCTTGAGTACGGTGACTGCACGGACCCCTGACCAGTCGTGGGCTGCGGACGTTGAGCCGCTCGACGAGTTCAACCAGCGGCTTCTCGCGGCGACGCATCCGCCGGATTGGACCAATCCGACGCCTCAGGGGCGTTACAACATGGTGGTCATCGGCGCCGGCACCGCCGGGCTGGTGACGGCGGCGGGCGCGGCCGGGCTTGGCGCTCGGGTCGCGCTGATCGAACGCCGGCTGATGGGCGGCGACTGCCTCAATTTCGGTTGCGTCCCGTCGAAGGCGCTGATTCGGTCGGCGCGCGCGGTCGCGGATGTGCGGCACGCGGGCGAGTTCGGCGTGCGAGTGCCGGAAGGGGTGCAGGTAGACTTCGGGGCGATCATGGAGCGCATGCGCCGGCTGCGGGCGAAGATCGCGCCCCATGATTCCGCGGAGCGGTTCCGCAGCCTGGGCATCGACGTGTTTATCGGAGATGGTCGATTCACGGGACCGGATACCGTTGACGTGCAAGGCCAAACACTGCGTTTCGCGCGGGCCTGCGTCGCCACCGGCGCGCGTCCCGTCGCCCCCCCAATCCCCGGTTTGATCGAATCCGGATTCCTCACCAACGAGACGGTGTTCTCACTCACGGAACTGCCCCGCCGACTGGCCGTGCTCGGAGCGGGACCGATCGGCTGCGAGCTGTCACAGTCGTTCGCGCGTTTCGGCTCGCAGGTGTCGCTGATCGACCTGGCGCCGCAAATCCTGATCCGCGAAGACCGCGACGCGGCCGAGGTCGTGCAGCGTGCCGTCACCGCGGATGATGTCCGGCTCCTGCTCGGGGCGAAGGTCAGTCGCGTTGCCCGAAGCAGTGGCGGAAAGACTCTGACCGTCGAGTCGCCGGCCGGCACGCGCGAGATCGAGGTGGATGAGATTCTCGTCGGCGTGGGCCGCGCTCCCAACGTCGCGGGCATCGGTCTCGAAGCGGCCGGCGTCGCGTTTGACGAGCGAAATGGCGTAAAGGTGAATGACCGGTTGCAGACGACCAATCCGCGCATCTACGCGGCCGGAGACGTCTGCTTCCCCTATAAGTTCACGCACGTGGCCGACGCGATGGCACGCATCGTGATCCGCAATGCCCTGTTCTTCGGCCGCGCAAAGGCCAGCGCCCTGACGATTCCCTGGTGTACGTACACCGATCCGGAGATCGCGCATGTGGGGTTCTATGAGCGCGAAGCCAAGGAGCGCGGGCTGAAGACGACGACGTTTCAGATCCCTCTCGACGGCGTCGACCGGGCCATCCTCGATGGAGACACCGACGGATTTCTTAAAGTCATCGTGCGTGAGGGAACGGACCGGATTCTTGGCGCGACGCTGGTCGCGCGGCACGCGGGCGAGATGATCTCGGAGATCACCGCGCTGATGGCGGCGGGCGGCGGACTTAAGACGTTGTCCAGTACGATCCACCCGTATCCGACGCAGGCCGACGTGTTCAAGCGCGCGGGAGACGCCTATGCCCGCACGGGCCTGACGCCGTTCGCGAAGGGGCTGCTCGCAAAGGTGCTGGCCTGGCGGCGGTGAGGAACGCGCACGATATCGATGAAGGAGACTCCCATGAAACGTTTTGTTGCAAGGGCGACGATCGGCCAGTGGATTGCGCTATTTGCCGGCGCAGTGGCTACGGCGCAGCAACCGGCAGCGTCACAGCCCGCGACCTCGCCTGCCACACAGCCTGTCGTAGCTTCACAGCCCACGACGAAACCGGCCCTGGCCGCGCCGCAGGTCGGCGAAGCAGCACCGCCGTTCAAGCTGAAGTCGCTGGACGGCAAGAGCGAATTCGAACTCACGTCGTTGAGTGGAAAGCGTCCGGTCCTGCTCCTGTTCGGCAGCTACACCTGACCACCCTTTCTTCGCCAGGTTGGCGAAATGGAGCGGATGTATCAGGACTACAAGGACATCGCCGACTTTTACATCGTCTACATCCGCGAAGCGCATGCGTCGGACAGCAGTTGGCCCGTCCCGTACGCGAAGGAAAAAGGCATCACCGAGCACAAGGATTTCGGCGAGCGCTGCGCCGTGGCCGAGTCGCTGGTCAAGGACAAGAAGCTGACGATCCCGTTCCTGATTGACGACATGGAAAACACTGCCGGCTCCGCCTATCAGGCCTGGCCGGATCGCGTGTACCTGGTGCGGACCGACGGGACGCTCGCGGTCGCCGGGAAGCGCGGGCCGTGGGGCTTTGAACCGGCATTGAACGAAGCCGAAAAATGGCTCGCCGGTCTCAAAAAGCTGGGGCGCGAGCCGGATCGAAAGCCGCCGAGTTCACGACCCGCCGCGGCTTCGCAGCCCGGCCCGCGCGCGCCGACGCCTTCTCCATGAACTGACACGGCCTGCTGGTTACGGGAATGCTCCTGGTCGCGTCAAGCGGGCTGCTCGCAATGCTCGCAACGCGGTTTGGAGCCGACGTTCCGGCGTCCGACGGGCGCAGGGCCCTTGCGGTGTGGGGCGTCTTGGCGGGTGTGGTCTATTTCGTGGGTCTATGGCCAATCAGATTGGGAGCATTCGGCAAGCGAAGCCTCGTATGGGTTTGGCTCATTGGGCTGGCGATGCGAGCGATTGTCCTGCCGGCGGCGCCATTCCTCGAAGACGACTTCAATCGCTACCTCTGGGACGGCGCCGTTCTGGCACGCGGCTTCAATCCGTACGAGTTCGCGCCGGCCGAGGTGTTTCCCGCGTATGGTGGGACGGCCCAAACGGTGCTTCCGGCAGACCTGCTCGGCGCGGAAGCGGAGATAGTCCGATCGAAGGTCAATCACCGGCATCTGACGACGGTCTACGGTCCGGTCGCGCAGGCCGCCTTCGCTGCGGCGCACGCCCTCTCGCCGTGGAGCATGGTCGCGTGGCGCGGCGTACTCCTCGTATTCGACGC
>JACRLV010000017.1:9481-22761 GCA_016235145.1 Planctomycetota bacterium
CCTGACAATGGTTGCGGTTCTCGCGTTACTCCGAGCGGTGAAGAAGCCGGCGGCCTTGGCCGCTTGGTATTGGTGGAATCCGGTCCTGCTGCGCGAAGTGACAAGCAGCGGGCACATGGACGTGATCGCGCTGCCGTTGGTCGTCGCTGCGCTGCTATTGGCGACCCGCGGCGCGGCCATTGTGTCGAGCGTCGCGCTGGCACTCGCCGGCGGCGTGAAGATCTGGCCGGTCGTACTGGCGCCCTTCGTCGCGCGCGCCACCGGCTCCGGCGTGAAGCTGTCGCTGATCGCGACGATGGTTTTCGTTACGTTGTCAGCACTCCTCTGGACGCCAGCGCTGCTTGGCATGCACGCCGATTCGAACGGTTTTCAGGCCTACGCGCTCAAGTGGTACAATAACGACGCCGTATTTGCGGGAACTGTTTGGATCACACGATCCGTTTTGGGGTTGGTCGATCTTGACGCAATTGACGCTCCCCGAATCGCCCGTTTTGTCGTTGCGGGCGCTCTCCTGCTTGTCGTCGTAGTCCAAGCGCGACGATTACGCGGTGACCTCAGCGACCTGGTTCAACGATCACTGCTTGTGCTGGCGACCATGTTCTTCCTCATTCCGGCGCAGTTCCCGTGGTACTACCTATGGATGTTGCCTCTGCTCGCGGCTGCGCCCCGAGCGTCGCTGCTCGCGTATGCCGCGTTCCTGCCACTGTACTACGTGCATTACGAGCTTCCGTGGGTCGTCTGGATTGAGCACGTTCCGATCCTGGCCTGGTTTGTGGGGGAAACATGGGCATCGCGCCGCCGGGCGACCGTCGCGACGGCTGCGGTGGAGGGCGGGTAAATGTTCGACAAACTGCGTATCGCCGTGATCATCCCCGCCCTTAACGAGGAGCGCTCGCTCCCGCGCGTGCTTGCGGCGATCCCCGACTGGGTCGACGATGTGTTCGTCGTTGACAACGGATCGGCAGATGGAACGGCCGTGGTCGCGTCGGAACTCGGAGCGCGAGTGATCGCCGAGCCGCGTCGCGGTTACGGCGCGGCGTGTATCGCGGGAATCGACGCCGCGGACGCCGCTGACATCCTCGTCTTTCTCGACGCCGACTTCAGCGATCATCCGGAGCAAATGGAGCGACTCGTCGCCCCCATCGCGCGGGGGGAGGCCGATCTTGTCATTGGCTCGCGTACGCTTGGGGACCGTGAGCGGGGAGCGCTGACGATTGTACAACGTTGGGGCAACGCGCTGGCCTGTTTTCTGATCCGCCGACTGTGGGGTCATCGTTACACCGACCTCGGGCCCTTCCGCGCGATCCGCGCGTCGGCGTTGCACTGGTTGAGAATGGACGACCGCAACTACGGCTGGACCATTCAGATGCAGATTCGCGCGCTGCAAGCAGGGCTTCGTGTGCACGAAACCCCCGTGGACTATCGCCGCCGGATTGGTGAATCGAAGATATCCGGGACGTTGCGCGGCATTGTCGGCGCGGGGACGAAGATCCTCGCAACGGTGCTTCGCGAGCGGCTACGACTGCCGCGTGCGCAGTCATTCCGTATCGGCGCCGAGCATCTGATCGTCTTCACCCGGTATCCCGAACCAGGAACGACGAAGACGAGGCTGATCCCTGCCCTGGGGGCGGAGGGCGCGGCCGCACTCCAGCGCGAAATGACCGCGCACACATTGCTCACCGCGGAGCAGTTACGATTTGCCCGCCGCGCGTCGGCAGAGGTTCGGTTCGCCGGCGGAAACGTGCAGCGCATGACTGAAATGTTTGGAACCGACTTGCAGCGTCTGCCGCAAGGTGACGGGGAGCTTGGCGTCCGGATGCACCGCGCAATCGCCGACGCGTTCGCGCGCGGGGCGCAACGCGTCGTGATCATCGGCACGGATTGCCCATCGCTCGACGCCGCAGCCCTCGACGCCGCGCTCGAGGCGCTCCGAACACACGACTGCGTACTCGGTCCCGCCCGCGACGGCGGCTATTACCTCGTCGGTGTGCGCCGGCCGGCCTCGGAGCTTTTCGATGGAATCGATTGGGGCACTGAGCGCGTGTTGCGCCAGACGCTTGAAAAGGCGGCGGCCGTCGAACTCTCCGTTCATCAGCTTCCATCGCGGCAGGACGTCGACGAGCCGGAAGACGTGACGGAGTGGAGCGGCAGCCGCCGCACACGGCTGTCGGTGATTATTCCCACGCTGAACGAAGCCGCGAGTATCCGCGCGACGATTGAACACGCATTGGACGCCGAGTCTGTGGAAGTGCTCGTCGCGGACGGCGGAAGCAACGACGAGACTTGCATCATTGCGGCCGAGGCCGGTGCGCGTGTGCTCCGCGCTGCCGCCGGACGGGCAACGCAGATGAACGCAGGCGCCGCGGCGGCGCGCGGCGAGATGCTCCTCTTCCTTCACGCGGATACCCGTCTGCCGCCCGGCTACTCCGCCGAAGTCGCGCGGATGCTGGCCGCGCCGCGCGTAGTTCTCGGCGCGTTTCGGCTGGGTATCGACCATCCGCGGCCGGCGCTGCGCCTCGTCGAATGCGGTGCCAACCTGCGATCGCGCCTGCTTGGTATGCCGTACGGCGATCAGGCGCTCTGCATGCGAGCAACCGATTTCTACCGGCTCGGCGGCTTCGCAAATCTGCCTTTCATGGAAGACTTCGAACTCGTCCGTCGGGTTCGCCGCTACGGCCGGGTCGCGACCGCACGCTCAATGGCGCAGACGTCCGCGCGCCGCTGGCTCGCACACGGCGTCATGCGGCTCACCTTGATTCACCAGGCATGCATCCTTGGATACCGACTGGGCATCGCGCCGGCGAGGATGGCCCGCTGGCGCGATCGGGATCATCGTGAACAGGTAGACGATTGCATCCGAATGGGCGATTCTCACAAGCCCGATCGATCGCCGATGACGATCAGTGGGTTGCAGCGCTTGACGGACGACGTTCCGGCCGACACTGCATGCGCGGAGAGCTCCCTCGGGAGGTAGCCACATGGCATGGATCGAGACGATTTCAGACGCGGCCGCCGAGGGGCCGCTTCGACAGCTCTTCGACGCAGCCCACCGGCGAGCCGGGCGCGTCTTCAACATCGTTCGCGTACCGAGCCTGAACCCGCCGGTGCTCAAAGCGGGCATCGGCCTCTATCAGGCGGTCATGTTCGGGTCATCGGACCTGTCGCGCGCTCAACGAGAACTGCTCGCGGTCGTGGTCAGCAAGACGAACGGCTGTCACTACTGAGTGCAGGCCCACGCAAACGACCTCCGGTCGGAGGTCGAACGAGACTGGCGCACGGTGATGAATCAGTCCGGCAACGAAGACCCGACCATCCTTCAACTGGATGCGTTCGTGCATCAGGCAGTCCGCGACTGGCGCGGTTGTCGCCTGCCCCCGGCTGTGCGGGCGCTCGTCGCGCATGCGGAGAAGGTGACAGGTCAGCCTGCAACCTGCGCCGCGGCGGACATCGCCGGTCTGCGGCACTCAGGCTGGTCCGATGCTGCGATTCACGACGCCGTTCAGGTCATCGCATACTTCAACTACATCAATCGCGTCGCCGATGCGCTCGGCGTGGAGCCGGAGAGCAGCCTGCCGAGTTGGGGCGAAGCCGGTCCCGATTCAGGCCCGGCGAAACCTTAACGCGGAGTCACTGATTGCGATCGCGAGTATCTGATGAGAAGGAAGACACCCATGATGCTGTTTGCGTCAACCAACCGTACGGTGCTGCTCGCGCTGACCGCGTTGCTCGTTAGCGCCCCCGCCGCAGCCCAGGCGCAACTCGGCCGGATTGAGGTCGGAAAGCCGTTCCCCGCCGAGCGCTTCCCGGCGCTCAGGGACGGCCGCCCGATGACCTTGGCGGATTTTCACGGAAAGCGCGTGCTCCTGCTCGTTTTCGCCTCGTGGTGAGCGGGCTGCCGCCAGCACGTGCCGGTCTGGCACGACGCGACCCGCAAGCTCCGCGCCGAAGGCAGGATTCAGCTTGTCGGCCTGATTCAGGAGCAGCACCCGGACCGCTGCAAGCTGTTCATGCAGTGGAAACAGATGGACTGGCCGGTCCTCGTCGATCCGCTCAACCTGCTGGAGGTGAGCGCGGTGCCGCTGGCCCTGCTGATCGACGAGCAGGGCGTGGTCCGCGAAGTTCTGCGCGACCCGCGCCGCGACTTGGGGAAGCTGAGCGCAGAGCTCGACGCCCTTTCGTCAACCGCATCGGAGCCTGCCGCATCGCGAGCGAGTGCCGCGGCGCTGCGCAGCACCTCCACAGAAACGCTCCGTCGCGTCAACGATGCGCTCGTTCTCAACGAGAAGCCACGATTCGACGACGCGATGCGAATGCTGGACGAGGCGCTACGCGCCGATCGCGAGAGCGGCGCGCTCCATTTCGCACGCGGCGTGGCCCATCGCATGCGAAACGCCTCGCCGCAGCGCCGCGAGGGGGATTTCGCGGCGGCCGTGGCGGGCTGGCAGCGGGCGCTCGACCTCAACCCGAACCAGTACATTTGGCGGCGGCGCATCCAGCAGTACGGGCCGCGACTCGACAAGCCGTATCCGTTTTACGACTGGGTCGAGGACGCGCGACGCGACATTCGTGCCCGCGGCGAGACTCCGGTATCGCTCAGTGTCGACCCGTCCGGCGCAGAACTGGCTGCCCCGGCGAAGGAGTTTGCCCAGGCCGCGACGCAGCCCACCGAACCCGATCCGGACGGACGCATCGCGCGCGACACGACGCCGCTGGCGTCGGCCGAGATCACCGTCGTCCCACCCCGGATTCGGCCAGGTCAGTCGGTGCGCGTGCATGTCACGCTGCGCCCCAACCCGCGTGCGGGCGGGCATTGGAACAACGAAGGCGACCCGCTCGTCGTCTGGGTGAATCCGCCGGCGGGCTGGAGCGTCAGCGAGCGTCGACCGACCGTGCCCAACGCGCGGGAGCCGGTCAGCGACGAGCCGCGCAGCGTGGAGTTCGAGCTGCGCGCCCCGAGCGACGCCCAGCCCGGCATGGTCAAAGTGCCCGCCTACGCGCTGTACGGCGTCTGCGAAGGTGCGAGCGGCGCGTGCCTATACCGGCGCGCGGACCTGATCGCCGAAATCGAGATTGCCCCGCGGCACTGAGCCCGGCAAGGGCTGGACGGTCGCCCGCGCCGCGGCGGAAGGCTGGGACGCTTCGTCACGAGCCCGAAGGGTGGGACGAGCGTCCCCGCCCGTCAATCGGGCCTGACCGTCGGCGACATCACGGGCATCAACAAGGAGGATTTACACCTGTGGGCGCGCCCCGTTGCCACCTGCGGCTAACCCGCTACGATGACCCGTCGTGAGGACGGCATGAAATCAATCGAGCTATTCGTCGGCGCGGGCGGATTGGCCCTCGGCACCGCGAACGCGGGATTCGATCACGTCGCGGTCCTTGAGCGCGACCGAAACGCGTGCAACACCATACGGCGAAACAAAGCGGCGCGCATGCGCCACGTCCGCGACTGGCGCGTCTGCGAGTGCGACGTTTCCTCACACGACTTCCGCCAGCACGCGGGGGACGTGGAATTCATCTCCGGCGGGCCACCCTGCCAGCCGTTCTCGATCGGCGGCAAGCATCGCGGCATGGACGATCGGCGGAACCTGTTTCCGCAGGCGATTCGCGCGGTCCGCGAAGTCGCCCCGAAGGCGTTTTTGTTCGAGAACGTCAAGGGCCTGCTCCGCAAGAGTTTCGCGAATTACTACGCGTACATCATCAAGCAGTTGATGTACCCGGAGATTGTGCGCAAGGGCGACGAGGAATGGACCGACCACCACGCCCGGCTTGAGAAGGTCGTCACCGCCGGAAAACAGAAGGGCTTGCGATACAACGTGGTTTACCAGCTATTGAACGCGGCTGACTTCGGAGTGCCGCAGCGGCGCGAGCGTGTGCTAATCGTCGGCGTCCGCGCGGACCTCGGGGTGAAGTTCAGCTTTCCGACTCCGACGCACGAGGAAGATGCGTTGCTCTATGACCAGTGGGTGACGGGCGAGTATTGGGAGCGGCACCGCGTCCCAAAGCGCGACCGGCCCAAGATGCCGGGTCGTTTTCACGCGCGGCTGGAACGGCTCGCTTGCCTGTGGTCGTCGGCCATGCTCAAGCCCTGGCGCACGGTTCGCGACGCAATCGGCGACCTGCCGGCCATCGCGCCGGGCGAACGCTGCTGCAAGTTTCCCAACCACTTTTTGAATCCGGGAGCGCGGGCGTATGCGGGACACGACGGCAGCCCACTCGATGAACCCGCGAAAACGCTGAAGGCAGGCGATCACGGCGTGCCGGGCGGAGAGAACATGCTACGCCTGCACGACGGAAGCGTGCGCTATTTTTCCGTTCGTGAATGCGCTCGCTTGCAGACGTTTCCCGACGAATGGGTTCTCGAAGGTTCGTGGACGGAATCCATGCGGCAACTCGGCAATGCCGTTCCTGTGCGCCTTGCGGAAGTCGTCGCAACGCGGCTAGGAGAGATGCTTCGACGCGCCGATCACGCAATGTCCGTCATTCACGCGGCGGTGTCCGCGCGAAGTGGGCGGCAATCTCGGCCATGATCTGATCGGGCGTCTTTGGATTCGGCGTGTTCCCGGCCCGCGACGCCCACGCCCGGCCAGGGTGAAGCGTGTCCCACTCAGATCGCGTGTTGCTTCGAGTTCCGGGGTCGTCGCCGTGCTTGCCGAACCCCTTGCAAATCGGCTGGTTCCAGATCGGGCGAAAGTAATTCAACAAGAAGTCCTCGGCCGCCTTCTGTAGCCCGCTCTTGACGACAAGAAAACGGCAGTCGAAATCGTCAATCGACAGATTCGTGGCGGCTCGGATACTCTTGGCGTGCTCACGCAAGCGAATCGAAAGGCGCGGCCCTTGATCCTCCGGTGTCGCGGCCAGCGGCGTCGGCGGATCGGCTTTCCCGGCGTAGATCGGCGTGTTCTTACCCCCAATCGGGGTGTACGCCGCGTGCTGACCACGATAGTAGAGGGCGTAGACGCCGGAGCCATAGAAATCATGCAAGGACGCGAGCGCGTGTCGCGGTTGTTCCTGCATCGTCTCGCCGATCAGCCGACCGAGCACTTCGGGCTGATACGGATCAAGCATCGTCGGTGGTTGGCGAACCGGGTCAATCGCGTGGGCCAATTCGCGTAGACGCTGAATGGCCTGTCGGATTTCGGCGACGAGTTTTTTCGCGCGCCGCGTCGCCAGCCCGCTCGCGTCAATGCCGCCCGTGGGTACACAGGCTAAAAGCTCCTCCAGGGCGGTTGCGAGACGGTCGTAGTCGATGGGCTCAGGCATTTCGCTATCATGCTGCCAGCGACGGCGATCGGCAAGGCGCGCAGCGGACAATGGACACGCTAACACGAGAAGAGCGCAGCGAACGAATGTCGCGCGTCCGGGCCAAAAACACCGGCCCCGAGCGCGTCGTGCGGCGAGTTCTCACGGCGATGGGCTACCGCTATCGCTTACAGCGAGGCGACTTGCCGGGACGGCCGGATATCGTCCTTGTCGGGCAGCGTGTGGCGATACTCGTGCATGGTTGCTTCTGGCACCGGCACGATTGCTTCAATGGGCGACGGCTTCCAAAATCGCGGGTCGCGTTTTGGCGCGCCAAGCTGGATGGCAATGCGAGACGGGACGCAAAAAACCGACGGTTGTTACGAAAGCTGGGCTGGGCGACGCTGGTGCTTTGGGAGTGTGAGACGACCGATACCGCCGCCGTGGAAGCTCGGATTCGCCGGTTTCTTGGCCGCGTTGCGGGAGGGAGCGCCGCCGGTCGAATCGGGACGCTCCACAGGGCGGCTGTGCCTGTCGGCCGGTGAGTGGTGCCGTTCCCCCCTCCGCCCGTGCCGCTGCCCGCACGATCCGGGGACGGCCCCGACCCGGCCGGGAAAGCCCCGGCGGGGCTGGATATCTGCCCGGAACCGCCGGATAATGGCCCGACATTGACGGGCCGGTCTACGGCGGAGTCGTGGAGGTTCCCGGAATGCCCGATCCGACGCCGGTTCCGGCCCAGAAGGCTCACAAGGGCGGCGGAGGCCGCCGCGGTCGAAAGGCAGGTGCTCCGATGGCGAACGATTACATCCCGCGCGGCGATGCCGAGTTCAACGGCTGGCTGGCCAACTTCGTCACGTATGCGAATGCGAACCTGGCGGGGCTGGGGCTGGTCGCGGGCGACATGACGCCCGTCACGACGGCGCAAACGACGTGGAATAGCAAGTACCCGGCCCACGTCGCCGCTGCGGCGGCGGCGATTGCCGCCCGCGAGGGCAAGGACGCGGCGCGGACCGGCGTCGAAGCCGCCGTGCGGCCGCTCGTGCGACGGTTGCAGGCGTCGGTCAGCGTCGACGACACCGAGCGCGCCGCGCTCGGGATCACCGTCCCCGACAAGGAGCCGTCGCCCGTCGGTCCGCCCACGACGCGCCCGGTCGTCACGGTCGATGCGTCGCAGCGCTTGCAGCACACCATCGACTTCACGGACGAGTCCACGCCGACGCGGCGCGCCAAGCCGGCGGGCGTGATCGGCGCGGAAATCTGGGTCAAGGTGGACGGCCCGCCGCCGGTCGATCCCGGCGAACTGACGTTTCTCGCCGTCGATACGCGAGCGCCGTACACGCGCGACTACGACGGCGCGCAGGGCAACAAGATCGCGCACTACATGCTGCGCTGGATCAACTCGCGCGGCGAAGTCGGGCCGTGGAGCGCGACGGTCAGCGCGACGATCGGGGCGTGATGCTTCCGCATGTCGGAGGCTTGCTGGTGCCGCATGGACCGTGACGAAAAGCTGACCAAGCATATCGAGCTGGTTCAAGGCGTCATCAATCGCATGGCGGGGAACTCGTTTCTCCTCAAGGGCTGGTCGGTCACGCTGGTCGCGGGACTCTTCGCGCTGGTCGCGACTGGCGGGAATTGGGCGTTCGCCGCGCTCGGCCTGTTGCCGTCCTTGTCGTTCTGGTGGCTCGACGCGTACTACCTGCGCCAGGAACGGCTGTTCCGCAAGCTGCACGACGCGATACGGCGCGGGGAGTTGGACAGCGACCTCTACTGGATGAGCACGACGAAGTACGAAGCGGAAGTCGCCGGTTTGGCATCAACCGCATTTTCGAAGAGCGTGATCGGACTGCACGGGGCGGTTATTCTTACGGTCATCGTCGTGACGGCCGTTCTCGTGGTCCGTGCTTCACAAGGAGTGTGACACATGGCACGCCGCGTATTCCTCAGTTTTCACTTCGAGCGGGCCATTTGGCGGGCGAATCAGGTACGCAATTCGAACGTTGTCGCGGGAGCTGATCGCGCGGGCTTCTACGACCACTCCGAGTACGAAGAGGCCAAGAAAAAGGGAGACGAGAACGTCAAGCGGCTGATCCGCGAGAAGCTGCAGGGAACGTCGGTCACGGTCGTTCTGATCGGAACTCAGACCGCAAGTCGTCCATTCGTCCAGTACGAGATCGAGCAGTCGATCGCGAACAAGAACGGTCTGCTGGGAATCTACATTAACAATCTTAAGGACGAGAACGGGCACACGGACACCAAGGGCCCCAAGCCATCAGTGCCTTCGAACGTGGAGTTCCCGGCCTACGACTGGGACGGCGCCTTGGACAATTTCCGGCGCGCGATTGAGGCAGCCGGTGGGCGCTGCGCCATTCTGCGCCGAGGATACTGAAGCCGGAAACAAGAGGGACCGGAAGATGCAGCGCAAGACAAGATTCGCGGTTCCGTGGCTGCTCCTAGCGATAGCGGGATGCGTATCTGATGAAGCGCACCGCTACTATGCGACGGAGCGGTTTCCGCCCCGCGGCGAGAAAGAGGTCGAGGTTTTGAAAACCGCTCCCTCGCGGCCGTACGAAGTCATCGCGGACTTTCAGGCGCGCGGAGCTTCCGTGGAGTACATGCGCCGAAGAGCGGCGGAAATTGGCGCCGACGCAGTCATCGTCGGAACGTTCGGCGGGTACCGCGCAAAAAGTGATGACTGGGCGAGCGAGGACAAATACGGCGATACTTATTCGCGAATCACAGGCACCGCCATCAGGTACAGGAGATGACCATGCGTGTTGGACTGACTTTCGTCGCAATGATTCTCACACTTACGCTAACGGGGTGCGCGACCGTCGATGTAACAAAGACCGCTAAAGGGTTCTTCGAGCCGACCCGACCTGACGACGTCGAGATTCTCATGAGCAGGCCGTCTCGCAGCTTTGTTGAACTGGCGACCGTCTCGACCGCCAACTGGAATACTGAAGAGACGGCAAAGATGCACAACGCGATGCGTGCCAAGACTGCCCCACTCGGCGCGCAGGCCGTCGTAATCACGGATTCTGGAATCGTCATCATTCGGAACTCGCCGAAGCTCTGGTGCACGGGATTTGCGCTGCGATACGAGGGACCGGGGCAACCGAGCACCCCTGCGGAATAGGCTGGCAGTCGGCCCTTCGTCGCTTCCCCGCGTACTACCCATCCCCGCGTCAGGTGACGCTTCACGCACTTCAACCCGTACATCTACGGCCTGCCCGAGATGCGGCTCGCGGGCGGGGACGCCCACGCCACCCACGGCGGCGTCAACGTGCGGCGCGGCCGTTCCTACCACGCGGAATCCAGGAAATCCGCCCGGTTCTCCACCGTCCGGGATGACTTTCCGCGCCGCCGTCGTTCCTTATAGATAGAAGCCGCTTGAACCCGAGTCGTGGACGGAGTCTTGTGAACTCGCTGGCCAGCGCCTTTGAGGCCTTCGTGGCGCCGCATGTGCGGCGGTTGTGGGCACTTGCGCGCCAGTACGCCCGGACGCCGGAGGATGCGGCCGATCTGGTGCAGGAGACGTTCCTGCGCGCCTGGCGCAATTTCTCGCCGACGCACGAGATGGCCTACCGGCGGGCTTGGCTGGTCGTGATCCTGCGGAACGTCGCGACCGACTGGGGCCGGGCTGAGCGGCGGCGGATTCGCGTCACGCCGCTGGATGATGCGGAGCTGACCGAGGTGATCCTGGCGGATGCGACCCAGCCATTCGCACCGCTGCCGGCGATGGACGAGGCCCGTTTCCGCGAGTTTCTTGATGATCGGCTGGTCGCGGCGCTGGATGCGCTCCCAGCCGGGTTTCGCGAGGTGATCGTGCTGAGTGTGGCGGGAGAACTGAACTATCGCGAGATCGCCGAAGTCCTGGACTGCCCGGTCGGGACGGTGATGTCGCGGATCGGCCGGGCGCGGCGGGCGCTGCGCGAGCGGCTTGCCGATCACGCCGCAAAAGGAAGGCACTGCTCACAGAGCAGTGGCACACCGGGATGTGGTGGCTCTTCATGACATGCTTCGAGGCTCGTGAATACCTGTTCGCCTTCCTCGACGGCGAACTCGACGCCCCGCTGAGCATCGAGCTTCAGCGGCATCTGGAGCACTGCCCGGAGTGCGCCCGCGAGGCCGAAATCGAGCGGTCGATCCGTCGGCAGCTTGGCACGGTGCTCAATCCGCAAGATGCGACCGCGCCGCAGGACGCGCTGGCGCGCGTAATGGCTCAGATTCGCTCCGCGGAGGGCCGAGCACGTCGCTCGGTGTGGCGTCGGTTTCCACTCCACGTCCGGCTGCTCGGCCTGGCCGCTGCCGTACTCCTTCTCGCCGTTGGCGGTTGGTTCGCGCTGCGGGGCGGTCCGAGGCCGGAGGCGAATCAGAGTTTCGCGGACCTGCTGGTAGCCGACTTCCAACACTTTCTGGAGGCTGGCAAGTCGCTCCAGTTGCAGTCGAGCGACCCAAAGGAAGCGTCCACGTGGCTGCTGGAGCGAACGCACGTCGCGGCCGCCCTACCGGTCATGCAGCACGACCGCTGCAAGCTGGTCGGGGCGCGCTCATGCAAGGTCTCCGGCCGTCCGGCTGCGTTCGCGTTTTACGAGATCGGCGGCGAGCCCGCATCGTTTGTCGCGCTCGCCGGCTCCGACGCCGACCTGCATGAGATGCAAATGGTCTCGGAGGGCGGGCGAACGCATTGGGTAGACCGCTGCCGCGGGCACACGATCGTGGCGTGTATCACCGACGGAATTGTTCGGGCAGCGGTCGGGCGAATGTCAGAACAGGAATTGCTGTCCCTGTTGGGAATGGCGCACGAAGGCTGATCCCTCGCACGCGTGCCGCTGCTCTGTGAGCAGCACCGGCGTCGGAGCAACCCTGCGAGCCGCCACTGCTGCACACGGCACACAGCGACTTCGAGCGTTCTCGGGAGAACTCTAGCGCATGAAAGCGATCGAAACCGGCCTTCGCAATCCGTACCTGGTCGTCGTGGTCGTCCTGGCCGTGATCGTGGTCGGCGTCACGGCCTTCACGCGCATCCCGGCTGACCTGCTGCCCATCTTCAAGACGCCCGCGGTGCAGATCGTTACGTTCTATCCCGGCATGCCGCCGGAGGTCATGGAGCGCGACATCATGAGCCGCCTGGAGCGCTGGACCGGCCAGTCGGTCGGCATTTCGCACCAGGAAGGCAAGTCGATGATGGGCGTCTGCATCGTCAAGGACTTCTTCCGCGAGGACATCAGCTTCGACACGGCCATGTCGCAGGTCACGTCGTACGCCATGAGCGACCTGTACTACCTGCCGCCCGGCACCATTCCGCCAATGGTGATGCCGTTCGACCCGACGGCTTCAGTTCCGCTGTGCCTCGTGAGCGTGTCCAGCCCGACGATGAGTGAGAAGGAACTGTACGACGTGGCCTATTTCGAGCTGCGCAACCGGCTCCAGAGCATCCAGGGCGTAATCTCGCCAGCGGTTTACGGCGGCGTGCTGCGGCGCATCCTCGCGTATGTGGACCGGCACGAACTGGAGGCCCGCAACCTCTCGCCGCTCGACGTAGCGAAGTCCATCCAGAAGCAGAACATCTTCGTGCCCACCGGCAACGCCAAGTTCGGCGACATCGACTACCAGATCGTCTCGAACGCGATGGTGCCGAAAGTCAGCGAGCTGAACGACATCCCGATCAAGACCGACGGCGAGGCGGTCGTGTTCATGCGCGACCTGGGCGAGACGAAAGATTCGTCAGCGATCCAGACGAACCTGGTGCGCGTCAACGGCCGCAAGCAGGTGTACATCCCCGTCTACCGGCAACCCGGCGCCAACACGATCGCCATCGTCGATTCGATCAAGTCGCAGCTTGAGCAGATTCTCCAACGGCTCCGCGAGATGGACCCGCGAGCGAAGGATATGGTGATGACGCTGGCGATGGACCTGAGCACCAGGATTCTCGTTGGCGGCGAATTTGGGATCCGCAGAATCAATGCCGCCGGACAATTCGACGCGTTCAACCCCCTGCTGGACAACCTGGAAACACGCCCCCCCAACCAGGTGAG
>JACRLV010000387.1 GCA_016235145.1 Planctomycetota bacterium
AAAGCCGCGCCGGTCAGGTCGCAGCCCGTCAATAGAACAGGAACGGCCACCAGCATTTCATCGGTTTTCCCCCGGCGTCGATGCAGCCGCTTTCGGCGCCTGGGAAGCTCTGAAACCAGTAGACGATCCACTGCCCCATGCAGTCCGGCGCCACGTCCTTGTAACGGGCGAACTTCTCGCGGCTGAACGGGCTCGCTTCGTCAGGCGCCTTCGGGTCTTTGCGTTTGCGGTAGTGCTCGATCGTCGACATCACGCTGAACGGGCTTTCGAGGTCGTAGTGATGCCTCGCGCCCGGCGGGAAATGCACGCTGCCGCCCGTCGCGCAGTATTTCTCCACTCGGAACGGCTTGCCGCGCCACTCGCCTTCCAGCCGCGAAGGCGTCGGAAACTCGATCTTGTCGCCGGACTTGCGGTCATAGGAGAGCTCGTAGAACGAGCTGAACGGCAGGCTGAATTTCCTGTCCAGCTCGAAATCGGCGAACTCGTAGAAGTACTTGCGGTAGTACAGATTGGAGCGGCTGTTGGCGATCCACTCCATCGTGTGGCCGAAATTCTCGATCGAGCAGCCCGGCCCGCGATGCGGATTGAAAAAAGCGATGCGGAAGCTGCGGCCCACCCAGGGAAACGTGCTGTCCTCGCCGTTGCCCGCCATGCCGTGCTTTCCGGCGATCGGCCGGCAATGCTCGTCGTAATACTGCTTCATCTCGCACGTTTCGCGCCCCGGCCAGCGATTGCCCGGATCGTGAATCGCATAGAACCAGAGCTCATGGACGTAGCCGGCGTTGATCAATTCGCCGAGATTGAGGAAGCGGTCGGGCTTGCGCGGATCAGGAAAACCGTAGTGCTTCGCGAATTCATCGCTGAAGAGCACAGCGTAGTCGATCAGCGGCTCGTTCGGATTTCCGTCGGTCTTTTTCGGCATGAGGCTGCTGCTCTCACGCCGCGGGGCGGCCTTGGCGTCTTCATCGCGCAAGTCGATGACTTTCAGCAGTTGATAGTCGAGGAACGCCGGCGCCGCCGGATCGTCATAGCCGTGATAGCGCGTCGCTTCGGCAAGGGCCTTGATGAGCGGATCGGTGTGAGTCTTGCGAACCTCCTCCGGCGAGAGGCTGTTCGCGAAATTCAGCACGATCACTCGCGGCTGCATCTTGCGGATGCGCTCGTGGTTGCGCCAGAGCCACTCGTCGGAGTTGCGCCAGCTCTCGCGGTTGGGCCAGATGCTGGTGTCTGACGGAAGGCCTTCGGGCGGCGGAAGCTCCGTGCGGGCCCGCGCGGATGCAGCCAGCGCAAGCAGCAGGACGATGAAGCAAGTGCGCATTTTCTCTCCTCGAACAGGGGATATTCAGTATCAGGGCATTGCGCGGGTGAGACAAATACGGCAGCAGCCGCCGGGGCGGCAAGCCGGGCGCGCATTGCGGCGGGTTCGCTTTTGCGATCTGTGGGGTGGGACTGTGGCGCCTTTCGTATCTGTGGGGCAGGCCTCCGGCGCCTTTTGTATCTGTGGGGCAGGCCTCCGGCCGGTCTCTTTCCCGACCGAGCCTGATCCGAAAAGAGACCGGACTGGAGCCCGGCCCCACATGCGGAGCTTGCCGCCGCCGTCGGCCACATCTCGGCGGATCCGCCGCGCGGCGGCAAGCGGATTCCGCTAGACTCCGCGCATCGTCCTGCGCCGGCCGTCGGCGATTCGCGGCGGCGGGGCGGGTCGGAGATCGAGCGGGCGCGCCATGTGGACTCTGATCATCGTCTTCTTCGCCGGGATCGTCGTCTTTCATCTGCTTGAGCCCCTGGCCCCGATCGACAAGAGCTACAAGGCCGGCGTGACGCGGCGCGGGTATTTCGCGGATTGCATCGCGGTAGCGATCAACGGGCCCGGGCTTTCGGCCCTGGAGAAGGTCGCCTTCACCTGGCTGATCACGTTCGTGCCGACCCAGTCGCAATTTCTGAGCGGCTTCGGCTGGTGGTGGCAGTTCGCGATCTTCTTTTTCGTGAACGACTTCCTGCGCTACTGGTTCCACCGCTGGTACCACGAGTCCAACCTGCTCTGGCGGCTGCATCGCGTGCACCACACGATCGTGCAGATGGACGCGATGAGCGTCTTCCGCCTGCACATCCTCGAAGCGATCGTAAAGAACGGGCTGATTTTCCTGCCGATGCGGCTGCTCGGCACGGACGATTCGGTGATCATCGCGTACTCGTGCCTGGACGTGATCAAGGGCTTCTG
Source organism: Planctomycetota bacterium (assembly GCA_016235145.1). Lineage (GTDB taxonomy): Bacteria > Planctomycetota > Phycisphaerae > UBA1845 > Fen-1342 > JACRLV01. The sequence goes on from JACRLV010000387.1 coordinate 2,222, forward strand.
GCACCACGCGAATTTCCGCACCTACATCGGCCCGCTGAACTACGTCTTCAACTCGCCGGAGCTGCACTGGTGGCATCACGAAGCCGGCAAGGGGATGAACTGCAACTACGGATCAGTGCTGTCGATCTGGGACATCCTGTTCGGCACATTCCTCTACCAGCCGGGCAAGTGGCCCAAGGAAATCGGCGTCGTGGGAATGGAGAACTTCCCGGACGACTACGTCGGTCAGTTCATGAGCATGCGCGACGACGACGCACATCTGCTGGCACGGCTCCACCCGGAGTCCCGGCAATCGGCGAATCCGCCGCCGAAGGAACAAGCGTTGGTTGGCGCCGAGTCGAAGTGACCTTTCCAGCGCGGACGTTCAGGCCGGCTTTCCGAGCACGCTCACCGCGACGCCCGCAAAGATCAGCGCGAAGGCGAGCACATCGTTCCACCGCAGCGGCTCTTTCAGAATCCAGATGGCGAACATGCTGAAAATGACCAGCGTGATCGCCTCCTGAAGCACCTTGAGTTGCGCCGCGCTGTACGGACCGCCGAAATCGACGTGCCCGACGCGGTTGCCCGGCACCTGAAGGCAATACTCCGGCAGCGCGATCAGCCACGAAATGGCGATCGCCGCCCAGAGCGGCCAGCCGCGGTGCTTGAGGTGCCAATACCACGCGAACGTCATGAAGACGTTCGACGCGACGAGGAAGACGATCGGTCCGAAAGCGCCGTTCATGGGACGGGAGTATAAGCGGGCCGGAGCCGGGGCTGCGACCGCGCCTCAGAACGCGGACGGAACAAGAACAGCCCGGCTCCGTTCCCTCAGAGCCGGGCTGCCTGTGCTTTCCAATCGCCCGCCGCGAGTGAATCCGGCGGTTCTTTTTCCAACCGCGCGCGTCCCGTGCGCGTGTTCGCTGAGGCCTGCACCGAACGCCGTTTAGCGACGGCGAAGGGCGAAGAGGCCGCCCAGTGCAAGCAGCGCCAGGGCCGAAGGCTCGGGAACGTTCGCCACGCCGGGCGTGTCGTTCGTGCCGATCGGCGAGAACAAGCCGATGTTCCAGGGGCCTGTTCCGTTTGCATAGCGGTAGATGTGGCCGGGGACGAATGTGCCGTCCGGGCCGATGGTGTTCGTGCCGTAGTACCACTCATTGCCGGCGCCGCTCGGCGGATTCGGCATTTCGACGAGTGCAATCATGTCCGCGACGCTCGCCCAGGGAGTCAGGTCGAGAACGCCGTCGTCGTTCGTATCGAGATCCTGGGCGAGGACGCCCGTGAAGCCGCTCACCAGCACGTGTGTGACGTTGTCGCTGTTCTCGAAGAAATCCGTCGCGGGCGTGAAGAGCAGGTCCACGTCCAGCGCGTTGGGAACGGCGTTGAAAGTCGTGTCGCCAGCGCCCAGGAAGTAGCCGTCTGCCGGAATGGAATAGCCGGCGAGGCTCTGGACGCGTTCGATCACGCCGCTGCCGCCGGTGCCGTCGCCGATGACGATGTACGTCAGGTCGGCCAGTGATTCGCCGGGCAGACCGGTGAGCTCAAAGTACTCGTCCGTGTCGGTGCCGGTCATATCGATACGGATTTCGTTAATCGTGACCGAGGCCTGGGCCGAAACGGCCAGCGCCAGCGCCGCGAGCGCGGCGGTACTCGTCAACAAACGCTTCATGGGCATTCTCCTCCTTCTGTACTCGAAATGTTTCGCGCGCCGCCGGTCCTCCTGTAAGACCGGATGCGTCGCCAGGCGAGGCCTCTCGCCCTCCTCTTTTCCGGATATCAATATACGCGGAACGCCAAGCGCGATGCAAGTACGAATGAAACCCCGATTCTCTCGATCCGCTGTCCGCACGAGTCGCGGAAAAGGGACGTTATCGCGATTTCCGGGCGCGGCCGGCGGGCTGAACAGCGGCTCAAGTCGCTTTTCGGTCGCTCCGCGCTGCGGCCTTGCCAGGCTCCGCTGAACGAGTTCGCGGATACACTCGATTCCGAATATACTGCTTCACTGCGCGCCGAAGCCGGCTGACGGGCCGCGGGGAGACCTGCGCAGAGGCTTTAGAGGAAATAACTTCCGTGATTTCGTTGCTCTTTGCAGGCGATCGGGACGTACTCCGCGACGCCGTCACGTCTTCGACGGTTTTCTGGTCGCGCGTCAGGGAGGCCAAGGCGCAATGGACCGGGCTGGGCATCTTCGCGCTCGTGCTCGCCATTACGACCGCCTTGCTGATCATCGGCCCGGAAGGGATCGGGATCTTGTGGCTGCGGCGCGAGCTGATGGCGATCGTGGTGTCGTTCGTCGGTCTCGGCACGGCGGTGTACCTGGGCTGGTGCATCTACAAGCTGATGCCCGGCCGCAGCGACCGCGTCGTGTTGGCGCTGCGAAGCTGGGTGCGAGCCGAAGTCGACCCGATCGATGAGGCGGTGCGGGCGCTCTCCCCCGAGGCCCTCCGCGAAAAGCGGGCCGAACTTCAGAAACGACTGGCTGACGGCGAATCCATCGACCAGATCCGCGGCGAAGCCTACGCCTGCGTGCGCGAAGCCTCGCGCCGCGCCCGCGACCACCGCCAGTTCGAATGCCAGATGATCGGCGCGCGGGTGATCGAAAACAACAACGTCGCCGAGATGCGCACCGGCGAAGGCAAGACTATCGGCTGCTACGCCGCGAATTTCATGAAGGTGCTCCAGGCTCTGAAGGTCCACATGGTGACCGTCAATGACTACCTGGTGAAGCGTGACGCCGAGTTCTGCCGGCCGATTTTCGAGATGCTCGGCGTTTCGGTCGGGTTCATCACCAGCGAGATCGAACCCTGGGGCGAGGGCGCGGCGCGCCGCCAGGTCGAGTACGGCTACGACATCACCTACGGCACGAACAGCGAGTTCGGCTTCGACTACCTGCGCGACAACATGAAGGTTTCCGCCCGCGAGCAGATGCAGGGCCGGCAGGACTTCGCGGTGGTCGACGAGGTGGACAGCATCCTGATCGACGAGGCCCGCACGCCGCTGATCATCAGCGGCGCCGCGCACGACGACGTGCGCAAGTATTCCGTCGCCGACGGAATCGCCCGCAGCCTGATGAACAGGCAGGACGCCGCCGTCCGCGACTTCCGGAAGCGGATCGACGAGATCGAGGCGAACCCGTCTCCGTACCAGAAGAACGACCCGAAATTCAAGGGCGCGGTCAACAAGTTCCGGGCCGACCCGCTCTGGCTCAGCAGCGACGAGGCCGACCTGATCGGCTTCGTCCAGTACTACGTCGTCGAGCTCGATCGCAAGAGCGCCCACATGACCGAGCACGGCGCCAAGGCGGCCCAGGCGGAGCTCGGCCAGGGCTCGTTCTACGAATCGCGCAACATGAACTGGCCGCACTTCATCGACAACGCGATCCGGGCCCACATCTGCTACACCAAGGACAAGGAATACGTCGTCCAGGACGACGTCGTCATCATCGTCGATGAATTCACCGGCCGCATGATGCACGGGCGGCAGTGGTCCGACGGCCTGCACCAGGCGGTCGAGGCCAAGGAGCGCGTCACCGTAAAACAGGAGACGCAGACCCTCGCGACGATCACGCTGCAAAACCTGTTCAAGCTCTACAAGCAGCTCGCCGGCATGACCGGCACCGCGATGACCGAGGCCGACGAGTTCAACAAAATCTACAAACTCGAAGTGATCGCCATCCCGACCAACAAGGCGATCCGCCGCATCGACTACAACGACAAGCTCTACAAGTCGGTCAGCGGCAAATACGAGGCGATTGTCGAGGAGATTCACGCCTACAGCGCCAAGGGCTACCCGGCCGATCCGTTTTCGCTCTACGACATGCTGCGCGAGGCCCGCCGCTTCCTGAAGCAGATGGTCGGCGGCAAGGCGGAAGCGTCGGAGGAGGGCGTTCGCGAAGCGGCTCCGCGCGAGACCGTGCCCGACGCCGACAAGAAGCTCGCCCTGGTCGAAGAGGCCCTCGATCTGTTCAAGGACGGCGAAGGCGATCCGTCGAAGCTGGAAGAGGCGTATCTCGCGCTGGCCGGCGAGCGCGTCGGCGGAAGGCCGCTGCTGGTCGGCACCGTTTCGGTCGAATCCAGCGAAAAGCTCAGCAACATGCTCACGCGGACGTACGGCATCGAGCACGAGGTGCTCAACGCCAAGAACCATGCCCGCGAAGCCGAAATCGTCGCCAAGGCCGGCTATCAGCACCAGTCGCAGCGCGGCAAGCACAAGGACGTCGTCGGCAACGTCACCATCGCCACCAACATGGCCGGCCGCGGAACCGACATCAAGCTGGGCGAAAACGTCGCCTTCCTCGGCGGGTTGCACGTGGTCGGAACCGAGCGCCACGAATCCCGCCGCATCGACAACCAGCTTCGCGGCCGTTGCGGCCGGCAAGGCGACCCGGGCAGCACCCGATTCTTCCTCTCGTTTGAAGACGACCTGATCAAGCTCTTCATGGGCGAGTGGATGCTGGCGATGCTGAACCGCTTCGCGCTCCAGGATGGCGTGCCGATCGAGCACAAATCGCTGACAAAGGGCATCGCCAACGCGCAGAAGAAGGTCGAAGAGCGGAACTTCGGCATCCGCAAGAACCTGCTCGAATACGACGAAGTCCCTGACCAGCAGCGCAAGACCTTCTACGAAACGCGGCAGCGCGTGCTCGAAGGCCGCGACCTGAGCGGCTACATCTGGGAGATGATCGACGAGACCGTCGCGGGCGCGTGCGAGCGCTTCTACGACGAGCAGTTCGCGGCGCTCTGCATCAGCGAGTGGGCCAGCCAGCACATCGGCGTGCCGGTAGATCCCGCTAAGCTGGACACCGCCGAAATCGCCCTGGTGAAAGCCCAGGTCAAGGAGCTGACCGTCGCCGAGGCCCGCTCCAGCATCCAGCGCTCCTTCGGCGAATACGTCGAGCCCTCGGCGCCCAAGGAGGAGTGGGACGTTCGCGGCTTGATCGGCTGGGCGGCCCAGTACGGCGTGTCGCTGACGCAGCGCCAGGCGCTCGAAACCGATCCGGACGAATTGTGCGAGCGTCTGATTGAGGCGGCGATCAAGAAGATCGAGACCGTCGATCTGACGCCGCTCGAGGCCTTCTGCGACAAGAGCTTCGGCCGCCAGCGGCTGGCCGCCTGGGCGCACGACAAGTTCGGCGTGACGATCAGCCCTGAAGAGCTGCGCGTCGCGGCGCGCGACGAAGCCGAAAAACTGATCCGCGACAAGATGCGCGACGCGTATCGCAAGCGCGAGGCGGAGTATCCGGTCGCGGCCGTGATCGAATACGCGATCGCCCGCGGCGGCTCGAACGTCAACGCGATCTACGAGCAGATTTGCCGGTGGGCGAATCTCAAGTTCCGCCTCGACTGGACCTATGACCACTTCGCGGGCAAGAACCCGCAGCAGATTTTCACCGAGCTCCGCACGCTGAACGAAGAATGCCTGCGCAACGGCAAGCTCGACGGCGAAATCGACGCCGCCATCGGCGCCCACTCCGGCGATGCACTGCGAACCTGGGCGCGGCAGCGGTTCGGCGCCGTGATGGAGACCTCGCCGCTCGATCTCGACGGCGACCTCCGTCAACAGCTCCGCCGCTGCGGATATGAGATGCTGCGCTACGAGCTGACGCAGCTTGAGCGCATGGTGGTGCTCCAGACGCTCGACCAGGTCTGGAAAGACCACATGTACGCGATGGACCTGCTGCGGCACGGCATCGGCCTGCGCGGTTACGCCGAGCGCGACCCCAAGATCGAGTTCAAGCGCGAAGGCACGCGGCTCTTCAACGAGCTGATGACCAACATCCGCGAGCGCGTCACCGACCTGATCTTCAAGGTGCAGGTCGCCCTGCCGCCGGACGTGAGCGAAAGCGGCGACGGCGGCGGCGTTCCCGCTCCTACGCCGGCTCCACGCCCCGCGGCCGGCGTACACGCCACCAAGGCCGACGCGTCGAATCTGGGCGTCACCTCGGCCGCAAGGGAAGCGGAGCAGAAACGCGCCACGGCGGCAGGCCAGCCTGCGCCGGCGGCGCAGGACATCCAGCTCCAGCCGGTCCGTCGCGATCATCCCAAGGTCGGCCGAAACGACCCGTGCCCGTGCGGCTCCGGCAAGAAGTACAAGCAATGCCACGGCAAGGGCGCGTAGCGTCTGTCGGATTGCGCAGCGGACAATGCTACCCGACCGGCGGTGCAGGAATCGCCGCGAGCGGTCCCGGTTCCCGTCGTGCCGCCCATCTTGCCGGCAGCGATCGCAGCCACTCGAAGAAGGTATAGAACACCGGCGTCACGTACAGCGTCAGCGATTGTGAAAAAACCAGGCCGCCGACGACGGCCAGACCCAGCGGTTGACGTGCTTCGGCCCCGGCGCCGAGCCCCAGCGCGATCGGCAGCGTGCCCATCAATGCGGCCATCGTCGTCATCATGATGGGCCGGAATCGCACCAGGCACGCCTTGTGAATCGCCGCCACCGGCGGCAAGCCCTCGCTTTTTTTTTTTTCTAGCGCAAAATTCACCATCATGATATCGTTCTTCTTGACCAAGCCGACCAGCATGATGATGCCGACGAAGGCATAGAGGCTCAGCTCGATTTTGAACCACAGCAGAGTCGCAATCGCGCCGAAACCGGCGAGCGGCACGGCGGTGAGAATCGTGAACGGATGCACAAAGCTCTCGTAGAGAATTCCCAAGACGATGTAGATCACGAGAATCGCCAGCACAAGCAGCACCACCAGCCCCCGCGAGGACGATTGATACGCCTGGGCCGTTCCCTGAAACGATCCGATCACGTCCGCCGGCAGCGTTTCGCGCGACAGCCGCTCGACCGTCTCGACCGCTTCGCCCAGCGAATAGCCCGGCCGCAGGTTGAATGACACGGTTACGGCCGGAAGCTGGCCGAGGTGGTTGACCGCCAGCGGTCCGACGCTGCGGCGGATGCGCGCGATGGACTCGATCGGCACCAGTTCGCCGCCTGCCGAGCGCACGTGCAGCAGCGGCAGGACGTCCGGATCGCGCTGGTAGTCGGGCAGCACTTGCAGGATCACCTGATATTGGTTGTTCGAGCCGAAGATCGTCGAGACCTGCTTGGAGCCGTACGCGCTTCCCAGCGCGGTCTCCACCTGTGCCGCCGAAATGCCCAGCGTGGAACACTTGTCGCGATCGACCTCCACGCTGATGCGCGGGTTGCGGAGCTGGAGGTCCGTGGTCACATCCTGAAATCCGTCGATCTCGCGCAGCCGCGCGACGAGCTGCGGCGCGGATTCGTAAAGTTCGCCCGTGTCGAGCCCGGTCAGCGTGTACTGATACTGGCTCTTGGAAATCGCGCCCCCCAGGCGGATCGGCGGCAGGGTCTGAAGATACACGCGCAACCCCGGCACCGACGCCAGCTTCGGCCGAAGCTGCTGCACCACCTCGTCGAGCGTTTCGCTCCGCTGCGACTTCGGCACGAGCCGCAGGAACATGCTCCCGGTGTTGAGCGTGGCGGCGTTGCCCGCCCGCTGGCCGACGTTGGACATGAACGACTCGATCCGGCGATCGGCCATCACGATCGCGGCCGCCTGTTTCTGCTTTTCCACCATGGCATCGAAGGAGATGCCCTCGGCCGCCTCGGTCGCGACGATGATCCGACCATTGTCCTCGGTCGGCAGAAAACCCTTCGGAATCAGCGTGTAAAGATAGCCCGTGCCCGCGAGCAGGACGAGCGTCGCCAGCGCGGTCAGTATCCGCAGGCGCAGCACCCAACCCAGCGTTACGTCGTAGATTCTCAACATCGCGGCAAAGACGGCCTCGATCGCGCGGTAGAGCAGGCCGTGCCGCACGGTCCCGGCATGGGCCCGCAACAGCCGGGCGCTCATCATCGGCGTCAGCGTCAGCGAAATGAAACCGGAGATCAAAATCGCCGCGCCGATGGTGATGGCGAACTCGTTGAGCAGGCGACCAAGGATCCCGCCCATGAAGATGAACGGGATGAATACGGCCGTCAGCGAGAGCGTCATCGAAAGCACGGTGAAGACGATCTCGCGCGAGCCGTCCAGCGTCGCTTGCAGCACTCCTTCGCCGCGCTCGACGTGCCGCACGATGTTCTCGAGCACGACGATCGCATCGTCCACCACGAAGCCGACCGACAGGGTCAGGGCCATCAGCGAGAGATTGTCGAGGCTGAACCCCATCACGTACATCAGCGCGAACGTGCCCACCAGCGACATCGGGATCGCGATCGCGGGAATAAGCGTCGCCGACATGTTTCGCAAGAAGAGAAATATCACCATCACGACCAGGCCGAGCGTCAGCCACAGCGTGAACTTCACGTCGTGGACGGACGCGCGAATCGACTCGGATCGATCGAACAGAATCGCGATACTCACTGACGCCGGAAGCTGCGAGCGAAACTGCGGCAATAGCTGCCGAACGCGATCGACCACTTCGACGGTGTTCGTTCCCGGCTGCTTCTGAATCTGGAGCACGATCGCGCGCTTATCGACCAGCCACGCCGCGGCCTTGTCGTTTTCCACGCTGTCGAGCACGCGGCCGATTTCGCGCAAGCGCACCGCGTTCCCGTTTCGATAGGCGACGATCACGTTTTCGTAGCCCGCCGCGTCGGTAAGCTGCCCGTTTGAATCGACCGTGAAGGCCCGTTGGGCGCCGTCGAGCGCGCCCAACGGCAGGTTGACGTTCGCCGCGTTCACCGCGGAAGCCACTTCGTCGATGCCGATTCCGTGGGCCGCCAACAGGTCCGGGTTCACCTGCACCCGCGCCGCATACTTCTGCGCGCCGCCGACAAGCACCTGCGCCACGCCGCTGACCGTCGAAATGCGCTGGGCCATCATCGTCTCGGCGTATTCGTCGAGCACGTACATCGGCAATGTCGAAGTCGTCAGCGCGATGTAGAGCACCGGCTGGTCCGCCGGATTCACCTTCTTGTACGACGGCGGCGCGGGCATGTCGCGCGGCAGCCGGGCCTGGGCCCGGGCGATCGCCGCCTGAACGTCCTGCGCCGCCGCATCGATCTCCCGGCTGAGCGAGAACTGAAGCGTCAATTGCGAGCTGCCCTGGAAGTTCGTGGACGTCATCGAATCCAGGCCCGCGATGGTCGAAAACTCGCGCTCCAGCGGCGTTGTGACGGACGAGGCCATCGTTTCCGGGCTGGCGCCCGGCAGCGAAGCCGTCACCTGCACCGTCGGGAAATCCACATTGGGCAAGTCGCTGACGGGCAGGTTTCGATACGCCAGGACGCCGAAGATGGCCATCGCCGCCATGACGAGCGTAGTCATCACCGGCCGCATGATGAACGGCGACGAGAGATTCATCGCTTGGCCTCCGCCGCCGCGGGCCGTGCAGCGTCGTTTTCGACCGCAAGGCCGGGAGCGGAAGCCGCGGCGGGCGCCGACGTCGGCGAATTCTGGATCGAAACCAGCGCCCCGGGAGTCAGCCGCAGTTGGCCATCGGTCACGACGATCTCACCACCGACCAAACCCTCGGCAATGACGGTCCGCCCGCCTTGCGTCGGCCCGGTGACGACTTCACGCACGCTGCACTTGCCGCTTTCGTCCACGACGAACACGATGGGCCCCGTCGCCCCCGGCTGCACTGCCGTGTCGGGAACAACGAGCGCGTTGGCGATCGCGGTCAGCGACAGATTGATCCGCACGAAACGCCCCGGCCAAAGCCGACGATCGGCGTTATCAAAGAGCGCCTTCAGCCGCACCATTCCGGTGGAGCGATCGATCTGGTTGTCGAGGAAGACCAGCCAGCCCGGCTGGGGCGATTCATCGCTGTCGCCCGGATGCGCTTCAACCGGCAGCTTTTCACTCGCCTGCATGCGCCGAATCTCCTCCAGATACCGCTCCGGCACGGAAAACGTCACGTAGATCGGCGCGATCTGGTTCATCGTCAGCAACTCGGTGTCGTTCAGCTTGACCACATTGCCGACGTTGACCTTGTAGCTGCCGGCACGCCCGTCGATGGGCGACTTGATCCGGCAATGCTCGAGGTCGAGCCGCGCGAGCTCGACCTCCGCTTCGCGGGCGGCGACTTGCGCGTGCTGCGCGTCCGCCGTCGCGCGAGATTGGTCGCGCTCGCGGTCATTCGCCTGGCCGCGCTCGAAAAGCCCCGCCAAGCGGTCGGCTTCCGCTTCGGCGTCGGTCGCCATCGCCCGGTCACGCT
>JACRLV010000018.1:0-1023 GCA_016235145.1 Planctomycetota bacterium
CGAAATCGCTGTAGCAGAAGAGCTTGTCCTTGTGTTCGGCCCGCGCGAGATCGGCCGGGTCGAACAGGTACAGCACGAGTTGAACAGGCGGCGCCCCGGCCGCCGTCGCCAACGGCAGTTCGACCGTTCCGTAGTAGTGCTTGAAGACGTGCGAGTCTTCGCCGCGGACTTCTTTCGGCTGCCATTTCGGCTCGCGATCGTCGGTCAGATCGCCGTTGGTGTTCGCGTCGATGAAAAGAAAACTGCGGCCGTCGCGCTCCCCTACCGCAACGGTCGCCGGATTGCCGGTCGAGGTCGTAAACGGCAGCGCGCCGAACTTGGTGTTCTTGAGGTCCGCGGGGAGTTTCTTCACACTCTCCGGCGTCTCCGTGCTCAGCGTGACGGCGACCGGTTTGTACTGCCCGATCTTGTCGCTGAAGCCGCTCGGAATCAGTCGAAGCTGGACCGCCTTTTGAGCCGATGCGGTTGAGGCCAGCGCCGCCGCCGCCGCGGCTGTCCAGAGACGCAGACAGAGATGTCGATTCAGCATGCAGTCCTCCCTGGCGCGCTTGGCCCCAATGATTCGATCGGCGGATTCGCGTCAGCACATGACGCCGAAGACGCTCAAAAACGCGGTCAAGTCGCCCAGGTCGACCGCGCCGTCGCCGTTCATGTCGCCTTGCTCAGGCGTGGCGCCCGCGGAAATTCCGAAATTCGCGAGCAGCGTCGTCAGGTCGGCCAGATCCACCACGCCATCGCTGTTCAGATCGCCCGGACAAACCGTGTGTCGCCACATGGAAGCGGGAATCGCCTGCTTGGTCAAATCGCCGCCCACGATACTCGCGATCAGCCCGGCGCCGCCGCCGCGCTCGAAGAACTCGACGCGAATCGCGTGCGTTCCGGCTTGCAGGCCGAGCGTTCCGGAGCGCTCGGTCATGGCGTGCAGCCCGTCGTTGTCGACCACGAGCGTCGACCCGATCCAGAGGCGCGAGCCGTCGTCTGAATTGGTGAAGAGCGTGTAGAAATCAGTGGCCGGTGCGACGA
>JACRLV010000018.1:1132-14746 GCA_016235145.1 Planctomycetota bacterium
GCGCCGACGTTGTCGCTGAGGCCGGAGTCCGCGAAAACGCCGCCCGTGCTGGCGTAGTTCACCTCCGCCGAAACCGACCGGACGATCGGCGTGAGCGTCGAAAAGTCGGGCAACACCGACGGGTTGTTGAGCGCGTAATACGCCGCCGCAGCGCCGGCGGCCGTGTCGCCCGCATTGTCCGGAGCGCGGAACTGTGCCGGGTCGGCGACGTGCACGATGACCGAACCGAAAGCGTTGCTCCCGGAGGTATCCTGGATCACATAGCTGAACGAATCCTGCCCCAGATAGCCGGCAGGCGGCGTGTAAAGCAACTCGTCGCGACCGCCCGGGCCGGTGCCCGCCGAAAGCGTCACGTTGCCGCCGAATCGTGTGCCTGAATCCCAGGTCGGAATGGAGAGGCCTTGGCCGCCGGTGTGATAGTCGTTGGCGAGCACGTCGATCCGTCGAGATTGCCCGGAGAATACATAGCCGGCGTCGTCGAGGATCGCGTACGGCGCGATCGGATTGCCGATTGTGAAGCTGGTGATCCACGTCGCCCAGCCGCCGCCTACCTGGTATTCGCCGATTGCCCAGAGACGTGTGTCATCGATCGGATCGACCACCGTGTCGAAATAGTCGCCCCACCGCCCGCCGACGTCCGCCGTGCTGATTTGCTGCTGCACCGGCGTTCCCATCGTCCCAACCGGGTCGGTCGGCTCGCGGCCCGTGGTCAGGACGTTGACGCGCTGCGCCGACGAGCTCGAACCGCAAACGAGGCCCACCTGCCCCAGGCGATTCGAGGCAATCGCGGGGAAGAACGAGTACAGACCCGCGCCGGCGTCGATGTTGCCGCTCTCCACCAGCGCCACAACGCCCGCCGCCGGCCAGACTCCGGTGTCCATGTGGTACCAACGCGCGAAGTCGCGCCCGGCGGAGGAGATGTGGTGGCAGGCGTACAGCTGTCGATTGCGCCATTGGACGCTCATGATTCGCGCGTCGATCATGTCCAGCGTGTTGCCACCCGGCGTCGGCGCACCGACGGGACTGCCGAAACTCGGCACCGCCACGCCGGTCGAGACCAGCACGGGCGACGTAAGCGGATTCTGGATCGCCTGGATTCGAATGGAGCCCAGGTTTCCGGCGGAAACGAAGAAGGGCGCGATGTTGAAGCCGAAATGCTGCGCAACCTGGACCGACGCCGCGCCGCCGTCGCGGAGCGTGCTGTATTCGGCCGGCTGGCCGGCCAGCATTGGTTGTTTCGCGAAGACGCGATAGCCGACGCCGCCCCAGCCGCCCTGGTTCAGCCCAAAGAGGTTGGCGGTGACGTAATAACCCTGCTGATCGAATCCGAAACCCGGATAGTCCCACCAGTAGGTCTGCGAACCCGACGTGATGACCGCGTTCGTGCGGTACTTGTGCCACACGCCGTGCGGATTCGAGTCGTCCGAAACGGCGATCGTGATCCACGCCTCCGTCGGGCCGTACACCTCCGGCGCGACGACCACGAATCGGTGGTCGTAGTGGTCGTAGAAACACTTCGGATCGAACGGGAAATTGCCCGCGCCGACTTCCTCAAAGAACCCCGGATTGCCATCGACGCCCAGAATCGCCGAGAATTCCAGCGATCCCGACCGGTTGTAGAAGGCGATCGCCTGGTTGACCGTGGCGACCACATGGGTCGGGCCGACCGCGATGGAGCAATCCGGCGGAACCCAGCCGGTCGCTCCGATGCCGGGGAACAGTCGTTTGGTGTTCCATCCGGAATCGGTCCCAGCTTTCCATGTACGGGCGCGTGGTCGCGAACACGGCGCAGCGGACCGTCGACATGCGACTGCTCGATCTGCCGCGGGAATTGGCGCGTGTCGATGATGGTCGCTTCCTGCCGACCGGTCGCGACCGCGCCCGGCTCGGCCAAGTCGATCACTTCGGCGATTGTGCCGGGGGCGGCCGAAACGGCGCCGTCGGGCGATTCCGGGCGAGCCGGCAGCGGCGGGATAATCGCGCCGCCGTTCGAATCGGCCACTTGTTCAGTCGCCGTTCCCGTTCCTTTGGAAATCTCACGCGGCATTCGAATGCTCTGAAATGCCACGAGTCCGATCACAGCGGCGCTAACGCACGCGCCGCATGTCAGCAGCAAAGATCGCACGATAAATCCCCTCAACATTCGCGATTCTTCCGCCCCGACAGGAACCGATGTCTGCACGCATTCTCGGACGTTCCCGCGGCGACGGAACCGATGATGAGTGTCAACTCGCTCAATCGTAGGTTGGACGCCCGGCAAATGCGAGCGGATTTCGGGTGCGTCAACGCTTGGGGGGCGTGGCCACGAATATTGGCACACGTCCGAGTTATCCGGGCACGCCTAGCCCGCTGCCCAAGCGCCGCCGCTCGGCACGATGCGTAGCGGCCGGCGTCTCGCCGGCCGTAGTCCGCCGAACCGCCGCGATCGGAGTTGCTTCCAATCTACGGCCTGCGAGACGCAGGCCGCTACTTTCCCCGAGCAGCGGCGCTTGGAGCAAGCAGCCATCCTCATTCCCCGATCAGCGATTGACGAACCGAACCGGCGTCTCCACGGCGACGATCTTCCCGAGCCGCACGGCATCCCAGTTCGCGAGGCGGATGCAGCCGTGCGAGCCGGTCTTGCCGATCAACTCCGGCTGGGGCGTGCCGTGAATTCCATAGCCCGGCAGGCTGACGCCGATCCAGCAGAGTCCAACGGGGTTGCGCGGCCCGGGCGGGATCAGCAGCATGTCGTGCACATTGTGAACTTCCGGCCACATCTCCGGTTTGAATGAATACTCGGCAATGAAACACCAGCAGCGTGCGATCTGCCTTGTCCCGGGCCCGAACGGTCTTGTTGTCGAGATCGACTTCCAGCGAGGCCGCCTTCTCCGTCAACGGGTCCGGCTCGATGAATGGCAGCTTCAGCTTGTCCCCGGCGTGGAGATTCCCGATCTTCAGCTCCGGGTTCAGGGTCTCCAGAAGAGCCTTCTTGCAATGCCCGCGCTCGCCGAGCAGCGCCTCCAGCGACTCGTATCGCAATCGATCAAGCCGCGCCTTCGCATTCCAATCGCTCGGAAACTCACCGATGTCGGCGATGTCCTCCGCGGTGATCGTGTACGTCTCCAAAGCCGGAACGCTCGCGACGCGCAACGCCTTCAGCGTTTCCTCGTCGAATTCGCCCGTCGCGGGGAGTTTGCGGGCGGTCTGAAACTCGCGAACCGCGAAAAGCGTCTTGGGACCGACCTTTCCGTCGATCACGCCCGGCGAGAAGCCCGCCCGATCGAGCGCGGCCTGTCGAGCGACATTGGTCAGCAGATCGGGCTCCGCCGGAGCAGTCGCTGGTTTGTCATCGGCAGCGGCGAACGCCGCAAACGCCAACGCAGCGACCCCCGCGGCGATCCGTCGTCTTCGAATGCTCAGTGTGAACACGGCCCGACCCTCGTCCGCCCTCCCTGGCGACCGGCGGCCGGCGCCGCCGTACGTGGTTGCTCGGCAGCGAACCATAGCGGCGGATCGACGTAGAATCCAATGTGCCCCGACGTTGCCGCGTCGCGCGGGCGGGCATATTGTTCCAGTCCGAAACTCGCGCCGTCCGGATGTCGATGCCGGAAAGCGAGCCGAAGCAGGCGATTCGCCGAGTCAGGAGTGCGTGCCGTGCCGCTAACCGCCAATCGCGCCATCCGTCCCGCTCGCCGCACCGAGGGCATCAAATACGCCATTCGAGACGTGATCGCCCTGGCCGAGCAGGTCGCCGCAACGGGCCGCGAAATGCTGTACCTCAACATCGGCGACCCGAACATCTTCGATTTCGCGCCGCCGGCCCACGTGCTCGAAGCGACCTTCAAGGCGATGCGCGACAACCACAACGGTTATGCGCCTTCCTCCGGCGTTCCGGAAGCCCGCGAGGCCGTCCGCCGCGAGGCCGAGCGCAAGGGAATTCGCTCGATCCAACACGTCTATATCACCAGCGGTTGCAGCGAGGCGATCGATCTGGCCCTCAGCGCACTGGCCGACGCCGGCGACAACGTGCTGACGCCGTCGCCGGGATATCCGCTCTACACGGCGGTCCTGTCGAAGCTCGGCGTCGAAAACCGGCCGTACTTTCTCGATGAATCCGCCGGGTGGACCCCGGACGTCGAGGACATCGCCGCGCGGATCGACGCGAAGACCAAGGCGATCGTGCTGATCAATCCGAACAACCCGACGGGCGCGATGTATCCGCGCGAGGCGCTCGAGCGGATCATCGACCTGACGCTGCGGAACAACCTCGTGATTCTCGCCGACGAGATCTACGACAAGCTCGTCTTCGACGGTCAGACGCACACGTCGCTGGCGTCGCTGTCCGACGAGGCCCGCGTGATCACGTTCAACGGGCTTTCGAAAGCGTACGTCGTTCCGGGTTTTCGCGTCGGTTGGGGCATTATCAGCGGCCCCACGGCTGACGTGGCCGACTTTTGCGAGGCGATCCGCAAGATGGAACGCGCCCGGCTGAGCGCGAACCACCCGGAGCAATACGCGATCAAACCCGCCCTCGAAGGACCGCAGGACCATCGGCACGAAATGGTGCAGCGCCTCCAGCGCCGCCGCGACATCACCACTTGCGCGCTGAACAGCATTCCCGGCATTTCGTGCGTGAAGCCCGGCGGCGCGTTTTACGCGTTTCCGCGCATCGATCTGGGCGTGCCGGACGCGACGTTCGTGCAGCGCGTGCTGCGCGAAACCGGCGTCGTGCTCGTGCACGGCAGCGGCTTCGGCCAGCGGCCGGGGACGGAGCACTTTCGCGTCGTATTTCTGCCGCCGGAAGAGGCGCTGAAGCGGGCGTTCGAGCACATCGCGAGCGTGGCGGCGGCGCTACGGAAATAGCGGCGTCGCGCGCCAGGTTGAGTAACGGCGCGATCGAGCGCTGCTCAGGAACCGAAATTCGCCAGCAGCGCCGCCAGATCCTGCAAGTTCACGCACATGTCCGCGACGATATCCGCGGCGGGATTGAAGCCGGGGTCGTGGATGCACGTTCCGAATGCGCTCAGGAAACTAGACAGGTCCGAAAGATCGACGTCGTCGTCGCCGTCGAGATCGCCCGGCCGGCCGGCCTCGCATTCGTCCGGCACGCCGTTCAGGTTCACGTCGCGCGAAATGCCGGTGGCGATATCGCAACTGTCCGTCTGCCCGTTGACGTTGCAGTCCGGCGGCGTCTCGGCGGGCAGGATTTTGAAGACCTCGCCGCCCAGGTCGCAAATGTACACCTCGCCGAGCGCGTCGCGGCCGAAGCCGGAGATCGAGTTGATCGTCAGCGAACCCGGCGGGTCCAATTCCGCCGTTCGTTCCTGCACATCCGAGAGAACCGCGCCGTCATAGCGAAGCGAGACGATCCGCGCCGAGCAGTAATCGGCGAAAAAGTAAGTCCCGCGCAGCCCCGGAATCGCACAGCCCCGATACACTTCGCCGCCGGAAATCGCACAGCCGGTGATATTGGCCGGCGGCACGGCGGTGGAATGGCCGTATACGATGAACGGAAACCACAGTTGCAAGCTGTCGCAGTTCCCGCTGAGGCGCTGAAATCCCTCGTAGCACGTCCAGCCGTAGTTCAAGCCGCCCCGGCCTGCCGGCTGGAAATCCACTTCCTCCCAGGTTCCCGAGCCTACGTCGCCGATGTACAGATCGCCGGTCAGTGAATCAAAGCAGCAGCGCCACGGATTGCGCAACCCCCACGCCCATAGCTCCGGTCGATTGGCGGTGCCGACGAGCGGATTATCCGGCGGGATGCGGTAGTTTTGATCGGGATCGGCGGGAAAATCGTCGCCGTCCACGTCCAGCCGCAGGATCTTCCCGCCAAGCCCGGTCAGGCTTTGCGCGCTTCCCGCGCCGTCGCCGGACGACATGTAGAGATAGCCGTCCGGGCCGAATGCGATCCAGCCGGCGTTGTGGTTGGAAGCCGCATGCGGAAAGCGCAAGACGACCTGATAGGAAGCGGGATCGACCACGTCGGGGTCCGATGCGGAGACCGCAAAGCGCCCGATCGCCTCCATTCCGGTCCCGTTTTCGTTGAACGCCACGAAGACGTAACCGTTTTCCGCGTAGCGCGGATGAAACGCCATCCCGAGAAAGCCGCGTTCGCCGCCGTAGCCGACGTTCGTAATCGTCAGGAACGGCGTCGGCAGCAGGGTGTTCTGTGGAATGCGGAGCACGCGGGCCGTGCCCTGCTGGCTGACGATGAAGACGCGCGACGCGTCGCCCGGCGCGTGCGTCAAATAGACTGGCGTTGGAACCTGGGCTACCCGCTCGGTTCGCAGCGTCTGTGCCGAAAGGGAAACACATGAAACGCCGGCCCAGCACACGGCGAGTCCGGTACGCACAACGAGCGGCGTTGAAGTCGGCATTGTTCTTTTTCCTCCGGAATCTGCTCGGAAAGCAGACGATGCCCGAGACGCGATCAGTATAGCGTGCAGTGTGCGGCTTGCGGCGCGAAATTCGCCCGCTTTCAACGCGAAGGCCTATCCCGCAATCGCGCTTCGCACGGGTACTCAGCCCGTAACGATCGCTTGCGGGATAGGCCCCTGGTTGGTTTCGCTCAGCCGGCGTTATTCGCGCCCGACCTCGCCGGTCGCTGAGCGGAAGCCGCCGATGCGGATGTTGTCCTGCGGCTTGTCGTCCGGATGGACGGCGAATACCTCGACTCGCGCGATGTCCTCGAAAGGAACCACGAGCACGATCGATCCGACGCGGTAGTTGTCGTCCACCGGCACGCACTCGAAGCTGAGCGCGCTGCTCATGCCGACGTTCGCGATCTCCTTCATCTCGTAGGTCAGGCCGTCCTTCATGTACAGGATGATGCGTGCGTCGAGCTGCTTGCGGAATTCGTCGCGCTGCTTGGCATCCTTGCCATTGCGGCTGTCGCTGCCCGGCGGATATTTCTTGTTCGCGCAGCGGATCTTGGCCTCATCGATGAGGCGGGTCAGCCCGCCCTGGTGGAACCAGTCGTAATTGAACATCATCGTCTCCGGGCGGTTCTTCCGCCGGGCAGCACTCGGGCGCCGCGCGCGCTGTGCGCGCGGCGCTCCCTTGTTATCATCGACCGGGATGACGCCGGGCGAGACATCACAACTCGTCAAGTCTCTCGCGGCCGGCCTCGGCTTTGACCGCGTCGGCGTCGCACCGGCCCGGCCGGTCGAAAGAGCCCAGTATTATAGCGACTGGCTCGCCCGCGGCCACGCCGGTTCGATGACGTATCTTCAGCGCAATGCCGAGCTGCGCTGCGACCCCGCGCAGATTCTGCCGGGAGCGCGCGCGATCGTCTGCACCACGATCAGCTACAACCGCGATCCGTGCGACGAGCCGCTCCAGGAGCCGAGCGGGCGCGTCTCACGTTACGCGCGCGGCGACGACTATCACGTCGTGATCCGCCGGTTGCTGGAAACGCTCATCACGCAGCTTCGCAAGCACATTTGCGAGCCGTTCGACGCCCGCGCATTCGTGGACACGGGGCCAGTGCTGGAGCGCGAACTCGCCGCCGCGGCCGGGCTCGGCTGGATCGGCAAGAACACGCTGCTGATGCACGAGCGGCTGGGCTCGTACTTGTTTCTGGGAGAGATCGTCACGACGCTGGAGCTCGAGCCGGATTCGCCGGCGACGGACCACTGCGGCACGTGTACGCGCTGCATCGATGCTTGCCCGACAGGTGCGTTTCCGGCCCCCTACCAGCTCGACGCAAGCCGCTGCGTTTCGTACCTGACCATCGAGAACCGCGGCGCGATCCCCGAACCGCTAAGGAAAGGCGTCGGCGACTGGGTTTTCGGCTGCGACGTGTGCCAGGAGGTCTGTCCGCATAACAGTCACGCGGAACCCGGGCGAAATGCGGAGCTGCTCAGCAAGAGAATCCCCGGCCGAATACCGCTTTCGACGCTCGTTTCTCTCACGAGCGGCGGCTATCGCCGATTGACCGAAGGAACCGCCGCTCGCCGCTCGCCGCGACAGGCGTGGCAACGCAATGCGGCTATTGCGCTGGCGAACCAGTCCGCGGAAGTGAACACGGCGGTCGTATGACCGCGGACTCCGGCAAGGGGGAATCCGAGCCCTCAGCGCGGGCCTGGCCCGCAGCCCACGCGCTGACGGTCGGAGGGAAAGTGTAGCGGCCGGCGTCCCGCCGGCCGTAGAGCGTGGGACCGTCCCCGCGATCCGGATCCGCTCGAATCCTACGGCCTGCGAGACGCAGGCCGCTACTTTACTTCAAGCCCGACCGTCGACTCGCCTCCCAAAATCCCTCGCGGCGCGAGGAGATTTTTCGAGCGGCGACTGGATCGCCGATGCACGGAGCGAGGGAGCGGCCTGCGTCTCGCAGGCCGTAGATCGGGAACGACCCCGATCGTGCCGAGTCGACGATCTACGGCCGGCGAGACGCCGGCCGCTACGCTTCTTGGCGCGCGCTGACGCTTGGGCTGCGGGCAACGCCCGCGCTGAGGGCTCCGATCGACATCCTGAGCGGCGCGCGAATTGCTTGTTAGCCCATCGGCCGCCGCGGCGAATGCGGTTGGGTCGGAGGCCATATCGTGCGTCGCGGGCGGAAGTTGATCATCGTCGGGCTTCTTGCGGGCGTCGGATTAACGGCGGCCTGCGCGCCGACCACCCGCTATCGCGTTCTCAGTTTCTTTTTTGACGGCGTGCCAGAGCCCGGGGCGAAGCCGCGCAAGGCTTCCGCCGCCGAAGAGAAGCTCATCATCCCGATCGCGCAGCCAATGAAGAAAGAGGTCTTCGCGCACGCTCCCTATCGCGGAAACCTGTGCCGCGAATGCCATGATCCGACCGGTTCCTGGCTGGAAATGACCGTCGAAGCGGGGCTGTGCGAAAAGTGCCACGCGGCGTTTGAAGAGTCGCGCCCGCTGGTGCATCGCCCCGCCGCGGATCGCAACTGCCTGGCCTGCCATAGCCCGCACGAATCCGCCTATCCCGGCGTCCTCACTCGATCGCCCGAAACGTTGTGCGACGATTGCCACCGCCGCGAGGATCTGAACTGCGGGCCGCATCACGAGACGCTCTCATCGGATCCGTGCCTGAGCTGCCATGATCCGCATGGCGGCGCCGACCCGTTCTTTCTGCGACAGCCGGTGCCTTGATGCAGGGGCGCGGCGACGAGCATCCGATCGCGTCTCCCGTCGCGTTTCGCAGACGATTTCGCCGCGTGGCGAGACAACTTGCGCTCGCGGCGGCGGCGGTGATCGCAGCGCCGCGCGGCGCCGGCCAGGAGCCCTCCCCGCCCAGGATCCCTCCCCGCCGGCGGCGACAAGCGGATTTCAAGCGCTGCATTTCGAGCCGGTGCATGGCTATCTGGATTTGAGCGGCCGCTGGTGGTACCAGAGCCAGGAGTCGAAAGTCGGCGCGGAAGACAGCAGTTGGCGCGAGCGGTTCTTTCAGGAAAGCCTGACGCTCGAAACCAAAGGATCGATCTACCACCCCAACCTGGTGGAATTCGCGGCCAACGGCACGTTTGGGCTGCTGCAATACGAATCGCAGGAGGTCACCAACGGCCTGCACAGCAACGGCGGGCAGGACGGCACACTGTGGGGATTCGACGTTTCGGCCAATATTCTCAAGCAAAAGCAGTACCCCGGTTTCGTTTACGCCCGTCGGGCCGAGACCATTGAGCCGCGGATTTTCCAATCCAGCGTCCGCACGACCACGACGGCCTACGGCATTCAGTGGCAATACCTCAGCCCGACCATGCCCACGCGCCTGCGGATCGACTGGATCGACGTAATGCTCGAACCGTTCTCCCAGACCAGGGAAGGCGGAGAGCGCAAGAACCTGACCGGCCGATTCGATACCGCGTGGAAGTTCAGCGAGCACAACGTGCTCTCGCTGACATACGAGCATCAGTCGGTCGATGAATGGAGCGGGTTGCCGTCCGAATCGAGCGACACCTCGGCCCAGACGACGAACAACTACGAGTCCGACGATGTGCTGCTTGCCCACCGCTACGACTTCGGCGAGAAACACGAGCAATCCCTGACTTCCGAGCTCAACTGGTTCGAGCAGGCCGGCGATCTGGACACGCTCCGCAAGCGCTGGCGCGAGACGCTCCGCCTCAAACACTCGGAGGAGCTGCGTTCCTGGTACGACCTGGAGTACCTCGATCAGTCGCGCGGCGGCCTGGCCGGGACCGAATCGGTCGACGAGCGATCCTGGCGGGCCAGCGGCGCCGTCGAGCACCGCCTGTACGAGAGCCTGGTCACGCAACTGAACGCGTTCGGCCAGCGGCAGGAATTCAACCTGGGCGCCGATCTCGATCGCTACGGCGGCGAAGCCCGCTTCGACTACAACAAGAAGACGCCCTGGGGCACGCTGCTGGCCAGCTACAGCGGGCGAATGGAGAAACAGACCAGCCGCGGCGGCGCGTTCATCATCGCGATCCGTGAGGAGGCCCACACGTTTCGCGACCCGGACCCCATCACGCTGGCGAATACGAACGTCGAAACGTCCACCCTGGTCGTTCGGGCGCAGGATCGCATCACGTTCTATCAGCGCGACCGCGATTTTCGGCTGCGGATCAACGGCGACCGTCTGGAACTCGAGCGCATTCCGACCGGCCGCATCGCCGACGGCCAGACAATCATCATCGACTACACGTACTCGACCGGTGGAGATTACGACCTCGACACGACCTCGCAAAACGCGCAGCTTCGGCACAATTTTGACTTCGGCCTGGCGCCCTACTACCAGTGGCGCTGGCAGGATCAGACCATCTCGCCGGCGGATGCCGAAGGCGCGGCGCCCGAGGACATCGATGCCCAGATTGTCGGCGTAGAAGGAAACTGGGGCGGCCTGCAAGCCAGCGCGGAATATGAAGACCATTTTTCGTCGATCAATCCGTTCACGGGAAAGCGTCTCCAGGCCGGCTACACGCATCGATTCCGCTTCGACGGCGCCGGCACGGTGCGGGCGGCGTGGACAGAAATGGACTATGCCGCCCCGCGAAACCAGAACGTAGAATTTCTGACGCTCGAAGCACGCTATCGTCAGCAGATCGGCGATCGCTTTTCGGTGGAGGGCGGGGTGCTGTATCGCAAGGTGAACGACACGTTGCGCGGACCGCAGCACGGCATCGACGCGAACGCCGCGTTGCTCTGGAAATTCCGCGGGATCGAGCTCGGAATCAACGGGGAATTCAAGCAGTTCGACGATGACTTCGCCCGCAGCGACTCCACCCGCGTCATGGTTCAGCTTCGACGGAGGTTCTGAGTGTATACCCTTTCGGAGCGATTTCGCTGTCTGGCCGCCGCGTTGCCGGTCGCTTTCCTGGCGCTCGCCCTGGCGACCGGCTGCCAATCGGAGCAGCCGATCTTCGCGAAATCAGGATCGCCGCTTGCCTGGCCGGAGCCGCCGCAGACGCCGCGCATTCGCTACGTCGGCCAGTTGCGGGCCGCCTCGGACCTGAAGCCGCGGCGATCATTGCTGGAGTCGGTGGGCGAGGCGCTGGTGGGCGGGCCCGCCGCGCAACCCCTCTACGGCCCGCGCGCCGTCCTGCACACGACCGAAGGCGATCGACTCTGGGTCGCCGACGCCGGCGGCCGCTGCCTGCATCTTTTCGACCTTGCCCAGCGGCGCTACCAGCGGGTCACGCAGGTCGGCACGACGCGGCTGATGAGCCCGGTGGGCCTGTGCGCGGGACCGGCGGGCTCGCTGTACGTCTGCGACTCGGAAAGCGGTTTGCTGCATCGGCTTTCGGACGCCGACGGAAAATCGCTGGAATCGGTCATCTTGCCCGATTCGATTTCGCGCCCGGTCGCTCTCCGCTATGACCCGTCGCACGACGAGATATTCGTCGCCGACGTGCAGGGACATGACATCAAAGTGCTCGCAAGAAACGGCGCATTGCGGCGGACGCTCGGCCATCGCGGAACCGGGCCGGGCGAATTCAATCTGCCTTGCGACCTGGCGCTGGTCGGAGAGAAGCTGTGGGTCGCCGACACCGGCAACCAGCGAGTCCAGTGTCTGGCGCTCGATGGCACGCCGGTTTCGACGCTCGGCTCGCCGGGCGATGCGCCGGGGAACCTCGCGCTGCCGAAGGGGCTCGCGCTGGACAGCGCCGGGCATGTCTACGTGGTCGATGCGCGATTCGAGAATTTCCAGATTTTCGACCGCGAGGGCCGCTTGTTGCTCACCGTCGGAGCAGAAGGCGCGGGCCCGGGAGAGTTTTCGTTGCCCAGCGGGATTTTCATCGATTCGAAGGATCGCATCTGGCTGTGCGATACCTACAACCGGCGGATTCAGGTGTTCGACTATCTCGCCGGGCCGGAGGAGCCGCAACCATGAACCACCGGATCGGATTCTTCATCGGACGCGTCGAGCGGCGCGAATGCGCGACCATCTTCTTGAGCGCGTGGCTGTGCTGCGCGGCGACGGCCCAGCAGCGACTGTCCGAAACCGTTCACAATCTCGCCGTCAGCGGCCCGGGGCGCGTACACGCCCAATCCGAGCAGCAGATTTGCCTGTTCTGCCACGCGCCGCACAACACCGCCGGCGTTCGTCCGCTCTGGAACCGCACCGCGTCGACCGCCAGCTACCTGATCTATCAATCGTCGACCCTGAACGCGCTGCCGGGCCAGCCGAACGGCTCCAGCAAGCTCTGCCTGAGTTGCCACGACGGCACGATCGCTCTGGGAAGCGTCCTCAACCGCCCCGACCAGATTCGTATGTCGGGCGGCGACTTCATGCCCGCCGGCCTGACGAACCTGGGCACCGACCTGTCCGACGACCACCCGATCAGCTTCCAATACACACAGGGGCTGGCCACGCAGGACGGCCAATTGGTGAATCCGGGATTGCTGCCGCCGCCGATCCGCCTGGACTCCTCCAGCCAGGTGCAGTGCACCAGTTGCCACGACGCGCACAACAACTCGCACGGCAGCTTTCTTGTGATGGACAACGCCTACAGCGGATTGTGCGTGGCGTGCCATTCGATGAACGGCTGGACCGGTGGCGCGCACCGGACGTCGGCCGCATCGACTGCGGGCGCCACCGGCGTTTCCTTTCCGTTCGCGACTGTGGGCGAGAACGCCTGTCGAAGCTGCCATCGACCTCATACCGCGGGCGGCCATGCCCGGCTCAACATTTTCGACGTGGACGAGGACAACTGCCTCGATTGTCACAACGGCTCCGTCGCACGCACGAACATTCGCGCCCAGCTCGACAAGTTCTCGGCGCACGACCCGCGCCGCTACGCACAACTGCACGATCCGACAGAGGCCGCGAACGTCCCGCCCGCGCACGTCGAGTGCGCCGACTGCCACAATCCGCACGCCGTGTTCAACGAACCCGCCGCGCCGGGATACACTCAGATCGGCAACACGCTCCGCCGATCGCGCGGCGTAACCGCGAGCGGGTCGGCGATACAGGAGGCGCAGTACGAATACGAAGTGTGCCTGCGCTGCCACGGCGACACGGTCGTATCGGTCTCCGGCCGCATCGGCCGGCATTCCGACGTGCCCAACCTGCGGATGCGCTTCGCGAACACGAACGCCAGCTTTCATCCGGTGTTCGCTTCCGTCGTGGGCAACGAGACGATCAGCCTGATTCCCGGAATGCCGCACGGATCGATGATTCGCTGCACGGACTGCCACAACAACGACCAGGGCCGGCGGG
>JACRLV010000388.1 GCA_016235145.1 Planctomycetota bacterium
CGGGTGGGTGGTACGGGCGTCCCGCCCGTTTGACGGCCGAGACGGCCGTACCACCCGAAAACCAGAGGTTGACGAACTACCAGGACACGCGAGCGGGTTTGGTCTGCACTCGGGAAATGCGAAGTCCATGCAAGACTGCTGAAAATGACATTACTTGAGTACCTGAAACGACTTGTGTCGCGTTGCGACCTCACGGAAGACGAGGCGGCAGACCTGCTCCGCCGCGTCATGGCAGGCGAGGTAACCCCGGCCCAAATCGGCGCGCTGCTCGTTGCCCTGCGTATGAAGGGCGAATGTCTCGCGGAGATCACGGGATTCGTGATCGCAGCCAGGGAAGCTGCAACCCGCTTCCCAATAAGGACTTTCGACGACTGCATCGACACCTGCGGAACGGGCGGCGATGGGGCCGGCACATTCAACATCTCCACGGCGGCCGCTTTCGTAGCGGCCGGCGCCGGCTGCAAGGTCGCCAAGCACGGAAACCGCTCCAACCTCAGCCGCAGCGGCAGCGCGGATGTACTGGAAGCCCTCGGGGTGGATGTACACATGCCCCCCGCCCGCGCCGCCGAGTGTCTCGAACGGACCGGAATCGCTTTTCTGTTCGCACCGGATTATCACCCGGGCGCCCGCCACGTCGCCGGGCCACGAAAAGAGATCGGCGTGCGGACGATTTTCAATGCCCTCGGGCCGATGGTGAACCCGGCAAATTGCCGTCGGCAGGTCATGGGCGTCTATGACGCCGCCCTGACCGAGCCGATCCCCCGCGTGCTGGGGCGCCTCGGCTCGACCCATTGCCTCGTCCTGTGCTCCGATGACGGCCTCGACGAAATCTCGCTGAGCGCCCCGACGAAGATTAGCGAGCTGCGCGACGGCAATGTCCGGACATATTGGATCGAGCCTGGCGAGCTCGGATTCGCCCGGTCGCCGATCTCAGCGGTTGCGGGAGGCGATCCGCACTACAACGCAATGCTCCTCCGGGATGTGCTGAGCGGCGAGAAGGGCCCGCCGCGCAACATCGTCGTGCTCAACGCCGCCGCCGCGATCTACGTCGCGGGCCGGGCTGCCGACATTCGCGAAGGCATCGAGCGGGCAAGCGACGCCATTGACACGGGCGCGGCGATGAACGCGCTCCAGTCACTGATCGACGCGAGCCGTGCGCCATGAACATCCTGCGGACGATCGTGGAGGCAAAGAAGCGCGAGGTCGCCGAGCGCTCCCGCAAGCGATCGCTGACCGCACTGCGGGCCTCACCCGCCCCACCGCTGCGCAGTTTTTCAGCCGCCCTTCGCACTCCCGGCATCTCGGCGATCGCGGAAATTAAACGCCGCTCGCCTTCGCGCGGCGTGCTGCGCGAAAACATCGACCCAGCGGCGATCGCGCGCCAATACGAGCGCGCAGGCGCCGCCGCGTTGAGCGTGTTGACCGACTGCGACTTTTTCGGCGGGAGCGACGAGGATCTGCGCTCGGCCCGCAGCGCCACCTCGATTCCGGTTCTGCGTAAGGACTTCATTGTCGATTCATACCAGATCCATGAGTCGCGCCAGTTGGGCGCGGACGCGATCCTGCTGATCGTGCGAATCCTGGACGACGCACAACTTCGCGATTTTCACGCCCTCGCAACGGAACTCGGCCTGGCCGTGCTCGTCGAAACGCATGACGCGACCGAAGCAGAACGGGCGTTGGCGGCGGGCGCGCAAATCATCGGCGTGAACGCCCGCGATCTCGACACATTCGAGGTCAGTCTCGAGCGCGTGTTTCGCGTGAAACAACGAATTTCGCCCGGCTGCGTCACGGTCGCGGAAAGCGGAATTCGCGACCCCGCCGACGTGCAGCGCCTGAACGACGCCGGCTTTGACGCGATTCTGGTCGGCGAAACGCTCCTTCGCTCACCCGATCCGGGCGCCAAGCTGGCAGCGCTTCTGGGAGGTCCGGCGTGAGCGATCTCAACTTGCTGCGAGCCCAGATGCAGGAAGTCGACCGCCAGTTGCTGCAACTGGCCGCCCGGCGGATGCAACTGGCCGCGAGCATCGGCGACGAGAAACGGGCAAGCGGGATGCCGCTGCGCGACTACGACGTCGAGCGACTCGTGCTGGAACGCGGAACGGCGCTGGCGGCGGAGGTCGGCCTGTCGGCGGACCTGGCCCGCGGGCTCTTTTCGCTGCTCATTCAGGAATCGCGCCTCGAGCAGGAACGCAAAACGTACGCTACCTACACCGGCGACGCGGAACGGATCGTCGTCATCGGCGGGCGCGGCAAGATGGGCCGCTGGCTGGTCGAGTTCTTTTCCAACCAAGGGCACACGGTTGACATTTGGGACACGGCCGAACCACAGTCGAGCGACCGGCTGGCCGAGCGCCTCGCCGGCGCCTCGTTCGCCGCAATCGCCACGCCGTTGCACACCGTGCCCGAGACGATCCGCGAGGTCGCGCATGGCGGCTTCGGCGGAGTGATCTTCGACATCGCCAGCCTCAAAGGGCATCTCGCCGGGGAGATTGCGAAC
The DNA here is from genome assembly GCA_016235145.1 of Planctomycetota bacterium. GTDB lineage: Bacteria > Planctomycetota > Phycisphaerae > UBA1845 > Fen-1342 > JACRLV01. Next base: position 2,501 of record JACRLV010000388.1, read on the forward strand.
GCCCGCCGCGCAGGCGCCGCGATCACGAGCATCCACCCCATGTTCGGACCGGCGGCGCGGACGCTGTCGGACAAGGTGATCTGCATCTGCGATTGCGGCGACGCGGAGGCGACGCGGCGCGTGGCGCGGCTGTTCTCGGAGACCGCCGCGACGCTGGCGCCGCTCTCGTTCGAGGAGCACGACCGCATCGTCGCGTACGTGCTGGGATTGTCGCACCTGGCGAATCTGTGGCTGGCGCGCGTGCTGCGGCGGAGCGGCATCAGCTTCGAGCGGCTCAACCGGGTCGGAAGCACAACCTTCCACTCGCAGATGGCGACGACGATGACCGTGGTGCGCGACAATCCGGAGCTGTACTACGAAATCCAGCGGCTCAATCCCTTTACGCCCGCGATGTACTCCGCGGCGCTGGATGAGTTGGCGGCGATCGAGCGCGAAGTGCAGCAAGGCGACGCGGCGGCGTTCGTCGCGGCAATGAGCGACGGCCGCGCGTGGATGGAGGCGCGATGAGCCGCACGCGGGTGAAGATCTGCGGAATCACGACGTCGGCGGACGCCCAAACGGCGGTCGAGGCCGGCGCGGACGCGATCGGACTGGTCTTCGCGGAGTCCAAACGCCAGGTGACGCTCGCGCGGGCCCACGAAATCGCGGCGACGGTCGCAGCGATGGTGAGCATCGTGGGCGTTTGGATGGACCAGCCGCTGGAGGAGATCATCGCGGCGACGCGCGAAACCCGGTTGCACGCGATCCAACTGCACGGCCGCGAAAGCCCGAATTTCTGGGTCGCGCTGCGACAAGAGACCGGATTGCCGATCATCAAACGCTTGGCGGTCGGGGATTGGGACACAAAAGGCGTCCTCGGTCCGAGGATCTCGAAGAATGTGCGTGGGGCGCTGCCGCTGCTCGATCCCGGCGCCGGCGACGGACGGACGTTCGACTGGCGCCTCGCGGCCGGACTTCGATGCCGCTTTGTCCTTTCGGGAGGCCTTACGCCGCAGAACGTCGGCGAGGCGATTCGCATCGCGCGGCCGTTCGCGGTCGATGTGTCCTCGAGCGTGGAGTCCAAGCCGGGCAGGAAGGACGCGCGAAAGATGCGGATGTTCATAGAAGCGGTTCGGCAGGCGGATCTCGAATTGAACGCCCGTGCAAATCGCGTTGGAAAGGACGACGATGTCGACAATCGTGCCTGACGCCCGCGGCTACTTCGGCGCGTTCGGCGGCCGCTATGTGCCCGAAACGCTGATGCACGCGCTCGAGCAACTGGCCGCCGCCTACGACGAAGTGAAACGCGACCCGGCCTTTCAGGCCGACCTCGCTTCGCTATTGCGAAACTATGTCGGACGGCCCACGCCCCTGTATTTCGCCGAGCGCCTGACCCGGCAGCTCGGCGGCGCGCGGATTTTTCTGAAGCGCGAAGATCTCGCCCATACCGGCGCCCACAAGATCAACAACAGCCTCGGCCAGGCCCTGCTGACGCGGCGGCTTGGGAAGAAACGCGTGATCGCCGAAACCGGCGCGGGCCAGCACGGCGTCGCGACCGCGACCGCGTGCGCCCTGCTCGGACTCGAGTGCGTCGTCTACATGGGCTCGGACGACGTGAAACGGCAGCGTCTCAACGTCCTGCGTATGGACCTGCTCGGCGCGAAGGTCGTGCACGTCGAAAGCGGCAGCCGCACGCTCAAAGACGCGATCAACGAGGCCATGCGCGACTGGGTCGCCAACGTGCAAACCACGCACTACGTCGTCGGCTCGGTCGTCGGCCCGCATCCCTTCCCCATGATCGTGCGCGACTTTCAATGCGTGATCGGCCGCGAAACGCGCGAGCAGATGCTCGCCCGCGAAGGCCGCCTGCCCGACGTCGTCGTCGCCTGCGTCGGCGGCGGATCGAACGCCATCGGGATGTTCCATCCGTTTCTGAATGATGCAAAAGTGCAACTGATCGGCGTCGAGGCCGGCGGCCGCGGCATCGACACCAACGAGCACGCCGCTACGCTATCCACCGGCCGCGTCGGCGTGCTGCACGGCGCCCGAAGTTACTTGATCCAGGACGCCGCAGGGCAGATCCTCGGCACGCATTCGATATCCGCCGGGTTGGACTACCCCGGCGTCGGCCCGGAACATGCGTGGCTGAAGGTGTCGGGCCGGGCGGAATACAACTTCTGCACGGATGACGAGGCGCTCGACGCGCTCCGCCTGCTGGCGGCCAGCGAGGGCATCATTCCGGCGCTGGAGTCCGCGCACGCGGTCGCCCAGGCGACGAAGATGGCGCCGATGCTGGCACGGGACCAGACGATCGTCGTATGCCTGTCGGGCCGGGGCGACAAGGATCTGGAGATCGTCGAGGGAGTCGTTTGAGAAACGAGAATCGAGCAGCGAGAATCGAGATCGGAATAGCGAGTTTCGAATTGCAAGTAACGAGTTATGCACAGCGAATAGCGAGTTTCGAATAGCGAGTAACGAGTTTTGAACCTTCGGAGCGGTACGCAGGGGAAGTAATTGGTGACCATTCGGCAGGCTTTTGATTCAGCGCGGACGCGGGGCCGGATGGCGCTGGTTCCGTACCTGACCGGCGGCTTCCCGAATCGGGATGTGTTCGCCCACCACTTGCACACCGTCGCGCAGGCGGGCGCGGACCTGCTGGAGATCGGCGTTCCCTTTTCCGACCCGATTGCCGACGGGCCCACGATTCAGCATTCGTCGCAGACCGCCCTCGCCGCCGGCGCGACGCTCGATTCGCTGCTCCAGACGCTGCGCGCGACGCCGACGCCGCAGCCGCGCGTCCTGATGTCCTACCTCAACCCGCTGCTCGCGTACGGGCCGCAGCGTCTCCTGGCGGCGATGCGAGACGCCGATGCAACCGGCCTGATCATCGCCGACCTGCCCGTCGAAGAATCCGACGAGTGGCTCACGATGGCGGACGCGGCCGGAATCGACCTGATTTTCCTGGCAGCCCCGACCAGCACGCCGGCGCGGCTGCGCGAAATCGCCGCCCGCACCCGCGGGTTCATTTATGCGGTCAGCCGCCTGGGAACCACCGGCGTGCAAGGCGGCCTTGCCGACGGACTCGCTTCGTTCCTGTCGCGACTTCGCGCCGTGGCGCAAACGCCGATCGCAGTCGGCTTTGGGATCTCCAATGCCGAGCACATCCGCGCGCTGCACGGCCAGGCTGACGGGGTCGTCGTAGGCAGTCGCCTGGTCAGCGCGATCGACGCAGGCGAAGACCTGGGCGAGGTTGTGCGCGAGTTGGCGGAGGCGTGTTAGCTGGGAATTCGGAATAGCGAGCAGGGAAAACGAGTTGGTAGACGGTAGAAGCGAGAAGCGAACAGCGAGAAGCGAGATCGGACATGGCGTTTCGTGATTACAACCGCGAATTGCGCGCCAGTGGACGAATCCAACTCGTTACTCGCTATTCGAAATTCGCTATTCCGATCTCGATTCTCGCTATTCGATTCTCGCTTCTCTCCGTCAGGAGCAATCAATGCTGATCGTCATGCGTACCGACGCCACCGCCGAGGAAGTCGACAGCGTTTGCCGCGCGGTGCGCGAGGCGAAGCTGACGCCGCACCCCATCCCCGGCAAATCGCGCACCGCCATCGGCGTGACCGGCAATCTCGCCCCGGTTGATCCGGGCGCGTTCGCCGGCCTGCCCGGCGTGATCGAGGTGATCCGCGTCACGCGGCCGTTCAAGCTCACCAACCGGGAGATGAAGCCGGAAGACACCATCGTCCACGTTCGCGCCGGCCATTGCAGCAACAAGCCCGTCGCCGGCGGCGGCCCGGTCGACATCGGCGGCCCGGAAATCGTCGTCATTGCCGGCCCCTGCTCGGTCGAGTCGCACGAGCAGACCATCGGCGTGGCGGCGGAACTGAAGCGGCTCGGGGCGCACATCCTCCGCGGCGGCGCCTTCAAGCCGCGCACGTCGCCTTACGCGTTTCAAGGGCTCGGCGCCGAAGGGCTGAAGATCCTGGCCGAAGCCAGCACACAGACCGGCCTGCCGATCGTCTCGGAACTGATGGCGACGGACGATACGCAGCTGATTGAGCAGCACGTCGACATCATTCAGATCGGCGCCCGCAACATGCAGAACTACGCCCTGCTCAAGCGGGCCGGCCGCAGCAAGCACCCCGTCTTTCTCAAACGCGGCATGTCATCCACGTTGGAAGAATTTCTGCTGGCGGCCGAGTACGTCATGAGCGAAGGCAACCGCAACGTGATCCTCTGCGAGCGCGGCATCCGGGCCTTCAGCGACTACTCGCGCTTCACGCTCGACCTCAGCATCGTTCCCGAACTCAAGCGCATCACGCATCTGCCGGTGATCGTCGACCCGAGCCACGCCGCCGGAAAGCGCGACCTGGTGATCCCGCTGGCGCGGGCCGCGATCGCCGCGGGCGCGGACGGCGTAATGGTCGAAGTCCACACCAACCCGAAAAAAGCGCTCTCCGACGCGGCCCAGGCGCTCACGCTCGACATGTTCGCCGCGATGATGGACGACCTGCGATTGCTCGCGCCCGCGCTTCACCGGAGGCTCGGATCGTGACGTCCAAAAGCGCCGCCGGCGTCGAATGCCTGCCAAAGGTGCCGCCGTTCAGCTATCGCCGCTTTGCCACGCGGGCCGCGCCGCTGGCGCTTTTCGAGCGGCTCTACGGCGGAGACCCAATCGCGTTCCTCTACGAATCGCTCGAATCCCGCGGCGTGCGCGGGCGCTACTCCTTCGTCGGCGGGCGGCCCCATTGGACGCTTCGAGCGCAGGGAATGTCCAGCCGGCTCACGTGCGGCGGTCGAACCCAGCGGATCGACGGCAACCCGCTTGAAACCCTGCGATCGCTTGTGAGGGCCCATCCGGAAGTCCCCCCCGTCGCGCCCTTCTGCGGCGGCGCGGTCGGATACCTGAGCTACGACAGCGTGCGGTGGATCGAACGCATCCCGTCGAAATCCATCAATGAACCGGAAATCGCGGACGCGTTTTTCCTTTTTCCGCGCGAAGTGATTTGCTTTGACCACCTCGAAAAAGTCGTACACGTATTGGTTTACTCTGAGGACGGACGCGAAAAGCGGCTGAGGGACATCGCAGCGGCCCTCGCATCGCTGGAGCCCAGCTCCCACAGCGAAGAACCCGCAGCAGCGCCCGCCGCATCGGCTGCATTCCCGCCGCCCGGCCTGATCGCGAACATGACCCGTGAGCAATTCTGCGCGATGGTGCTTCGGGCCAAGGAGCACATCAACGCCGGGGACATTTTTCAGGTCGTGCTGTCGCAGCGTTTCGAATTCTCGCTGTCCGATGTCCCGCCGGACGGGCTCGCGACGCCGACGCCGGAGACCGCCCGCGCGCTCGCGGTCTACCGCGCCCTGCGCACGACGAATCCGTCGCCGTACATGTACTTTCTGCGGCTCGAAGATCTGCACATCGCCGGCTCCTCGCCGGAGATGCTCGTGCGTTCCTACGGCCGGCGCGTCACGACCAAGCCGCTGGCGGGAACACGGCGGCGCGGCGAAACGCCGGAAGAGGACGCGCTGCTCGAAACGCAGTTGCGGGCTGATCCGAAAGAGCGGGCCGAGCACGTGATGCTGGTCGATCTTGGGCGAAACGACCTCGGCCGCGTGTGCGAGTACGGCTCGGTTCATGCGACCGGCATCATGGACATCGAGCGCCACTCGCGCGTGATGCACCTGGTTTCGACGGTCGAAGGCTGGCTGGCCGACGGCCGCGATGCGATCGACGTCTTCTCCGCCGCCTTCCCGGCCGGCACGGTCTCCGGCGCGCCGAAGGTGCGGGCGATGGAGATCATCGACGAGCTGGAGCCGACTCGGCGCGGCGTCTACGCCGGCGCGATCGGCTACTTCAGCCTCCTCGGCGACGTTGACCTGTGCATCGCGATCCGATCGATCGTGATGAAGGGCGAGAAGGGCTACATCCAGGCGGGAGCGGGAATCGTCGCGGATTCGTCGCCGGAGGCGGAATACGAGGAAACGCTGAACAAAGCCGCGGCGTTGTTTCGAGCGGTCGCGGCGGTACGCGGCCAGGCGTAGCGATCAACGACAAGGAAACGCGGACGCGGCACAATTCGGAAGATTCACTGCCCCACGCTGCCTGAGGCCGCCTGACTCACGCCACAAGCCGCCAGACCCAGGCAACCGAACCGCACACAAGGAATCCCATCGCCAGCGGCAGCAGCGCGGATACGGCGGTCCACTTGGCGCTGCCGGTTTCCTTGTAGATCGTGTACAGCGTGGTGCTGCACGGATTGTGCAGCAGACTGAAGAGCATCAGATTCACCGCCGTCAGCGTCGTCCATCCGCCCGCCGTCAACAGGTCGCGGACGGCGCTCGTCGACTCCAGCTCGAACATCACCCCCGCGCCCGCTCCGACGCCCTTAACGCCCGCTACCGCGACGGTCAGCATCAAGACCGTGGGAATCACGATCTCGTTCGCGGGAATGGCGATCACATACGCGAGCAGGATCACGCCGTTGAGCCCGATCAGCGCCCCCGCCGGATCGACAATCCGAATGAAGTGCCCCGCAAGGCTGTCGCCGGCGAAGTGAATATTGGCGACCAGCCAGATCACGGCGCCCGCCGGCAGCGCGAACACGACAGCCCGCCACAGTACGAATAACGTGCGGCTGATCAGAGACGTGTAAAGAGTTTGCCAGATCATCGGCGGCCGGTACGGCGGCAATTCCAGGCTGAAGGTGCTGACCTCGCCCCGCAGCACCGTTCGCGACAGCCCCCAGCCGACAACGAACGTCAGCAACACGCCGAGCATCGCCACGCCCGTTACGGCGGCGGCGGATGCAAAGCCCGCCAGCGACGGCGGCACAAGCGCGCCGAGAAACACCGTCGCGATCAGGATCTGCGTCGGCCAGCGGCCGTTGCACAGGGCGAAGTTGTTTGTCAGGATCGCGATCAACCGCTCGCGCGGGCTGTCGATGATTCGCGCCGCCACAACGCCCGCGGCGTTGCAGCCGAAACCCATCATCATGGTCATGGCCTGCTTGCCGTGCGCGCCGGACGCCTTGAACGGCCGATCCAGGTTGAACGCCACCCGCGGCAAATAGCCGAAATCCTCCAGCAATGTGAACAGCGGAAAAAAGATCGCCATCGGCGGCAGCATCACGCTGACGACCCAGGCCGCCCCGAGATACATGCCGTCCACAACCAGCCCGGTCAGCCACCAGGGCGACCCCACTGCGATGGCCAAATCACGAGGCCACGGGTTCGCCTGGTCGATGAGCAAGGATGCAATCAACGCCGAGGGGACGTTCGCGCCGGTGATCGTAAGCCAGAACATCAGCGCGAATACGAGCAGCATGATCGGAAAGCCGGCCAGGCGGCTCGTGACGATGCGATCCAGCGTTCGGTCAAACGTCGGGCGCGCGGCCTTTCCCGGACGCGACACCGCTCGATCGACAATCCGCGCGGCCTGCCCATAGATCGCCTCCACAATGTGCTCGTGAAGGTCGCCCGGGATTTGACGCCGCAATCGGAGCGCCGCCGCGATGATCACATCGGCTTGCGGATTTCCGGCGTTGGTTTCGCGTGCATTCATGGTCGTCTTCGCCCTCAAGCCGGCGCCGCCTGGGGCGCGTCCATCGCCCGCAACGAGCCGAGTTGTCCGCTGCGCAGCGCTTCCACAATCGACTCGTCTCCCGCAAGCAGCCGCAACGCGACCCAACGCGGGTTCGGCAGGTCGGGAAGCGACGCCTTGATCTGGCCCATCAGTTCGGTCAGCGCCTTCTTGATCGCTGCCGGCTCGGCCTCCAGCCGCTGCGGACGACTCGCGAGCCTGCCCGCGGCCACTTCGCTGATCGCGTGCAGCAGCTCCCGCAATCCGCGCCCGAAACGGGCCGCGGTCGGCACGACCGGTACTCCCAGATCGCGGGCCAGTTGCCGGTCATCCACGGTGATTCCGTGGCGGCTTGCTTCGTCCGCCAGATTCAGGCAGACGACTGCACGCTCGGTGATTTCAAGCACCTGCAAGGCGAGATTCAGATTGCGCTCCAGGCGGGTCGCATCGACCACGACCACCGTCACCTCGGGCTGACCGAACAGGATGAAGTCACGGGCGATCTGCTCGTCGAGGCTGGTCGAAAGCAGCGAGTACGTGCCCGGCAGATCGACCAGCTTGAATCGCTTGCCGTCATAGGCGTAGCCGCCCTCCGCCCGTGAGACCGTCTTCCCCGGCCAATTGCCGGTGTGCTGCCGAAGGCCGGTGAGTGCGTTGAACACGGTGCTCTTGCCGGTGTTGGGATTTCCGGCGAGCGCGACGACGTAGTCCCACGAACCGACCGCGACGCCGAGCTTGCGGAGATTGGCCGCGCGGTAGCTGCTGCACGAAGCGCAGGCGTCAGGGGCCGCTGTCTCCAGGACGGGCATCGAAAACGCAGCTTGTGATTCCGCATCTTTCATCAGGCGACGCCCTCTCGCGAGCTGACGCGGATGAGGCTGGCCTGTTCGCGGCGCAGGGCCACGACCGACCCGCGCACGCGATAGGCCGTCGGGTCGCCCGCCGGGCTGGTCAGTTCGACTTCAACCAGCGTGCCCGGAACAAAACCCAGATCGAGCAGACGGCGGCGCTCCGGACCGCGACAGGCCGGCGACAATCCCACAACATGCGCGGATCGTCCGGCCGGCAACCCGGAAAGAAACTCCTCATCGATCAGGTCGGCGGTCTGGAATTCAGGCAGCGGTCGGATGGTCACGTTCTGGGCCAGCACCGGCGCCAGAATGTGCTCGTTGCCGTCCGCCCAGAATCGAATCCGCGCAGCGGATTTCTCGATCACGAACGCCCGCATCCCGGGGCGCAGTCCGATCGCCGCCAATTGGCGATAAACGGTTTCCGGTTCATCCTCCAAGTGCGTGATCAGCACCGGGGTCTCCGGCGCCACGCTGTTCAGCGAGTGGTCATGGTCGTTTTCAAGCGCGCCGTCCGCCGCAGGAATCGCGTCGCCGTGCGGGTCGCGCATGGGATGGCCAAGCCGAGCCGATAAGGCCTGCGTCTGCTCCGGCGTGAGCAGATGCTCCTTTTTCTCCGCCCGGGAGTGCCACTCGTCCTCCGCGACGCCGGTCTGCTCGGCCAGATAGCTCTCCCAGAGTCTGTGTGCGCGGACCACGTGCAGTCCCATTTCGCGTCCCGCGGGCCGCAGCCGGAGCGGGCCGCTCTCAAAGGTCAGCAAGTCGCGGGACTCCAGTTCATCGAGCAGCTCGGCGGCTTCGCTGGTGGTGATCTGCAACGCGCCGGCGATGCTGTCGAGCGTCGCCACGCGCCCGACCGCCTCGCACTTGAGGATGTGCTTGAGGGTGTCTTCTCGTCGAGCGCGGGCAGCCAGATCCCGCGCCTCCCGCCGGCGCGCCAGGAGCCCCTGCCGCGGCCAGCACACGACCGCCAGCACCGTCAATGCAGCCAAAATGGTGAACGCCGTGTTCATACGCTGCCGTCATCCTTGCCCACGACCGCAGCCTCAACCGCAGCGGGGCGAATCCTGCGCCCGAGGCGGATTCGGCTTGATCAAACGGGAATCGGGGGCCGGAGCAGCGGCCGCCGCCACGTTCGAGCCGTCGCTCGAATAAGTTTGACCACTCAAACTCTATCGGTCAGATTCGTGCAAGTCAAGAGCCCCTCTCCCCGGTCCGGCGCGGTAAACTCCGCCCGAAAAGGAGCACAGCGTGCCGAGCGAAACTGCGGAAGACTATCTCAAGGCCGTTCTCTCGCTGGGCCGCGAGTCCCCCACGGGCGAAGCCGCGATGTCGCGCATCGCCGCGATCGTCGGCGTCACGACCGGAACGGCCACCACGATGATCAAGAAACTGGCCGCAGCCAGGCTGGTCCGCTACGAGCGTTTCGGCGGCGTGAAGCTGACCTCCACAGGCGAACGCGCCGCGCTCAACGTGCTTCGCCGGCACCGCCTGGTAGAGACGTTCCTGGTCGAAACGCTCAAGCTCGATTGGTCGGTGGTTCACGCCGAGGCCGAGCGGCTCGAACACGCCGTGTCGCCGCTCGTTCTGGAAGCCCTGGATAATTTTCTCGACCGGCCGAGCGTCGACCCGCACGGAGCCCCGACTCCCGACGCCAAGGGCCGCACGCCGACGCGCCGCGGGCGGC
>JACRLV010000389.1 GCA_016235145.1 Planctomycetota bacterium
ACTACCCGCGCAAGAAACGCGAAAAGCCGCCGGGCGCTCCGTTTTTGCGCAGGCTCACCCTGCAAGAAAAGACCGAAATTAATCGGATGAACTTGCAAGGAACCCCCAGAGTTGGTTAACGGCGTTGCGTGCCACCCTGCCGGGCCGCCTTCCGACCTTTCGCGAAGTGCAATCGACTTCTACATCGCCGCAATCGCCGCCGCGGTGACTTTGTACTCCGGGCATTTCGACAGTGGATCGTTGTAGGCGCTGGTGACGAGATTGGCGTGCGTCTCCGGGAAATGAAAGGTCAGGAACAGCGAACCCGCTGCGACGCGGTCAGTCAGCCGCGCGATCGCCTGCGCTTCGCCCCAGCGGCTGCGGACGCGGATGCGCTGGCCGTCGCGGACGCGCTCCCGCCGGGCGTCGGTCGGGTTGATCTCCAGTGCGTCGAAATCCGCCAGGGCGCGATTCGGCGTGCGGCGCGTCATCGTGCCGACGTTGTAGTGCTCCAAAACGCGGCCGGTCATCAGTAGATAGGGAAACTCCCCGCTGACCTTTTCCGGCGATGGGCGATAGTCAACGGACGTCAGCTTGCCCTTACCCGATACGAATCGCTCGCCATGCACCGTCCTGGTACCCGGGTGATTCCGATCCGGGCACGGCCATTGAATGCCGTCGCCGGCCAGTCGGTCGAAGGAGACGCCGCCGAATAGGCTTGGCGCCGCCTTGGCGATTTCATCCATGATTTCCGCCGGCCCGCTGTAGTTCCACTGTTCACCAAGCGCAATGGCGACGTCGCGGATGATTCGCCAATCCGGCCGCGCCTCGCCCGGCGGATCGACCGCGGGCTGCACGAGCTGAATCCGTCGCTCGGCGTTGGTGAAGGTGCCTTCCTGCTCAAACACGCCGGCGGCCGGCAACACGATGTGGGCGAGCTTGGCGGTTTCCGAAAGAAAGAGCTCGTGCGCAATGAGCAGCTCGACGCGCTGAAGCGCCTGGATGACGTGGCTTTGGTTCGGGTCGCTCTGCGCGGGATCTTCTCCCTGGATGTACAGCGCCTTGATCTCGCCCGCGGCGGCCGCGTCGAGCATGTCGGGGATCGTTTTTCCCGGCCACGACGGCGGGCGCTTGCCCCAAATTCGTTCGAGCCGCTCCAGCACCGCCGGATCGTCGAGCTTCTGGTAGCCGGTGACGCGGTCGGGCATGCCGCCCATGTCGGCGTTGCCCTGCACGTTATTCTGACCGCGCAGCGGCATCATGCCGGCGCCCGGCTTGCCGAGGCTGCCGGTCAGCAGGCCGAGATTGCAAAAGGTCATCACCGATTCGGTGCCCTGCGTCAGCTCAGACAGGCCGAGGCCGCTCACAAACAGGCAAGGCCGCGCGGCGCCCATCCGGCGGGCCGCCTCGCGCACCAAACGCGCAGACACACCCGTCACCCGCTCGACGTCATCAAGGCTCAGCCGCTCCAATCGGCCGCGAAGCTCGTCAATGCCGGCGCATCGCTGCGTGATGTACTCCGATTCAAACAAGCGCTCTTCGATCAGCACCTTGGCCAGGCCGTTGAAGAGCTGTACGTTTGTGCCGGCCCGCAACGCGAGGTGCAAATGGGCGTATTCGGCAAGCTCGATGCGGCGCGGGTCGATGACGATCAGAGGCGTCCCGCGCAGAGCCGCCTGCTTGATCCGCGCTCCGATGACCGGATGGGCTTCGGTCGGATTCGCGCCCGCGACGACGATCAGCCGGGCTCGCTCGATGTCGTCGTACGACGTGGACGCCGCGCCCGTTCCGGTGGCGATGCCGAGCGCAAGGGCGGTCGACGAATGGCAGACGCGGGCACAGCAATCGACATTGTTGGTCGCGAAGCGGGTGCGGAACAGCTTTTGCAGCAGGTAGGCCGCCTCGTTCGTGGATCGCGACGAGGTCATCGCGCCCAGGGCGTGCGGCCCATGTTTGGCGTGAATCTCCGCCAGCCGCGCGGTCGCCCATGCAATCGCCTCTTCCCAACGGATCGGCTTCCATCCGCCGTTTTCGCGCAGCAACGGCTGCGTGAGCCGATCCGGTGAGTGGTGGTGTGCGTGGGCATAACGCCCTTTGACGCACAGGTGGCCGCGGTTGACGGACGCTTCCGGCACGCCGGCGATTCGCTGAACGCGATTGTCGGCGGATTCGATTCGCACGCGGCAACCGACGCCGCAATATCCGCAGACCGAATCCGTGGCTTTCGCCGCCGGCGCAATGACGGTGGCGCGATCCAGGTCGAAAAGCGCTCCCGTGGGGCATTGATCGACGCACGCGCCGCAGGCGACGCAGGGTCCGTCATCGAAGCGCTCGTTCGGACCGTACGCCATGCGGACGTTTCCGCCGCGCCCCACGGTTCCCCAGACAAACTGCCCCTGAACCTGCTCGCAGACGTTCAGGCAGAGCCGGCAGTTCACGCACAAGCCCGCGTCGAAGCGCAGGTACGGATGCGAGTCATCGGCTTTTCCAGCTTCCGACGCACTGCCGAAGTGGTTTGGCCGACCATGCTCGGCGAACAGCCGCTGAAACTTGTGTCCGTCGCTGGCACGCTGGAACGCGCTCGGCCCGTGTTCCGACTGCACCAGTGCGAGCAAATCCCGCCGCAGCGCTTGAAGCCGCGGCGTGGCGGTATGCACAACCAGACCGTTGGACGCGGGCGTGTGGCAAGCGGCTTCCAGCCGGCGGCGGCCCTCGACCTCCACCATGCACAGGCGGCAGCCGCCTTCGGGCTTGAGGTGATCTCCCTTGCACAGCGTCGGAATCTCGACGCCGGTGCGGACCGCGGCGTCGAGAATGGTCTCGCCCTGCGCGAATTCGACGACGCGCCCGTCGATCGTGAGTCTGCCGCTCATGGCCTGCCTCCCTCTGTTCCGAAGATTCGATCCGGGAACAATTGGAGAATCTGGCGCACCGGTTGCGGCGATTCGCGGCCAAACGCGCATAGGCTGGCCTCGCCCATGACTTCGAGCAAGCGCAGCAGCGTGTCGCAGTTTTTCGGGCTCACGCCGGCCTGAGCGAGTTCCCAGGCCCGCCGCGACCCGATGCGACAAGGGACGCACCTGCCGCAGGATTCGTCTTTCATGAATTCGAGCAGGTGCGTCAGCAGCGCCCGATAGTCGGTTTTCCGCGCCAGCGCCACCATTCCGCCGTGCCCGAGGGTGATGCCCCGCCGGGCCATCTCGGTAATGCAGATCGGCACGTCCCAATCCGCCGCCGGGACGATCGAGCCCATCGGCCCGCCCAGCAGAATCGCCTCGATCTCGCGATCGCCGCGCGCTTCGTCGATCACCGCTCGCAGCGGCGTGCCGAAGCCGACCTCGACGACGCCGGGATGCGCGAAGCCGTGGTTGAAGCACAGGGCTTTGGTCCCCGGGCTCGCGGTCGTGCCCAGCGCCTGATAGGCCGTCGGGCCGTTCACGACGATCCACGGCACGTTGACGAGCGTCTCCACGTTGTCCACGACCGTGGGGCAACCGAACAGACCTTCGCTCACGGGGTACGGAGGCCGGACGCGCACTTCGCCGCGCTGCCCCTCGATGGCGTTGAGCAGGGCCGTCTCTTCGCCGCAGACATAGCTGCCCATACCCGGAAACACGTGTACGTCGAACGAAAAACGCAAACCGCAGACCGAAGGCCCAAGAAAGCCCGCGTCCCTCGCTTCTTTCACAGCCCGCAGCATCGCGCCATGCGCCGCCGGGTATTCCGAACGAATGTAGACGACGCCGACTTGGGCTCCGATCGCGAAGCCGCCAAGGAGCAGACCTTCGAGGATGGCGTGCGGGTCGAATTCCATGAGCAGGCGATCGATGTATGACCCCGGATCGCCTTCGTCGCCGTTGGCGATGACGTACTTTCTGGCGCCTGTGGCGTTCGCCGCCAGACGCCACTTCTGCCCGGTCGGAAAACCGGCTCCGCCGCGGCCGCGCACGCCGGATTGCTCGACCCGCTGGATCGTCCAGGCGGGCGGATGCTGCAACGCGCGCTCCAGTGCGGCGTACACACCGGCAGCCCGCGCAGCGGCCAGTTCGGCGCATCCGCCGTCTTTCAGGCGGCCGGTGACGACCGGATGCCGAGCCGTGCAACGGATGCTCGATAAGCTAGGCGTCGCCGGGGGAGCTCCACGAACCGCATTGGCGACATCCTCCGATCGGAGCCCGGCGCAAGCGCGCCCATCCGCGGTGAGAATCGCCGGGGAGCGATCGCAGTAGCCAAGGCAATACACGCCGCGGCAATTTCCGTGGGCGTGAGCCGCTCGCTCGACCGCATCGCCACCCGCCAAGACGCAGGAGGTTCCCCGACAGACCCGAAGTGCGTCGGGATCGGTATGCAAGTCGTCATAAAACGACGCCGCACCGCGCAGCGACGCAGA
>JACRLV010000390.1 GCA_016235145.1 Planctomycetota bacterium
AACCACCGCGCGGAGCGGAATATATGCGAATCGCAGGCGCGTCGCCAGCAGTCGGCGGCAGCCGAGGATAAATACCGGGGCCGGCGACTCGCGCGCCGGCCCCGGCTCGTGCGTGCGGCCCCGCCAACATGGCGAGGAGCTCAATCCCGCACTCCTAGGGTCTTCGGACTGTGATCTTCCGCGGCTTTTCGCCGGGCAGCTTCGACAAGGTTACGCTCAGCACGCCGTCCCGGTAGTTGGCGTCCACCTTCTCCGAATCCACGCCGGCCGGCAGGCGCACGGACCGAGCGAATCGTCCATAGCTTCGCTCGCTGTAGGTGCATTCGCCGCGCTTTTCCTCGGTGGTCTCGGATTTCTCGCCTTGAATGGAGAGAGTGTCGCCGCTGACGGAGATCTCGACCTCTTCGGGTTTGATGCCCGGCAACTCGAAGTGCAGCGTGATTTCGTCTTCGGATTCGGCGATGTCCATTCGCGGACCCGCCGACATTTCGCTCATGCGGTTCCACGCGTCGCCGAACGGCTCGCGCCAGAAGCGGCCCAGGAGGTCGTCCATCTCCTGCCGCAGTCGAATGAAGGGATCGGCAGGCCGCGAAGCCTCCAGCTCCCTCTTTCCTTTCCACGGAATCAGTTTCATGGTTTGTCTCCTTTGATTGCCAATATCACCGGACGTTTTTCCGTAGCGTCGGACCCGTAGCGTCGGACTCGGAGGTCCGACGCTACGGCTTTCGCCATCGTCGGACTCGGAGGTCCGACGCTACGGCTTCTCCTTATTCGGCGCGTCAGGCGCCCTTCACCTTGATCGTGCGAACCTTCGCGGCGGGGGCTTTGGGCAGATGAAGCGTCAGCACGCCGTCCGCGACTTCTGCCTGGATTCCCGATGCATCGATGCCCTCGCCGATTTCAAAAGCGCGGCGGAAATCGCCGACGCCGTATTCGCGCAACAGGAATGATGCATCTTCTTGCCGGCGCGGCTTCACGCGTGCCCGGATCGTGAGCGTGCCGCGCTCGTAGCGCGCGTCCACGTCTTCGGCCGAGGCCCCGGGAACGTCCGTGACAAGCACGAATTCGTCCGCCGATTCGCGAATATCAACCGCCGGCGCGTACTCGGTGTTGCTGCCGACCTGCTCCGGCTTCGCAACTTCAGTCCGATTGTTCTCCGTTGTTTCACAGCAACGCATGGCTTCTGCTCCTTCGTCGCCGCTAAGCGGCGCTTCTTCGTTGATTTCTGTTCTTCCGTCACGTCTCTCAAACGGCCCGCACAGTGATCTTGCGTGTCTTCGCGGTTTCCGCCTTCGGCATCACCACGGTCAGGACGCCGTCCTTCAAAGCCGCCTCGACCCGCTCGGCGTTGATTTCGACCGGCAGCGCGACCGTCCGCGAAAACGCTCCGGTGTTCCGCTCACTGCGGTGAACGGCGCCTTTCTCGCACGCGCACGAGCCGCGGCTGCCGCGGATCGTCAGCTCGTTGCCGAGAACCGTGACCTCGATGTCGTCGAGCTTTACACCGGGAAGCTCCGCTTCGGCGACCAGCGAGTCGCCCTCTTCCCAGATGTTCAGCAGCGGCTGCTGCGGCCGCAGGGCCGGCTCATCGAGGAAGGGCCGCGTCGCAAGGTCCAGCAGGCGGCCGAACTCAGGGCGAAGGATGTCGAACGGTGCAGGAAACACTCTTTGAAGTCTCAACATGGCTAGGCTCTCCTTGTCATGCATCATGATCAACTACGTCCCGAAGGACTGCTTGTGCATCGGCCGTGCCAGTCGCAGCGAAATCTGTAACTCATTGTATGGATGAGAGTTAGGCGATATACGAATCCAGAGGCGCCCCGCGATTTCGTGTCATGCTGACAGGTGCGGCAGGCAGTGCCGAGGTCCGCGGGGCGGGTTTTCTCCGTGCGCGCGATGGTGGCGTTAGCGGAATGGAAACGAAGGCCGAAAAGCGCCGGCGCCTATGGGCACGAATCGCCAAACGCCGACAGCAGCAGCGCCAAGTCGTTCAGCATCACGAATCGATCGCCGTCCAGATCGCCGTCGACGTACGGATAAGCCTGCCCGCTCCCGAATTCCGAGAGCAGCAGCGCCAAGTCAGCGACGTCCACCTGCCCGCTCTGGTCGATGTCGCCGGTGCAGGGCGTGTATTGGATCTGCACCGTCGCAACCGCCGAGGAACCCGATGGGCTGTCCACCCGGAATTGCAGCGAATCCGCCCCATACGCAGCGGCGGTCGGCGTGATGACGCGCGTCGGGCCGCTTTGTCCGGCGGGAATGGTCGCCTGCGTCGGTCCTGACACGATGACGTAGGTCAGCGTCGCCGGATCGCCGCGAAACGTCGCGGGCAGCTCGATCAGCGCGTCGGTGCCGCGCTGCACCCGGGCCGTGTAGCTTGAGGAAACGGGCGGCTGGCCGTCGGGCGAACCGCCGTTGTAGCTGATCTGCAACTCGACCGGTGCGCTGCGCACGAGCCGGCCTCCAGTGACCAGCGCTTCGGCCTGCACGTGCGCGACCCCCGCTCCCAGGGTCTGGCCGAAGACATGAAACGTCGCGCTCGTGGCAGGCGCCGCGCCAAGCACACGGCCGTTGTGCACCAGCCGAACTTCGCGAATTCCGTCGCCGAGAGCGGAGACGTCGAACTGGAAATCCGTATCCAGGTCGCCGCTGTTCACGGGCGCCGAAATGCTCGCGGACTGCCCGAGATTGCTCACGACGATTGAGCCGATCCAGCGGCCGACCGACTTCACCGGCGTGTCGTCGTACGCCAGCACGCGTAGATCATGCCAACCATCGGAAAGGCGCGTCGTGTACAGCGAATAGGCCGCGCCGGCGGGTACGGAATCCAGCAACGTCCCGTCCACGAGAATGTCGTATGTGGCGATCGCGGCGGCCGGATTCGCCGTGCTCGCGCTGATCGCAAGCGGCACGACGCCGCCGACCGGCGAAGTCGGCACGCCGCTGACCGACACGGTCGGGATGTATGCAAAGGGCCGCGTCAGCGGATCGCCGTAGAGCAGCCCCTGGATCGGCGCGAACGCGACGCTTCGGAAGCACGCTTCGCCCAGCGTGAGACCTTGGTAGTAGTAGACGTGGAGTCGGGCGTGCGGGAACTTGCCGGGATAGTTGCACGGCTCCTCGACCGTGCCCCACGATCCGCTCGCGCCCTTGGCGATCCACGCGGACACTTTCTCTTGGGATGCGACGTCGAACGTCGCGGCATAACTCGTTAGATGGTCGCAAAACGCTCCGGGCAGGATGGTCATGTTCGCCGCGAGAATGCCCGGATCCGCCCAGCCGGTCATGATGCCGAGGCAATCGTGCCGCCCGATCGGCAGAATCGCCATCTGGTGCTCTGCCTGGCCGCCCAGCGCGATGATCGCGTTCACCGCCGCGTCGAACGAAGCCTGCCGCGGTCCGCTGCGGGCCGAATCGGTCGTCTGTTCGTAATAGAACGTTCCCGGCGGCCGCGTGCCGTCGGCCAAGACACTGCGGTCGATCAGCGTCAGAATTTCGCTAAGCGAATTGCCGAGCGAGCCGGTGTATCCGAGGCACGCGCCGACGTGGTAGCGCCGCGCGTTCGTCCCGGAGCCGGGACTGCCGCCGGACCAGGAAACGCTGCTATCAAACGCCGTCGGCGTGGTCGTGGTGCTGTAGTACCGATTCGAGTAGTTCGAGCCGATTCCCGCCAGAATCTCCGCCGTATTGTTGGCGTGTGTATACGCGGCGCTGATCGAGAACCGATTCACCGGAGAGCAGCCGTCCGAGACAATTCCCGGCGCGGATACGAAAAAACTCGCCGGCGAAGTCACGACGACGAAGTCCGCGTGGTCATCCAGTCGCCGATTGTCGAGGGCGCCGAGCAGGGCCTTGGCCTGCACATCCGCGAAGTTCGCGAACGTTGCGGGGGGTTTGATGTAGAGAATGTTGGCGGCCGGAATGCCGCGCGCGTGCTGATAATAGTTGGCGACGTACATCGACTCCGGTCGCGTCGGATCGACAATCAGGACGGCCCGCTCGGAGGCGCCGGCCGAGCCTGAGAACCCGCCCGCCGCCAAGGTCGCAGCGATCGCCGCCTGAAGCGGCCGCATCCGACGGAAACGCATCGTTGTAGTCACTCTTCTCCCCCGACCGAATGAGTTTGCAGACCAGAACCCCGACCCGCGAAGGCGGCGTTACTTCACTATATTCCCCGAATCGCCGCCGGGAAGCCATTCAAAAAACTTCTTGAAACCGCACGCCCGATAAATCGATCTGTGCGCGATCGGCTCAAACGTCGGGCAAGACCATCGGCGTGCGTTTCGGAACCGCTCCGGTGCGCTGGATCAGCCGATCCGCGATCACCCGCATCGGCTCGCGTGCCGCGGGATGAAGCAGCGTGTCGGCGATCTCGGCGATGGGCACGGCGACGTAACTCTCCGTCAGTAGTTGCGGCGCCGGCAGACGCAACTCCGGCGTGGCGATGACTTCCGAACCGAACAGGCACAGGTCCAGATCGATTGCGATCGGTGATCCGTGCTCGCGCGAGCGGCCGAGTTCGACTTCGACGTCTTTGAGTGCTTTCTGCAAATCTTCGGGGCCGAGGATCGTGTCCAGCCGAATCGCGGCGTTTAGATAGTTCGAGGTGCTCGACTTGTCCGAGGGCGCGGTCTCATAGACGCCGGACCGCGCGACGATCCGGCCGAGCGTGGTGAGCTTGTAGATCGCCGACGCCAGCATCGTGTCGGCCCGGTGGTTTGACCCGAGCACGATGTACGCCGGCCGCCGGTGCTGGTGCGCCGGCTGCTCGCGCGATATTTCGACTGCGATCGACTTGACGAATCGCTCCGCGGTCGGCTTTTCAATTCGCACGGTGGCATGCAACACGCGCGGCTCGGCGAGGCAAAGCCGCGTGATGCGCGTCGCGAGCGTCTCCAGCGTGCGATGAGACGAGGTTTCGACGTAGCCGACGATCCGCCGCTTGATGCGGGCATAATCGACGGAATCCTCGACCCGGTCCGATTCGCCCGCGGCCGCCAGGTCGATTTCCAGCACGGCCGAGACCACCACGTCCTGCCGCTCGCGGCGCTCCGCCTCGCCGAGGCCGACGATGCCGCGAGCGAGGATCTCGCACAACTCAATGCGGTCCGCCATGGGGTGCTCCCGACGCGCCTCTTTCGGAAAGCGTCTGGCTTGCGGGCGGCCTACTCAGGTTCCTTGACGTTCTGGAGCATCTCGCGAATCGCCGCTTTCTGTTTTTCGATCGTGGCCTTTGGCCCGGTCGCCTTGAAAAACCACGGGCCTTGCTTGGTTTCCACCACAGCCCCGATCATCCGGTAGCCGTCAAGCGGAGCAGCCGCCGGTCCGCCCGTCATCGAACCGGCGGAAAACCGCCCGTCCAGTTCGAGCAGGGTGATTTTCATTCCGTTCGCCTCAAACGCCTCGCTTGTGCCGGCGTCGGCTGGGAGCGGCTCGCCGCTGGAGGTCGAGAACTGGCCGCGCCAGCGATCGAGATTCATCTTGACCGTGCCGCCTTCACCCTGGCCGAAATAGAACACGACCATTTCTCCGTCCGCGGCATCTCCCTCTGCGCGAGGCAACGCGTATTGAGCTCGCCGCATACTGCTGGCGGGCGGCGTCGGCTGCCAATCGGCGGGTGCTTTCCACAGCAGGTCTTTTCCGGTCGGCGCCGGCGCCGCGCCTTGAGCGGGGCGGGCCGGTCCGCCGCCGCTGCCGCTGATCGGCGGATGCCCCGCCGGCAACGCGGCGCCCGATCCGCCGCCGGCTGCGGGCTGCGCGGTTTTGCCGCCGGCGAGGAATTCCTTGAGTGCCGCCTCATCCGATTTGCTCGGCTGCGAAGCCGGCGTGGGCGAAGGCGGCGGCGGTGGCGGCTTGTTTTCACAGCCAACGACAGCCACGATTCCCAGCGGAAGCAGCGCTTTGCAGAACAGCGAACGCATATCCATCGTTTCTCCCCTAACTAGACGGCCGAAAGTTTGTCTCGAAACCACTCGCCGTCAACATGGTAACGTGAAATCGGCGGCGCGGGAGGCTGTCGGCCGCACGTGAAACCGCGTTGGGTGCGCGAGGCCGTTGCGGATCAGGTTTCGCCCCGGCCGGGCAGAGCCCAGCGAAACGGAGTCCTACTTGTATCGCAGGCGGGCGACGAAGCCGCCGTCCCGCCAGTCGGCCTTTCGCGGACCCCAGCGCGGCGCGGTGAATTCACTCGTTTCGACCGTCCAGCCGAAGTTGGAGGTCGCAAAATGTGCGATCTGCTCCGCGTTCTCCTGCGGCTCGATGCTGCACGTGCTGTAGACGAGCCGGCCGCCGGGCCGAACGTGCTTGGCCGCAGCGGTGAGAATCTCACGCTGGAGCGTGACGAGCGATTCAAGCGTTTTCGCATTGAGGTGGAGGCGGGCTTCCGGGCGGCGGGCGAAGACGCCGGTGTTGGAACAGGGGACGTCCACGAGTGTCGCGTCAAGACCACGAGCATCGAGTTTCGGAACGGGCAGGCCATGCGGACGGCATTCGACTCCCCGTAGCTGCATGCGGGCGATGTTATCCGCAACGCGCAGAAGGCGCTGTTCGGAAACATCGAGCGCAAGCAACGCGGCCTTGTCCGCTGCGTCGATGCAAAGCGCGACTGTCTTCCCGCCGGGTGCGGCGCACCAGTCCGCGATTCGCTCGCCCGCCTTGGCGGCGACGTGGCGGCAGGCGAGCCGTGCGGTGGTGTCCTGCACCCAACACTGGCCTTCCAGAAAGCACGCGGAGTCGAGGATCGAGCTGCCGGGCGAAAGAAACGCGCAGGTCGCCGCGGCTTCGTCGTCGAATTCGGCGTCCGCGTCAATGGCTCGCATCGCGGCGACGAACGCGGCGGCATCGACGCGCAGCGGGTTTCGTTGGACCACGACCGGCGGCGTCGCTTGTGCGGTCCATGCGGTTTGCGTTGCGACCGAGGCGCCGTGAATCGCGGCGAGCGCTCGTAGCCGCTCGAAATGTTCGCCGGTCGCCGCCGCTACGTAGCGCAGGTACGCGTCGCCGGGTTGCGGCGCTGGAAAGGCATCGACCGTGAGAACGCAATAGTCGTTCCAATTCAGCCGCACCGCGCGTGTCAGCCGCGGGTCTGCACAAACCGATTCCGCGTCCTGCACCGGGAGCGTGCAGCGGCGCGTTTCGAGCGCGCGAACCAGGTTGCGCAGCACCGCGTTTACCATGCCGGCCGCGCGGCTCAAGCGGCTTTCGCGAACCGAACGGACGGCTTCCGACACGATCGCGTAGTCGGGAATCCGGTCGAGGTAGAGGAGTTGGTACGCGCCAACCAGCAGAATCGTCCGGATTTCCGGTCGCACGCGGTGAGGCTCATACCGTGCCGCCGCACGCAGAACGCGCTCGATGATCGGAAGCCGCCGGATGACGCCCAGCCCGATTTCGGTCGCCAGGTTCGCCTCGCGCGGGTCGATCCGTCCTTCGCGGCGCCAGGCGCGAATGCAGTCCGCCACAAATGCGTCGTCGTACAGTGCCGCTTGAATGGCCAGCGCCGCTGCGGTCCGGCCATCAAGCACGGCGTCCGGTGCATGCGGGCGGCGGCTCATGTCGAAATTTCCGACGCGAA
>JACRLV010000019.1 GCA_016235145.1 Planctomycetota bacterium
AATTCACCGCCATGCTTTCCTCGCGTTCTGAAAATTCAGCCAGGCAACCGGAAATCTCCGCCGCAGCCGACACCCGCGGCGGATTCGCGAACTCAGTTGGCCGCCCGTAGTTTGGCCGCTGCCATGCAGCCGTCGGATTCGGGCAACTCATCTTGTGAAACAATCAGACTGACGACATCGCCGAACCGCGCCGTGGCGGCAATGTCGGAATATCGCTTTGCTCGATCCGCCGTTGCGCTGCATCGGCGTTTTGCTGGACCTCTCACGCCTCGAGCCACCGAGCCCGAAACGCAATTCGTCCAATAACCTTATGGCACAAATAGAGTTGCGTACGCCGCGAGCGCGCCGGCGAATGCCGGCAATCGTCATCGCGGGCCCGAGCAATCGGAATTCAACCGTCCCGAATGATCCGCTTGACGCTCTTTCGCACCTTGCGGCGGCGGCGCTCCGAGGGCTTCTCGTAATAGCTGGTGCGCTTGATGTCGCGCGTCAGGCCCTCTTTTTCGCAGAGCTTTTTGAACCGCCGGACCATCTGCTCGATTGACTCGTTGGCTCGGACCTTCACCCTAATCATGCACGTGAATTCCTCTCTGTCGAGACATACCCCAACTACCCACCGTCGCCGGTCGGAACCTGTCGGGTCCGCCATCTTAGCCGCCCTGCCATCAGATTCAAGGTCGAGATTCGGCTTTGCGCCGGCGGGGGGCACTGGTCGGATTTGAATTGTGGGGCCGGGCTCCGTCCGGTCTCTTCGGAATCAGATCCGTATGGTGCAGGAACAGTTTTCGCCGGAGAGACAGGCCAGAGACCTGCCCCACAACTCTCAAAACTGACGAGTGCCCCGCGGGGCCCCGCCGTCGCCGATCAGAATGCGCGGGCCCAGTCCGCCGCTATACTCTCCCCTTTTGGCGGATTTCCCGCCGGCAGGAGCGCGGTTCGTGGCGGACGCGGCACTCATCGGCATCGATCTGGGCGGCACCAACATCAAGGCCGGGCTTTTGGCCGCCTCGGGGCGATTGTTGGAGCGTTGGTCCGTTCCGACCGAGGCCGATCGGGGGTATCGCCATGTCGTTGGCAGACTGACTGATCTCGTCGCGACCATCCAACGCGCCGCCGGCCGCGGCACACAGCCGACCGGAATCGGAATCGGCGTGCCCGGGCCACTCTCGCACAGGCGCGGCATCATCTTCGGCGCTCCCAACCTTCCCGGCTGGGTCAACGTGCCGTTGCGCGACGACCTCAGCAAAGCGACGGGGCTGCCGGTCTCTCTGGAAAACGACGCGAATGCGGCCGCGTTTGGCGAATTCGTCGCGGGCGCGGGCCGCGGCTGTACCTGCATGGTGCTGCTGACGCTCGGGACCGGCATCGGCGGCGGCGTGGTGATCGACAATCTCCTGGTGCGCGGCGTGTTCGACAGCGCCGGCGAAGTCGGCCACATGATCGCGGTGCTGGACGGCCGCCCCTGTCCATGTGGTCAAAAGGGCTGCCTCGAGCGGTACTCCTCCGCCAACGCAATCGCCGAGCGGGTCGTCGAGGCCGTCGCGGACGGAGCCGAGTCGCTGCTGGCCCAGCGAATCCGTCGGGGCGACGAGATCAACTCCGGCGACGTGGCCCGCGCCTGTCGCGACGGCTGCCCGACCGCGAAACGTATCTGGGCCGAGGCGTGCAACCACCTCGCCGCGGCCTGCATCAACCTGCAACACCTGCTCAACCCGCAGCGGATCGTCTTTTCCGGCGGCCTGATCAACGCCGGCGACCAGCTTCTTTCGCCGCTGCGCGAGGCGTTCGCCCGCCTGAACTGGCGCGTCACGAACGATTTTCCCGAGCTGGTTTTCGCCACCCTCGCCGAAGACGCCGGGCTGATCGGCGCTGCCGCCCTCGCCAAAGAGCAGTGCGCATGAGCGATGCGGCGAAACACCCCCTGGGATCCGCGGCGCTCGATTATCTGCGAGCCGAGTTGGGGCCGCGCGCGCCATCACAGGCGATGTTTGAAGCTGCATTTGATGAGTCGCCGCTTGAAGGCGAGGGGCCAGCGTGTCTGTTTTCGTTTGAGCTGATCCCGTCGCCCGGCGCGGCGGCGTGCAGCGAGACTGAGCGTAGACACTTCGTGGTCGTGGGCGCGACAACTGCGAACTACTTTCCGGCGTACGAGCTATCCGCCGACGATGCATACAGCTTTCACATCGGCACGCGATTCATGCTGGAGATGGGCGTGCAGCGGGTGGACGCGCCGGTCGAGCCGCCCGGGGCGCGTGAGCGGCTCCACGCCGTGTTGCGCGAGGTCGCCGCGGGGGCTCGACTCTCATCGCCCGAATTGGCCGGGCTGTTTCGATGCGAAGACGACTATTTCGCCGTGTATCGCCTGAGCGTGAATGACGAATCGGTCTATGCTCTGGGTGCGGATTGCCCGCCGGGCTTTTACCGATTGACGCGCTATCCTCCTCAGACGGCGTTGCGGCTGCACCTGGGCAAGCTGATTCGCGAGGAAGCCCGCCAGGCCCGCCGCACCGGGCAACAGGGCGTTTCGTGAGGATTATCGAAGAATGCAGCGACTGTATCTGGACAACGCCGCTACGACCTTTCCCAAGCCGCCCGGCGTCAGCGAGGCGCTGCGCGACTACATCGAGAACATCGGCGCGAGCGCCGGCCGCGGCGCCTATCGCGAGGCGATGGAGTCGAGCCGCCTGCTGACGCAAACGCGCGACCTGATCCGCAAGCTGTTCAACGCCCGCGGCGAAGACCACGTCATTTTCACGCTCAACGGGACGGACGCGCTCAACATGGCGATCAAGTCAGTCGTGCGCGACGGCGACCACGTCGTTACGACGGCGATGGACCACAATTCCGTGCTGCGGCCGCTCGAGGCGCTCCATGCCCAGCGCGGCGTCGAATGGACGATTGTCGCCGCCGACGCGAGTACGACGATTGTCGATCCGGCGGCGATCGAAGCGGCGATTACCGCTCGAACCGTCCTCGTCGCCGTCAATCATGCGAGCAACGTGACCGGCGCGGTGCAGGACATCGCCGCGATCGGCGAGATTTGCCGCTGCCGCGGCGTCTTGCTGCTGATCGACGCGGCCCAGAGTGCGGGGCACCTTCCGATCGATGTTTCGCGGCTGCCGGTCGACTTTCTGGCGACGCCGGGGCACAAGGGCCTGCTCGGCCCGCTGGGTACGGGTGTGCTGCTGATTCGTGCCGAGTTGGAGGGTCGCCTTCAGACGGTTCGCGAGGGCGGCACGGGCTCGGCGAGCGAGCAGATGACCCAACCGGAGTTCATGCCGGACAGGTTCGAATCCGGCAGCCACAACGCGGTCGGACTCGCGGGGCTGCATGTGGCGCTGCAATGGCTGCTTGAGCGCGGCGTCGAGTCGGTCCGTAAGCATGAGGTGGAGCTGTGCGAACGGTTCGCCGAGCGCCTCAACGCGATCGGCGGACTGACCTGGTTCGGGCCGCGCGAAATGCCGCGACGCGTCGGCGTGTTCAGTATCTGCGTCGAGGGCTACGAACCGGCGGAGCTGTCGGCGATCCTCGAAGACCAGTTCGGCCTGCTGACGCGCAGCGGGCTGCACTGCGCGCCGCTGGCGCATCAGACGATCGGAACGGCGGACCGCGGCGGCACGACGCGAGTCTCGTTTGGTCCATTCATAAGCACGGAAGACGCCGATCGCGTCGCCGAAACGCTGGAGCACATCTGCGCGACGGCGACGACGCAGCATTGAGCCGCGTTTCTCACTTCTGCTTCGAGGTCTTCCTTCGGGACGCCTTGACTCGCGCTCTGCTTTCGCGCGCAGTCGCGGCGATCGCCCCCATCCGCGCACGGACGATTTTGCGGACGAGCGCCGCCGGCAGCGGCTTCTCCGGCGTGAAGCGAATCGTGCCGCGACTGGTGCTGAAATCAGCCAACTCCGCGGCGAAACGCTCGATCAACTCCCCACCCATCGGGAAGAGCGAAAGGTGCTGCCTGGCGGCGCCGTAGATCACCAGTACCAGCCCGTTGTACCGAAATGCAGGCATCTGGTAGCTGATGCATTCCTGTGCGGCGGGCGCGACCGACTTGATCAGCTTGCGGAGTTTCTCCAATGCGGCCCGCTGGTCGGTTGACAATGCCGAAAGATAGCTGTCGGTGTCCTTGTTTCGGCTGCTCCGGTTTCGATCCATCGATAAGACTCCTCTGATTCGTCGCGACATGCCGGCGCGCGAGGCCGATTACGCCGTCGGACTCGGAGGTCCGACGCTACAAATTCCACCGCCCCCTCTCCCGGTACTCCGGGAGAGGGCTGGGGTGAGGGTTGCAGCCGAGGGCGGCTGCGGTCCATCAGAACCCCGAGCGCCAGCGCGCGGGGCCGACCGTTTGAGCCCGTTTACCGTCGGACACGGAGGTCCGACGCTACAGATCACCGCGCTAAGCGCCCGCGGCGGCGCCGACGAGCTTCTCCTGGGTCTTGCCGGCGGCCCAGGCGCTGAGCCGGCGCTGCTCGCTCGACCACTCTCGGCCGACTCGCTGGGTCAGGAACAACTCAAATAGCGCGTCGAGCAGGACGGTCGCGTCGGCGATTCGCTCGAAACGCTCTTCCAGCTTCGCCCGCCAATCGTCCTGCCGGCTCTCTTCCGGCACGACCAGACCGGTGATCGCGAACCGCTGCGCGTCGAGCGTGAAACGGAACTCCCCTTCGCGCCCGCTGAGGATCATTCCGGCCCGGGCAGGCTGCTTGCCGATCCGCAGCGCCGCTCGCGCCTCGGGCAGCCCGGTCGGGCCGTCGCAAACGATCGTCGTCGACCCCGTCACGCCGAAATCGCACGTCAGCTTCAGGCTGCGATCGAGCATCACGGTGAGCGTGTCGCCGGTGCGCACCGCCAGCCCGCCGTGGTCCTCGTCCGATTGTCGCCAGATCCAGGTGAGCAGCTCCCGGCCGAGAAAACGCAGGTCGCCGACGATTCCCGCGGCGGAGGCGGCCCGGTCCGCGTCGTATCCGTCGGGGGGCTTCACGAGCCGCATGGGCGTCAGGTGGTCGAGGGCCGCCGGGTTGGCGGCGTCAGCGAAGAGCCGCCTTGCGACCGTGTCAGGAGTCGCGGGCTCGAGCGACTTGCCGAACGTATCGCTGAAGTGATTCGCGAACTTGTCGCCCAGGGCGGCGCCGGTCGTGCCGAGCAGAACGATCTGCCGCGACAGATCGACGAGCACGGGATAGGCGGCCATGCGACGAAAGGCGCCGTCCCTGGCTTCCTGCTCGACGCGCGTCATCGCGAGTTCTTTCGCTTTCTTGCGCTCGCCGCGGCTCAGGAAATCGCGGCCGGAAGCCCGCCGCAGCGTCTCCTCCTCCATGCGGACGTACGCCTTGACCACGCCGGCGGGCGCGGCGAGGCGATCCACGCGGAAGCCGAGTTGAAGAAACGAGCCGAGGGCGATGCGCTCGCCGCCGAGGTCGTCGTCCAGCAGGTGACGCGGTCCGATCCATCCGACTTGCGTGTCGTCAGACAATCCGCGGCCGCGGCCGAATGCGCGTTCTTCGATCGTCGCGAGCATCTTCTCGGTCAGATGAGCCGGGAGTTTGCCGCTGATGAAGAATCGCTGAAATGAAAACGGCCCGGAGACAAGCGCCACGATTCACCCCCGCACGGGGCGAGCGGCGGCGAAGCTACGGAAGCGGCGCGGAGGTGTCAACGCGAAGCGTCGCAAATATGCGGCTTTTGCTGTCAATAGGCTGTCAACAGCGGATTTCGCGCCTGCAACGAGCGCGCGAGACTTGGAGTCGCTACGAAAGCCAGCCGCCTCGCGCCGCCAAACTGGCCCCACGCGCTCGCGCTTGGGGTTCTGTTGTACCGCAGCCGCCCTGATCTACCGCAGCCGCCCTCGGCTGCGTGGCCCCACGCGCTCGCGCTTGGGGTTCTGTTGAGCGCCCTGATTTCAACGTTCGGCGAGTCCCGAGCCGAGGATCACTTCGTTCATGCTGCCCGAACGGTATCCGCGCAGATCCAGCACGACATACTGGTAGCCGAGTTCGCGCAGGCCGCGATCGACGCGCGCCCGCAACTCCGCGTCCGTGAATCGCCCGATCTCGCCGGCACGCACCTCGATTCGCGCCATTTCGCCGTGATGCCGCACACGGCACTCCGCAAAACCCAACGAGCGAAGCAACTGCTCGGCCCGATCAATCTTCGCCAACTTCTCCGGCGTGATCGCCTCGCCGTATTGAACGCGCGACGACAGGCATGGCGACGCCGGCTTGTCGTGAATGGACAATCCGAGGGCCGCGGCCATGCGGCGCAGTTCGAGCTTGGTGATTCCGCAATCCGCCAGCGGCGCGAGCACCGCGTGTTCGGCGGCCGCGCCCAGGCCCGGGCGATAGTCACCCAGATCATCGGCGTTTACGCCGCTGGCCACCGCCGCGAAGCCGCGCTGCCGCGCCCAGGGAACGAGCCGCGAATAGAGCTCCGTCTTGCAGAAATAGCAGCGATCGGTCGGATTCGCGAGGTATCGAGGATCGTCGAACTCGTGCGTGTCGAGGAAGCTGTGTCGCACGCCGATTTCCGCCGCGAGCTTCTCGACGTCGGCAAGTTCTGCGGACGGCACGCTCGGGCTGCGGCCGGTCACTGCATGCACCTTGGCCGCTCCCAACGCCTCGACCGCCGCCCGCAGCACGAACGCGCTGTCGACTCCGCCGGAGAAAGCGACCACAACCGAACCGGCGTCGCGCAGCCGCGGGAGCAGCGCCCGGTGCTTTCCCTGAAGTTCGGGCGGCATGAGGCTCGGCTCAGACGAAACGCTTGGCACGGCCGTCCTTCAGTTCGGGTGAAAGGTCGTGTCGCCGCGCCGCCGGGCCGTTCGCCGCTCAATGGCGCGCATGAGATTCAGAACGAGGCCGCTGACGACGTATATCACGGCGACCGCGATCAGCAGTCCCTGTAACCACCAGATCGCCAAGCCCACCATCCCGACCAGAAAGACCAGGTGAATCGGAGGATGCTCGCGGCGGACGTAGACATTGAACACGTGAACATGCTCCTGGCGGCTGACCATGATCACGCCCAGCAGCACCGCCGCCGGCCCGAGCGACCAGCGCACCAGTTCGGCCCAGTCCGGGCTTCCGCCGGTCAGACCCAGACGCACAAGCTCCTCGTGCAGCAGCAACAAGCCGCAGAAACCGCCCGCCGCGCCGGGGGTCGGCATGCCGGTGAAGCGTTTCTGCGCGGCTTCGCCCTGCACGTTTTCCGCGTTGTAGCGGGCCAGACGGATCGCCGCACAGGCGACGTAGACCAGACAACAGAACAACCCGATCCGCCATTCCGCCTTGAAGACCTCCGGCTGGCCGGCGGCGGGCGCGGCAAGCCGCAGCATCAGGGTGAGATAAAGCAAACCACGTCCGCCAGCGAATCAAGCTGCGCGCCGAATTCGCTCGTTCTTCGGGCCAGGCGCGCGAGCCGCCCGTCGAGCGCGTCGAAGATCATCGCAAGCACGATCATGTACACGCCGGCGGTGATGTAGCTGGGCGCCAGTTCGGCGAAGATCGGGTGCGCGGCCTTTCCGGGAAGCGCGAAGTACTCGTCGCGTATGGACAGCAGGCAAAAGAACAGCGCCCCGAAACCGCAAAGCAGGTTGCCCAATGTCGCCATGCTCGGCAAGAGCGCGATCGCCCGCAGCGGGCGGCTCGGCGCCGGCTCCGCGTCGATCGGCTCTGCTTCCACGCGTCGCTGCGAATCGACTTCCACGGCGTCTACTCCTGCAATTCGGCCAGAACGGTCGTTCCGCCGTGGACGACGTCCCCGGCCTTTACGCGCACGCCCCAGCCTTCCTGATCGGGCACGCGGATTTCGGTCTGCGAGCCCAATTTGATCATACCGAACCGCTGGCCGGCGGCGAGGACGTCTCCCGGCTTGGCCGCGCAAACGATGCGCTTGGCCAGCAGCCCGGCGATCTGGCGCACCCGGACCGGCCCGGGGATCGGCGCATCGGGCTCGATCACCAGCAGCGAGTTCTCATTCCGCAGCGTGGCTTCCGGCTTCAATGCGTTCAGGAAAAGCCCCTCACGATAGATGACTTCGGCGACGCGGCCGGCGCATGGGCTGCGGTTCACGTGTACATTGAACACGCTGAGAAAGATGCAAATCCGCAGCTCGGGCCCGCCGCCCTCGGGACCGCGATAGCCCCGCTCGACGCTCATGATCCTGCCGTCCGCCGGCGAAAGCAGCAGCCGGTCGCCGCTTGGAATCCGCCGCGGCGG
Source organism: Planctomycetota bacterium (assembly GCA_016235145.1). Taxonomy (GTDB): domain Bacteria; phylum Planctomycetota; class Phycisphaerae; order UBA1845; family Fen-1342; genus JACRLV01. The sequence goes on from JACRLV010000019.1 coordinate 8,220, forward strand.
ATCGCGATAAAAAGAAAGCAAAAAGAGCGTCGGCAGCGCGGGAACGAGTGCCCACCAGCCGAAGCCGTAGCCCGCGAGCGCGGTCAGAACGCCGCCGATCAGGAGAGTGAGCAGCACCTCGGTTCGTGCGTACGGGGCCATATCACCTCAATTCGCGACGGCGGCGGGCGTTCGCGGCGCGGCGTCTGAAAGCAGCTCATCAATCGCGCGGGCCACGCCGCCCTCGTCGTTGCTCGCGGTCGTGCGCCTCGCGGCGGCCTTGGCTTCGGGCTTGGCGTTTGCGACGGCGATTCCCATACCCGCCGCCGAGAGCATCGCGATGTCGTTCACGTCGTCGCCTATCGCCGCGGTTTCGCGCGGGTCGATCTTCCAGCGGCGGCACAGCCGCTCGATTCCGCTCCACTTGTTCACGGAACCGGCGAAGGCTTCGATCACGCTGAAGCCGTAGGCGGGCACGTGGATCATATTGTGCGAAAGGCGGCCGTCGAACCGGTCGCGGAATGAAGGCGCGAGATCGAGCAGTGCCGGCTCGTCCTCGACAATCGTAACGCGCAGCGGCTCGTGCCGTGCGTTCGGCATTTTCGTGCAAGATTGCATCAGGCATCCCGAACGCGAAAGCCACACGTCAAACGCGCGGTGCCGGCGGCGGCCGTCGATGGCGAATCCATCGTCGCCGGCGACAAACCGGTCGTGCAGCCAGAGCACCGCGAACCCCCGCGTCTGAAACCAGGAAACCGCTTCCTCGGCGAGCGATCGCGGGATCGGCGCGGCTTCGAGCGTCGCGCCGCTGGCCACGTCGGTGATCAGCGCTCCGCCGACGGTGACGGTGGCGTCGAGATCGAGGCCGATCTGGTCGATCACGGGGCGGGTTTCGGTGAAGCTGCGCCCGGTGCAGAGCACGATCTTCACGCCGGCCTCATGGGCGCGATGCAGCCGCACGCGGTTCATGGGCGGCAGATTCCCTTTGGAATCGAGCAGCGTGCCGTCCAGGTCGATCGCAATCAGCCGGTAGGGCATCCGTTCCTGCCTTACGCCTCGGGTTACCGCTTATTCTCGGAAGACGATCGCAAATTGAAAAGCGCCCGCCGGAGCCGCGGGATCGCTAATGTCCGAATGTGGGGCCGGCCTCTGGCCGGTCTGTTGAGCAAGAGTGATCCACATCTCGTAGGAGACAGGCCGGAGG
>JACRLV010000392.1 GCA_016235145.1 Planctomycetota bacterium
GCCGCCCAGGTCGAACTCCCCGCCGTTCCCCCACCCGGTTGACGGCGATCCAACCCGATTTTGTAGTGCAGACCTACAGGGTCGAACCGGCCCCGCCGACCCCACCAACGCGGTTCCGGTCAGTGAAGTGCGAAAGTTGGGTTAGCAGAGCAGGTTCAGAGCATCAGCGCTTCCACAACCACCGGCGCACCAACTAGAAGGGCAATAGCGCAAGGGATCTGGCTTGCGAACCTGGGAGGACTCCCTGAAGAGGCTCAACGTGGCCAGTATCGGCGTGCGGTATCGCCGACCAGCTACGAAGAGCGCCCAACACGACCCGTGCCGGAGCACGTTCCAGCAGATCAAGCCGCAGCGACCCGTCTGTCTATGCGTTCTGCTTGTCGCCGCTTATCGGCCCAGAGCGGATCGACGCGGATTTCAGTGGACGCACCGGCGATGATTCTGCCACTGCTGCAAACCCGCCAAAACAAGCGGGATACGGCGAAAAACTCACGAAACAGAACGGAGAGAGAGGGATTCGAACCCACGGTACCCCAAAGGGGCACACCGGTTTTCGAAACCGGCCCGATCAGCCACTCCGGCATCTCTCCGAATTACCGCGCGAGACCGCGCTCTGGCGCGCGTTCCGCGGGGAATCGAAGTCTAGCAGAATCGTCCGGCGCTGGCCAGTTTGCCGCTTCTCGGCGCGCTGCGGCGGTGTGCCCGCGCTTTCGGGCCGGGCTGGATGCCGAGCAGCCGATCCGGGCAGCGTTTTGCGCGGACTGCCGATCAGGGCAGACAGCCGAATCCGAAATTCGAGAGCAGCACCGTCAGGTCGGCGAGATCGACGGCGCCGTCCTGGTTGAAATCCGCGCCGGAGTTGTAAGCAGGATCGCCGCTGAGGAAACCGAAGCTCGCCAGCAGAAGCGTCAGGTCGTTGAGGTCGCGGATATCGTCGCCGTTCACGTCGCCAGGGCAGGGCGGCGGCTCGGAGCAGCCGGTGTCGGCGACAAGAAGATCATCCACCGCGGCCTCGACGAGCGATCCGGTCCCCGTATCGGACGCGACGAACCGCACACGCGTGGTCGCGCGCGGCGCGGCGTAATCGATGACGCGCACCTCGTGATAAAACCAGCCGCCCGATGTTTCCGGCCCCGCCGGTCCGACCGTCTCGACCGGAATCCAGGTCGTTCCGTCCACGCTCAGGCTGACGGTGAAGATGTCGTTGTTGGGATCGCCGCCGGCGGAATTGGAGTACCAGCGCCAGTACGAGATCACCGGATCGCTTGCGCCCGCCAGGTTCAGGACAGGCGAATTCAGCGTGGTCTGCCCGCCGTCGACGTCGTTGGCGCCGGCGCTGCTCCCGGCGTTTCCGTCCGTCACCCAGCAGATCGTGCCGGCGGCGGTGTGGTCGTCCTCGGGCTGAGCTGTCGTGCCCTGCGGGTTCATGCGGTTCCAGATGCCGCGGGTCGCGTTGTCGCCCGCGGCGCCGACCGTCCAGCCCTGATCGGTCTCCATGTCATCGCTGAAAACGGCGACATACTGCACGGTACGGGCGGCATAGAGCGTCGTTGGTGCGTCGTCAGGCGAGCGCACGGTCGCTCCGCCGGTCGACTGGACTTCGAAGTAGTAATAAACATACTGGTTGCATGTGATCGCTGGAATTGTGCCGCGGTAGGTCGTGCCGCCCACGGGCAAGAGCGGCGATTGTTCGAACAGCCCCGCCGGGCCGACGCGGTAGTAGAGCCTCGCGGTCGACGGATCGGGCGTGTCGGTTCCGCCGGCGATGTTCACGTCGATCGAGTTCGCTTGATCCGCGATCAGCGTGCTCGGCAGGCCGTTTGGAAACTGGATCGTGATCGGCAGCACGATGTACGCGATCAGCGTCTTCGCCGCGGCAAAGCCTTCTTCGCCGGTGGGGAGGATCTCGCTGGCGGGCTGCACGAAACCGTTCGGCGTGCCGGAGTTCGGGCGGAGCTCGATCGTGTACGACCACATGCCGCGCTCGGCGAAACTCCAGTCCGGGAATATTCCCGACGCCAGGTAGAGCGTGTCGCCGGCCGGGCCGGCGGTGTAGGTGCGGCCGTGCGCTCCGGCGATCGCGGTCTGCATTCGGAATCCGATGTCGCCCAGGACGGCGCCGGCCGGGTCGGCCGGCTGGCCGCCTTGATACCCCCACGGCCAGAGAATGAGTTGGCTGTATGTGTGAAAGTCGATGTGCGCCTCGAATTCAGGATGCGCGAGCACAAAGTTGCGCACGACTTGCGTCTCCGGCTCGCTGAACGCCGCCGTGCCGCGATAGGTCTCCGACGTTCCGCTTCCGCTCGAACCGGAATTCAATCCCCAGCCTGTGGACCAGTTGCGATTCAGGTCGACGCCGAAGGAGCCGTCGCCGTTGTTCCTGCGGTTCTTCCGCCAAAGCCGCGTCGAATCCCATGTGTAAGCGTATCCGTCCGGATTCACGATCGGGATCACGTAGATCACGGTCCGATCCAGGAGGTTTCGCACCGCCGGATCGGTGTAGTAAAGATGGATGAACTGATCGGCGAAGTACATCGGCGTCGATACGGCGAGCCACTCGCGCGCGTGCTGGCATCCCGAGAACAGCACGCCGGGCTTTCCTGCCGTTCCGCCTGCGCCGGTGATGCGAATCCCGTAGATGGTGCGGTTTTCGAGCGATTGTCCGACAGTAAACCCCTGCGCCAGGTCGGGCCGCTCGGTTTCGAGCGTGGTCATGTAGGCGTTGACGTCGACGTATGGGTGATAGTCGAGGAACCAGCCGCCGCGCGGATCGCTGCCTGAACGCTCGGCGTCGATCAGGGCCTGTAAATTCTCGTGCAGGACGCGATATTCCAGGCCGCTCTGCTCGAGATCGTTCATGCGCTCGGGCTCGACGTGAAACGGAATGACGCCCAAGCCGAGCGCGTCGGACCAGTGGTCCTCGCTGATCGCGAGCATCTTCTCCATGTCGGCTTGCGTCTTGAGCGCGACCTCGACCAGCTTGTGGTTGTCGTAACGAATGCCGTCGGCCTGCGCGGCCCCTGCGACGAACAGAACAACCATCGATGCAATGAACCTGGGCAATCGGTGTAGCGACGTGATCATTTTTCGCTCCCGTCCGTTAGAGAAAGGTGAGGCTTGCGCCTCTGCAAACGCCATAATACCCACGGAACGGGGAATCCCCAACGAACGACCGCACCGGGGCTGGCGTGTCGTCGCAGATGACGCCGAACTCGTTTCAAACACGGAAGCACGCCATGCGGCCATAAGAACAGC
>JACRLV010000052.1 GCA_016235145.1 Planctomycetota bacterium
AGATGTAGTCTGAAGTGAGGGTGTACACGATCTCGAAGCTGAACGGATCGAGCCAGGCGGGCTTGCTGTCCTCTTCGCTTTCCTCCGGCTGGGCGGCGTCCGCGGGCATCGTGGCGGCCGGCTCGCTCGCCGCAACGTCCTGCGGCGGCGCAAGGCCAAGCGCCGGCGCCGCGATCGCGACCGCCGGGCCGGCGTACCAGCGCGCGAATGAGCCTGGCTGCGGACCCGCCGCTGCGATCGAAACGCCGCTCAGCAGCACAATTCCCGCGGCGACGGCGTCCAAGCGCCGGGGCGTCGCGTGGCGAAGTGAATCCGAAACTCCGGGTCGCATGATTGTCATCGCATCTTCCCAAGCGAACGGTGCACGGCGCGCTTCACGGCAGTCCTTCCGCATCGGCGAGTCGCCGCTCAGAACGACCAGCCGATCGACGTGCCTCCATAGAACCAGTCGGCGGTCAGATCGTCGTCGCGCGGGTTGCCCAGCGCGTCGCTGTAATAAACGAACCCGGACCAGACCAGCGAACCGAAACCCCACTTCTTGAGCCCGGCGAGCTCGCTCAGGTCGTAGCTGAGCGTCAGGCCGTACTGGGCCGAAGCGAAGCCGATCGTGCCGATCCCCGCGTCGAAAGTCGGGTGGATCCAGTGGTTATCGATGCCGAAATCAAGCGACGGCGTGAGTATGACTTCCTCCGTCAGCTCAAAGTCATGGCTGAAGCCGAACTGCCACCAGGCCCCGCGCGAAATCAGCTCGGTGTCCTGCCAGATCGTGACGTACGGGTTCAGCACGCCGTCTTCGTTGCCGGGAAAAAGCCATTCCCACATCCACGCGTCGTTGTGCTCCAATGACGCCGTCCATTCCTGCGTCGCGATTTCTCTGTGATTCGGAAACGCGTAGAACAGGTACCCGATCGTCGCGGTCGTGTAGAGCGGCTTGAATTCGTAGCTGTAGCTCAGGCCGTAGTCGATCTCCTGGAGGTTGTGGGCGCCGTAAAGCAGATCGAGACGGTCCTGGCCGGCGTACCACTCAAAAAACGTGTCGAAAGTGAACGATCCGAACTCGCCCTCCTCGCGCCCGAACAGGACCGCGAGATCAACGCCCAGCGACGTAGTAAGCTGGTGATTCGGATCCTCGCGCCCCTCGCCCGGGTATTCCGAGAGGTTCATCGCCCGCGACACGTAGTCGGAATAGAGCGAATACGTGATGCTGCAACTGAACGGATTCGCCCATGCCGGCTTGCCGGAGTCCCCGTCTTCGTCGGCCGCTTCCGGCGGGAGTTTCGGCGCTTCGTCCGCCGGCGCGGGCTTGGAGGCCGCCGCCCCGTCCTGCCCCAACGTCAGCGCCGGCGCGGACATTTGCGTTGCGACGACAGAGTACCAACTCCCGAAGCGCGCCGGCTCGGCGGTCGCCGGCGCCGAGGCCACAACGCACGCGAGTGTGGTCGCGACGAGCGTCGTCGCCGCCAACCGACCCGTGCTCGGCGGACGGCGCAGGCCCGCACTTCGTCGGATCATGAAATCACCAACCTGCATCAAGCTGCGGCTGCTGCGCCGTCAACGAAGGCGCCGATCAAACGCAAGATGACTTCGGAGATCGCCAGGCTCAACGTGTCGCCGGCGAGCGTGGCGAAATAGTCCTGCGGCAGACAGTTGTTCGCCGCCAGAAGCGTTCCGCTGGCCGCAATCAACGCAGCCGTCTTGTACATTCGCACTTTGATCCTGTTCATGAAAGAAATCCTCGTGTGTCTGAACATTGCGGGCAGAATGCCGCGTCGAATCGATGGCCGGCGGGAGACCGCCTATCCTGAAACCGACCTTCGACCGTGCCATGTCTTATCGGACAGGTAGCCGGAATAATAGAGCCGGCGCGATTCGAATCAAGCCGACCTCTTGAGGCCGACCGCCGGCCGGCAGATTCTGGAATTCGACGGCGTAGACATCAGAATGCCAGCCACGGAATCGAATTTCCGCCGCGCTCGTTCTGCTCCTATTTCACCTCGCCGCGATGAGCCGGACGGTAGTAATTTTCCCAGTACTCCGCCACCATCCGGTGCGTGTTGAACTGACCGCAGACCGTCTTCATCGAGTGCAGGGCCGTTTTCACCCAACCCACGGGCACGCCGGCCGAATTGCGGTTGTAGAACAGCGGCACGATTTTCTTCTCCAGCAGCGTGTAAATGCAGTCCGCGTCATAGCGATCCTGAGCCTTGGGAGTCGACAGTGCGCGGCCGTCTCCGATCGCCCAGCCGTTGCGTCCGTCGTAGCCCTCCGGCCACCAGCCGTCGAGAATCGAGCAGTTGATTCCGCCCTCCAGCGGCGGCTTCATCCCGCTCGTGCCCGAAGCCTCCTGCGGGCGGACGGGGTTGTTGAGCCAGACGTCCACGCCGCTGGTCAGCATCTGTCCCATCTGCATGTCGTAGTTCTCCAGCACGACGACGCGGCCGCGCAGGCCCGCCGACGCCGCCTGCTGATAGACGGCCTGTGCGAAAGCCTGTCCGCCCATGTCCGCCGGATGAGCCTTGCCCGCGAATACAAGCTGCACCGGCCGTTTCGCGTCGTTGACGATCCTGGCCAGCCGTTTCGCGTCGCGAAAAATCAGCGGAGCGCGCTTGTAGGTCGCAAAGCGGCGGGCGAACCCGATCGTGAGCGCATCCTCGCTGAACAGATCGTGGGCAGCGCTCAAATCACTCGCCGGACCGAACCGCCGCAGAATCTGCTCGCGCAGTCTCGTGCGGATGTAGTGGACGAGCTTGCGGCGGAGCCGGCTGCGAACGGCCCAGAATTCCGCGGAGGGGATTCGATCCGCGTTTTTCCACCAGTTGTCCGCCGGCCCGGCCCCGACCCAGCGCGGCCGGAGGTGCTTCGCGTACAGCGGCTCCATCTCCGGCGCGAGCCACGTCTGCGCATGAATACCGTTGGTGACGTGCCCGATCGGAACGTCTTTGGCGCGCGTGGTCTGATACACCGTCCGCCACATGTCGCGCGAAACATCGCCGTGCAGCGCGGCGACGCCGTTGTTGTGCCGGCTGGTGCGCAGCGCGAGCACGGTCATGCAGAAAGACTCGCGCCGATCGCCGGGCTTCTCGCGGCCGAGGTCGAGCAGCGTCTGATCGGGAAGATCGAGGGAATCGCGCACCTGGGCGAGCGTGCGCAGCACGAGGCGGTTGTCGAACCGCTGGTTGCCCGCGGGCACGGGCGTGTGCGTCGTAAAGACGGTGTGGTTCGCGACGGCGTCGATGGCGGCCTTCCAGCGTTTCCCTTTTGCCGTCGCCAGCCTGAGCCGCTCGAGCTGGCAGAACGCGGCGTGGCCTTCATTAAGATGAAAGACCGAGGGCCGCAGCCCAAGCGCATCGAGCGCCCGCACGCCGCCGACACCCAGCACGATCTGCTGCTGAATGCGCACATCGTCGCTGCCGATGTACAGCGCTTCCGTGATGCGGCGGTCGGCGGGCGAATTTCCCGGCACGTCCGTATCGAGCAGAAACAGCGGCACGCGGCCGACGCTCGCACGCCAGATGCGCGCCTTGACGGATTTCTTCGCGATGGGCACGCGTACTGACAGTCCCGTGTCCGTTACCGGAAGCTCGGCGAAATCGTAGCGCGGATAGACAGCCCGGGTCGCACCATCGGCGAGCAGTTGCTGCTGATAGTAGCCCGCGCGATAGAGCAAACCGACCGCCACGAGCGGCACGCCCAGATCGCTCGCCGATTTCAGATGATCGCCCGCCAGCACGCCGAGGCCGCCGGCAAACTGCGGCAGACTGTCGTCAAGCGCGTACTCCGAGCAGAAGTAGGCGACCAGGGCGCCGGGCGCCCGCACGCCCGCGGCCCGCTGGTACCACGGTCGGGCTTTCAGATACTGCGACAATTCCTGCTCGCAGCCGGCGAGTTCGCGAAGCAGGGCCTGATCCCCCGCGAGCGTCGTCATCCGCTCGTGGGGCAGGCGGTGAATCGTCGCGATCGGGTTTCGGCGGGTCGATTCCCACAAGAGCGGGTCCAGCCCGGCGAAAAGGCGGCGCGTGCGGGAATTCCAGCTCCACCAGAGGTTGTTTGCGAGTGCGAGTAGTCGCAGGCTCACATCCTGCGGCGTGGAAGTTCGGGACTGGGCACTACGTTCGACTTGGCGAATGCGAGCCATCGACGTGAATCCTCCATGCTCGCGGCGACTATACGCCCAGCGCGCCGCCGATGCGAGCGCCTGTCGTGTCCGCTGAGGAAGCGCCCTGTTGGTTCGTCAAGATTCCGGTTTCTTGTGTACGGGCAAGCACCGAATTCGCGATCGTACGCCGACCGGAAGAAGTGTGGGGCCGGCCTCCGGCCGGTCTCTTCGGAAACAGGTCTGTGTGGTGCGGGAACCGTCTTTGCCGAAGAGACAGGCCGGACGCCTGCCCCACAAATCGCCGCACGAACGAACACCGGTTGTTCGGAGGGAATCGGAAAATCGAGGTCGCCGAACCGCGAGCGTCGTGCTACCCAGTCCGACGGAGAGCACGCCGTGAAACGCCACATCGGACTCAGAGGGTCAACGCTGCAAATGCCGCTTTTGCGGCCCGTTTCAACGCATCGCCGGCGCTTGTGTATACTGCTCACATTCGGCCGCGGGGGAAAGACAGCGGTCAGGGAAGACCATCATGGACAAGCGCCCCATCGCGGTATTCGACTCCGGGCTCGGCGGGCTTTCCGTCGTCCGACATCTGCGCGAATCTCTGCCCAACGAAGACATCGTCTACTTCGGAGACACGGCCCGCGTACCGTACGGCACGAAGACGCGCACCACCGTCGTCAAGTTCGCGCTCGAGGACGCGCACTATCTGCTGCGATTCGAGCCGAAGCTGATCGTGGTCGCCTGCAACACGGCCAGCGCCCTGGCGATCGACGAGGTGCGGCGCGAATCGCCGGTTCCCGTCGTCGGCGTGGTCGAGCCGGGGGCGCTCGCGGCGGCGGAGCGGGCGGGCGGCGGCACGATCGCGATTCTCGGCACCGAAGCGACGATCAACAGCCAGGCGTACCCGAAGGCGATCGCGGCGGCCGGCTGCGACGCCCCCGTCTTTCAAATCGCCTGCCCGCTGTTTGTGCCGCTGGTCGAGGAGGGACGCGATCCCAACGGCCCGATCGTGCGAATGACGGTCGATGAATATCTGGCGCCGCTCCGGCAGCGCGACGTGCACGTCGTCGTGCTCGGCTGCACGCACTACCCCCTGCTTCGCGAGCCGATCGCCGCGGCGCTGGGGACGCGGGTCAAGATCGTGGACAGCGGGTGCGAGGCCGCGCGGACCGTTCACAGCCAGCTCGAACGCAACGGCGGATTGTGTCGGGAAAGCCGGATCGGTACGATGCATTCGTACGTCAGCGATAACCCGGCGCGGTTTCGAGCGGTCGGGTCGCGGTTCCTCGAGCACCCGATCGAGCACGTGGAATTGGTCGATCCCGAACACTACATCCGTTGAAACGCGCCGCCGCCGCTGCGATTTCGGAGTGTCGCCGTGCGTAGTTCCACCGCCTCGTCCGAACGGGCCGCCCGCGCGGGTTCGTTGCCGCGCCTGTGCCGTTTGCTGCTGCCGTCCGCGCTGGGCCTGCTGGCGGGCTGCTCGACCACGAGCCTCGACGCGTCGGTCAAGAAGCTGTTCGAACCCAAGCGAACGCCGCAGCAGTACATGATCCTGGCCGTCTCCGATTCCGACGCCGACGTCCGCCGGCAATCGGTCGGCAAGATCGCCAAGAGCAAACAAAACGACGAGGAATGGGCGATCAAGGGCTACACCGCGATCGCGCTGCTGGAGAGCAACTCGCAAACGCGTTGCGTGGCGATCCGCGCCCTGGTTCAGACGCGCGAGCCCAATGCGGCGCAAACCTGCCTCAAGATCGTGAACTTCAAGGACCAGCCGCCGCAGGAAGTCCGCGAGCCGGACGCCCTGGTGATGGGCGAGGCGGTTCTTGGTTTGGCGACTCTTTCCGAAAATGACATGCCCGCGGACAAAAAGGACGCCGTCCGCGCGGCGTTGCTCGATCGTCTGGCCGCTGACGCCGACGTGCACGTTCGCGTCGCCGCCGCCCGCGGGCTCGGCTTCTATCCGACGGATGAGGTCGTGAAGACGCTGATCGCCGGCCTGCGAGACGAGCACTTCGCCGTGGTACATGAGGTGGAGAGCGCCCTGGTGCGCCTCACCGGCGTGACGCACGATTGCAACACCCTCGAATGGGAGGCCTGGTACGAGGCGAATCGCGCGCAGCTTTTCGCCAAGGCCGGCCAAGTTCCCGAGTCGCGCCGCCCGAAGTACACCAACCGCTGGGAAAAAGCCGGGTACAACACCAGGCAGTACGCCGAGTGGCTCTGGCCCGGACCCAAGAAGACCAACTGACGCCGTGCAACGCACTCCGTCCACCATGCAGGCCCTGGTCGTCAATCGCCGCGGTCCAGGCTCGATCGAGTTTGATGAGCACTTCGCCGTTCCCGAGCCGGCCAGCCACGAGGTTCTGCTGCGCGTCCGTCTTGCCAGCGTCTGCTCGACGGATCTGGAAATCGTCCGCGGATACATGGGTTTTGTCGGCGTTCCGGGACATGAGTTCGTGGCGACGGTGGAGCGCGGGCCGGACCGCCTGCTCGGCAAGCGCGTGGTCGCGGAAATCAACTGCGTCTCGCCGGATTCGCCCGCCCGCGACGAGGACTCGCGCAAGCACGCCTGGCCGCGAACCGTAATCGGCATCCTCGGGCGCGACGGCGCATTCGCGGAGTGGCTCGCGGCGCCGGCGGAAAACTGCCACCTCGTGCCGGATTCCATCTCGGATCGCGAGGCCGTATTCGTCGAACCACTGGCCGCGGCGGTGCAGGTGCTGCGAGATCATCCCATCACGCCGGATTCGCGCGTAGCGGTCTTGGGCAGCGGCCGGCTTGGGGTGCTGGTCGCTCAAGTGATTCGGGACGCCGGCGCGGCGGCGTGCATCGTGGGACGAAACGCCGAGACGCTGGCGCTCTGCCGAAGTCTGGGACTGGCCGCACGGAACATTGCCGAACTCGATGCAGCAGACGTTTACGACCTGATCGTCGAATGCACGGGCAGCGCCGATGGTCTGCGGCTTGCGATGCGGCACGAGCCCGCCATCGAGCTGTTGCGGCAGCGGCGCGTCGTCGTGGAGCCGTTCATCCAGAGCGAATTTCCCTTGCGAAATGGAGCCGAGGCATTGGCGGCCGCTGCCCAGCCCGGCGGTTTGAAAATCCTGCTGCGACCGGGCGGTGTGGCTTGATATTTTCGCATTGCGAAAACCGTCGCTACGCGCATTTCGAGCGACTATCGACGATCGCCGGCCTCGCGCATGCGTTTTCCACGCGCCCGATGGACGTGTCCGCCCGCGAGGATGCGCGATTCGCCGAGCGCGCGGCACGCCGGCGGCAGATGGCGATCGATCTCGGCCTGCCGCCGGAGCGAATCTGCTATTGCGTGCAGGTTCACCGCACGGAACTGGCGATCCTGGACGCGCCTACCGGCCCGCTGCGGCTCGAAGAGCACGACGCGATCATCACGAATCAGCTCGATCTTCCCATCATGACGTTCTCGGCGGATTGCCCGCTGGTGCTGGTCTACGACCCTCGACGGCACGTCGTCGGCATGGTTCACGCGAGCTGGCGGTGCTCCTGCGCCCTTGCCACTGCGAAGCTGATCGAGACCATGCAAGCCCGCTTCGACTGCAACGCGAAGGATCTGCATGCCGGCATCGGCCCGTCCGCCGGACCCGAGCGATATGAGGTCAGGGACGACGTGTACGACGCGGCGGCGGGGCTGAAGGAGCGCGAGCGGCTGTTTCTGCGGCGCGATGGACGGATGTTCTTCGACCTTTGGACGGCGAACCGCCTGCAACTGGAAAAAGCGGGCATTCCGGCGAATCAGATCGAATTGGCGGGCATCTGCACGATGACGGATACGGAGACATTCTACTCCTTCCGCCGCGAAGGCGCGGGCTGCGGCCATTTCGGCTTGATGGCGAGCTTGCGGCGGCGCTGACGTCGCAGCGGACCGGAATCTGTAGCGTCGGACCTCCGAGTCCGACGGCGTTCCAATGACCGCGAATCACGTCGGACTCGGAGGTCCGGCGCTACGAATGCAGTTTGGTCTTGCCGGTTCGGGATTTCATCTCTCCGGCTCGTTGGATTTGGATGGGTTGTCGTTCGGCCATGCCCTTCCCGGGACTGGACACCCCCCGGCCCACCGGATAGTTCTTCGCAATTGTCGGAGCTGCCCACGCTCGGATTGTGATGCCTTCAACCGTGCTTGACCGTCGCCGTTCCAGCGCGGGCCGGACGGGAGCGCCGCGCGGCGACACGGAAAGGAACGAGGTTTCGCGATGCCGACCGTTGCAACTTACGGCCCGTACCGCGTATTCTTCTATTCTGCGGACGGCGCTGAGCCGATGCATGTGCATGTTGAGCGCGACGACAAGATCGCGAAGTTCTGGCTCGATCCCGCGCGACTGGCGCGGAGCGGCGGATTTTCGCGCAAGGAGTTGCGGCGAATCGAAGCGCTGTTGCGGCAACACGAGGCCGCGTTGATCGGGGCGTGGAATGAGCATTTCGGCGGTTGAACTTGCCACACCCTCGGCCGAGCACGTACGCGTGAGCGACGACTCGCTGTGCGTGGAACTGAGCGATGGGCGCACAATCTCGGCCCCTCTCGCGTGGTATCCGCGCTTGCTCCACGGCAACGCGCGCGAACGGCGCCGTTGGCGGCTGATTGGACGCGGCCAGGGCATTCGCTGGAACGACTTGGACGAGGACATCAGCGTGGAAGGTCTCCTGGCGGGACGACCATCGGCCGAAAGTCAGTGCTCGTTCAAGAGCTGGTTGGAAGCAAGAACGGGCAGCACCAAGCGGCGGTCGAGTTCACGCCGCCGCGCCGCGGCGAGCCGGCGGGCCTGAGCGAGACGACTGGCATTTGGAATGAATGCAGGCGACATGCGCATGGTCGCGCCCCCTTGGTCCAGAGCGTCGGGCGCATCCCTTGATGCACCGTCTTGGCTACACGAACTCCGGGAAGCGCAAGGGCCGGCTGGAGCGGTTGAAATAGACCGGCTGGCTTGAGGCCGGCGTTCTGCTGCTCGGCGGCGATAGACATTCAAGTGTCGACGGAGTGAACCGAGAAGATGCGGAACGGACCCGGTTCCGAGTGGTTGAATTCGCCGGCATCAAGAGCGGCCTTGGCTTCCTTAAACGAATCAAAGAGACAGTGTGCGTTGACCGGTAGTTTCTCAGCGAGCGCATTACAGGACAGCGGAGAGCACTCCGGGCTCGCCTGTGCAAAGAAAGTCACCACGTCAAAGCCCTCAAGGCGTGCGACCCGGGGTGTTTCGACGTTTGTCTGAAATGCTCCTTCGGGCGCAAGACTGGACCAACTCATCGTACGTTCGTCGAACTGCCGCTCATGGACTTCGAAATAGAACAAATTGAATATCCACTTGACTCCGGTTCATAAGTTCGGTATTTGTTTGGCATTGCCGATTTCGGCTTGGGAGATCTCAAATGACTGAACACGCCTGTCCCTGCGGGGTGGTTGGCGGGGCCGACCCGTTGTCCGGCGACCGG
>JACRLV010000129.1 GCA_016235145.1 Planctomycetota bacterium
AGCGCCGAGGCCGAGGGCCGGCTGATCCGCCAGGTGAAAGAGGGCAAAGGCCAGTTCGCGGTGGTGAAAGTCCGCGTCGAGCCGTTCACGCCGGAGCCGGGCCACAACGAAAGCTTCAAATTCGTCAACGCCTTGCCGGCGGACAAGCCGCTCAAATCGAGCTACCTGCCGGCGATCGAGGCGGGCTGCCGCTCGGCGGCGCAGACCGGGGCGCTCGGCTCGTATCCGCTCATCAACGTGAAAGTCACGCTCATCGACGCGCAGGAGCACGCGGAGGATTCCAGCGACGTGACTTTCGAAAGCGCCGCCGGCCTCGCGGTGCAAAAAGCCGTCGAACACGCCGGCCCGGTGCTGCTCGAGCCGATCATGAAAGCCGAAATCGTCACGCCGGAGGAATACTACGGCGCGATCAACGGCGACCTGATGAGCCGCCGGGCGACGATCACCGACACGGGCATGCGCGGCAAGAACCACGTGATTCACTGCGAGGTTCCGCTGTCGACGATGTTCGGCTATTCGACGAGCATGCGCTCGCTCAGCCAGGGCCGGGCGAGCTATTCGATGGAGCCGTGCCGGTACGAGCCGATGCCGGATGATTTGGCCCGGAAGGTGCTGGGGGCGATGTAGGAAGCGCGACGTGGCAATTGTCTTTGTTCGGCCCGTCGCCCTCGCTAGAATACGATTGAGGAACTTGCCATGAGTGTCGGACCAGACGCCAAGACCCAGGTTCGCGAGGTGCTCGATCGTCTGCCGGACGATTGCACGATCGAAGATGTTCAGTATCACCTCTACGTGGCCGACAAGATTCGCCGCCGCATCGAGCAGGCCGACGCGGGGTTGGCGGTTCCCCACGCCGAGGCCGAAACGCGACTGAAGAAATGGACTATCACGTAACGTGGTTGCCGGGAGCGATTGACGACCTCGGCGCCATCGCCGAGTACATCGGGGCGGATTCGCAAGCTCACGCGGCGTCGGTCGTGATGCGCATTCTGGACTCGGTAATCGAATTGCCGCGGTTTCCTAGATCTCATCGTCGTGTTCCGGAGTGGCCCGACGAAAACGTCCGCCAGCGGATCGTCTTCAACTATCGGGTGATATTCCGGGTCTGCGACGAGATCGCGACAATTGAAGTGCTGGCTGTCATCCACGGCGCCAGGCTTCTGCCGGATGAATTGCGCGAGCGGGTGTAATGCGGCGCCGAGACAGCAGGCAGCCACAAGCGGCCTTGCCGGCCACTTCTAGGATTGTATGCTTCGATCGAATTCGCTACGATCGGAATGGCAGTGAAAGGCAGAATGGAGTTGCACACCATGAAAACCCGCGCGACGTTTCTGGGCTTGGCGCTCATTTTGATGCGTGCGGCGTTCGCTCAGGGCATTGTCAGCGTCGATTTGCTTGAACCAGCCGAAAGCGTCGGTCCGCTTCCCGCCCATTTGCGAATCGTCGATGTCCTTGTGGACGTACCCTCGAACGATCAATGGAACTGGTCAGGAATCAGAGCGTTGACCGCGAATGGAGCGATCTTCGCCTATCACGATGGAGATCCCAATACGCCGGGGCTGCAACCGGGTCTGCTCGCCCCCGGACTGGCGGACAGGTTTCTGACAAGCGTGAGTCGATCCAGGGGGCGTAACTCGAACTCGCGATTTCTGAGTCCGGGGGCCGCAATCGCCGGCGCGTACAACCCATCGGGGCCGCAGGCGATAACAAATCCGACGGAATTGAACGCCTCCTGGTTCAAATCGCCGCCCGAAGACGAATGGCCCTTCGGCATCGACGGGTGGGTCGCCCGTGTTACGGTCGACATATCAAACGTGTCCGGCGCGCCGGCGGATTACTCGCTCTGGGGCGTCGGCTCACAAGCCCCGCCAGGCGCTACCGTGGTTCTGAGCAGCAATCCGCCACACGAATGGCAATCTCCTGGGACCGTATGCGGGACGTTTCATTTCCCGGGGCTCGCTCAACATGGGTTTGGTCGGCGGGGCCGTATTGGTATTGCTCCGACGAAGGTCTTGTGACGGATAGATGGGATGACGTAGGGTGCGTTCGGGCCGCCGCAAGTGTGCCTTGAAATTCGAAATCACTCGCCGCGGCCCGAACGCACCCTACCTCTTTGCGACGGCGTCGTGATCGTCACGGATGAAGTGCTTCACTTCGCGTCCTGCTTGCCTTCCAGCTCGTCCGCGAGAGCCGACGCGCCATAGACCACCCGCAGCGCTTCGATGATCGCGCGGCTGTCGACCGCGACGGCACGCGATTGCTCGTCGCTATACGCGATGCCGGCGCTGAGGCTCTGGATGTTGCCGTCGAAGATCAGCCCGATCAGTTCGCCGGCCTTGTTCACAATCGGGCTGCCCGAGTTGCCGCCGATGATGTCCGCCGTGCAGACGAAGTTGTACGGCGTGTCGAGGTGCAGCTTGCTCCGGGCGGCCTCCCAGCGCGGCAGAAGCTGGAACGGCGGCGCGCCGTGCCGCTCCTGGTTGCGCTGGTAAAGACCCGCGAAGGTGGTGAATGCCGGAACCGCCTTTCCGTCCTCGGAGTAGCCGCGGATCGGCCCGAACGCCATCCGCAGCGTGCCCGTCGCGTCGGGATAGACGCTCTCGCCGTCGCGTGCGAAGCGGGCGGCGGCGATCTGGGCGTAGCAATCGCGTTCGACGCTCTCCACCTCGTCCTCATGCCGCTTTCGCAGAGCCCTGGCATCGGCGTCGATCGCGCGGAAGAAGTCGATCATCGGATCGTGGTGGGCGCGAATCGCGGCGGACCCGCCGTCGAAGAGCTGGCGGCGCAGCGAGGCGTCCTTCAGCGTGCAGCCCTGAACGAGGCCGACCGCCCGTTCGTGCGGCGACTGGCCGGCGAGGATGCGCGTGACAAGCGGATCGCCCCCGCCGAGATTCTCCGCCGCAAGCGACAGCCCGCCGGCCAATCGGTCGATCTCCAGCGCGTCATGGATCGGCGCGTCGGAAATGAGGCTGAGGCGCAGCGAGTCGAGCTCGGTTTCGCGATATTCGCGCAGCCGTTCGCCATTGGGCTTTTCGAGCTCGTCGGCGAGGCGCACGAAACTCCGCGCGAGGCCGAACAGCTCGCTTCCGCCGCTCAGGCCGCGGCCGTTCAGCAGCTCATTCGAAAGAAAATGCGTCCGCCAGCCGGCCTCGGCGGTCGCGAGCCTGTCCCAAGCGCCGCCCCACTCGGCCTTCCGCTTCGGATCGGCGTCAACAAACTTGCGCAGCGCCGCCTCGTCATCCGCCTTGCTCTTCATCAGCTTCGGGTCGAGCAGCCCGGCGAGCGTGCCGGTTCGCGCCTTGCGGCCGTTCTGCACGCCGAAGAAATCCTCGACGCCGATGCGGTAGTTCTCGTCGTTTCGCGCCATGAAGGTCTGAAGCTGCACTTCGCGGCGCCAGAGGCGATTGAGCGAAAACGGCATCTCGACGTCGCGCCAAAACTCCAGGTGGGCCATCGAGTAGAGCCGATTGGTCGAGCCCGGGTGGCCGAACACGATCGCCAGATCGCCGTCGGCGGCGCCCTTGCTCCATTTCAGATAGTGCTCGACACGGAGCGGCTTTCCGTTTTCGTATGCGCGGAACATGCAGACATCGAGGCAGAATCGCGGGTATTCGAAGTTGTCATTGTCGCCGCCGAAAAACGCGGTCTGCATTTCCGGGGCGAAGACCAGCCGCAGATCGTCGTAGCGCTTGTAGCGGTACAGATGGTAGCGGGCCCCGTGGTAGAGCGTGACGACCTCGCTATCGAGCCCGGTGTCCTTCTTCGAGCGCCCCTCGATGTCGCTCATGCACGCCCGCCGGGCTGCGACGGCGGCCTCACCGGTCTTGCCCGCGGTCGACGCCAGCACCTGCTCGGTCACGTCCTGAATCGACCACAGCACCTGGATTTCCAGGTCCGGGCATTTGAGCTCATCGGCCGGCGTCGAGGCGTAGAAACCATCCTTGATCAAGTCCCGCTGCGGCGTGCTCAACTTCTGGAGCTGGTCCGAGCCGACGTGATGGTTCGTCAGGATCAGCCCATTCGGCGAGACGAACGAGCCCGACGCTCCGATGCGGACGGCCGACTTCTGCATGTGCTCCAGCCATGCGGCGGACGGCTCGAAGCCGTAACGCGATTTGAGCGTCGCGGTCGGCGGCTGGTTGAGCAGCCACATGCCTTCGTCGGCGGGGGCGAGCGGTGTCAGCGTTAGCAGGACAAATGCCGTTACGAATGCAGGTTTGTTCATGCTGATCTTCCTGAAGCTTCGTGGTGTTGAGTACGCGGCCCGCCGGCGCGTTCATGGAGTCCAGCGGTTGGACGTCGGGCGATCACGGGACCGGATTCGGCTTTCGCGTCTTGCCGGCCGGCGGCTTGCCTTCCTTCAGTTCGCCGCCCAGCGGCTCGAAGAACGTCTGGTATTCGTCCGGAGCGTTAATGGAAAACGGCGACACACCTAGGCCCGTGTTGAGTTCCACGTCGCTGAATGTCACGACGATGAAGTTTTCCTCGCCGGCGGCGACGGGGCGCTCGACGACACGGACGCGGACCGGCAGCCCGGCGGGCTCGCCGTCCTCACGAACTACCCAAAACTCGACCGATTTCTGCCGCGCTTCCGACTGCGAGCCTTTTCGCGGCGTGAGCTTGAGATGGTCGGTTTTCGGCGGATCCTTGAGGGATTCCGCGACGCGCGTTACCTCGTACTCGCGCAGGATGTCCTGCTTCTTCTGCCCGAACGGCAGCGGAAAAGCGCCTTCGCCTACCTTATACGGATTTCGCTTGTCGTTCGGTCCTCGAATTTCGCGGTAGGTCACGGTCTTGGTTTCGGCGTTCAGCTCGACGTACATCTCGCCGTCGAAAAAATGCTGTTCGTCGATCGTCGCCTTCTTGTTGCGGTCGACGATTTTTGACGTGAAGTGCACCTTGAACTGGGGAATCGGGTCTTGCGCGCGATACAAGATCTGCCCGAATTTTCGCAGCGGATCATCGGCCTCCTGAATCGTACCGGTTTCCCAGACGACTTTCGCCTTAAGGTCGGTCACGTCGCGCGTCTCCCGCCGCGTGAGAATCCGATCCACCACTTCGTCGAGCGCCGGCGCCGCGGCGTCGGGCTGCGACGCCGTGCCTTTCGCCGGCTGGCCGACGGCCGGTTGCGAGGCGACTCGCGGCTGCTGGCACGCCAGGGCGGCGCTCAGGCTGGTACACGCCGCCGCTGCCGCTATCATCCTTGCCCATCGACGTTGCGCTGGCCGTTTTGCCATGGCGACTCCTCGTACCGGTCGGACGACTGACGATTCGTCGAAATTCTATCTGGGGAGGAGCTTCCTGGCACGCCGTCCGCGCCGGGCGCATGTATTAGCATGACGCTGCTCTACGATTTGATCTATCTGCTCGCGGCGGCTCTGCTCGGCATCCCCTACGCGATCGTGCGCCGAATCCGCCGCGGACCCGGCAGCCTGGCTCTTGCCGAGCGCCTCGGCAAACCGCCGTCGCGGCCGGTCTCGGCCCATTGCGTCTGGATTCACGGCGTCTCGCTGGGCGAAATCAACGCCACTCGCACGATCGTCGCCGATCTGCACCGCCGCAGCCCGGACACCACGATCGTGATCAGCAGCACGACCGCCACCGGACTGGCCCGAGCGAGAGAGATCTACCCCAAGCTCGTCGTGTTCCGATTTCCGCTTGATTTTTCGCTCATCCTGCACCGCGCCCTCAACCACATCCGCCCGTCGATCATCGTGCTGATGGAGCTGGAGGTCTGGCCCAACCTGGTCGAGGTCGCGCGGCGGCAGGACGTTCCCGTGATCATCGCCAACGGCCGCGTCACTTCGGAACGCAGCATGAAGTACTTCGGGCTTCCGGTCGTGCGGACGCTCACGCGGCGGATGTTCCGGCAGATTCGCTGGGTCGCCGCCCAGGATGAAACCTACGCGGACCGGTTCCGCAAGCTGGGCGTTCCGGCCGACCGCGTCGAGGTTTGCGGATCGGTCAAGTACGACACCGCCGAGGTCGCGGAACGAGTCGACGGACAGGAAGTGCTCGCGGACGCGATGACGATCAACCTGCACCGCCCGCTGCTGACCTGCGGCAGCACCGGCCCGGGCGAAGAGGCGATTCTGCTCGATGCGTACGCCAGGCTGCGTGGCCGGCACCCCGATCTGCAACTCGCGTTCGTGCCGCGCAAGCCGGAGCGATTCGACGAAGTCGCCGAGCTTGTCGCGTCGCGCGGTTTCGCATGTCTGCGGCGAAGCGGAAAGCCGCCGATCGTTCCGCCGGGCGTACCCGAGCCGCGGGCGGTCTTCCTCGGCGACACGATGGGCGAGCTGCGCAAGTTCTATGGGCTGGCGTCGATCGTGTTCGTCGGACGAAGCCTGGTGCCGATGGGCGGATCGGACGTGATGGAGGCGGCCGGCCTGGGCAAGCCGCTGCTGGTCGGCCCGGACATGGGCAATTTCGCCGAAGCGGCGGGACTGCTCGCGACGGCGGGAGCTTCCATCTGCGTGCGCGACGCAGAGGAGTTCGCCGAGGCCGCGGATCGGTTGCTGCGCGACACGGCCGCGCGGCAGAAAATGGGAGACGCCGCCCGTGCGACGATTGTCTCTCAGCGCGGCGCGACGGAGCGTACTGTCAACGCGATTCTTCGATTGGGGCAGATCGGCTGAGGCTTGAGCATGTCAGCGCTGGTCCGGTGTGCCACTACTGTGCCAGCAGTGGTCCTTCGCCACACTGCTCACAGAGCAGTGGCACCGCGAACGATCGTCGGGGAGCCCAAAATTCCCGTTTGGTTGGAACGGCAATGAAAAGCAGTTGGGAGCCCGGAAACCAACGGCCGCCTCAGCCGCCGACGAAAAGCATTTCATACCGCGAGATGATCTCGCGCAGCTTCTCGATCACGCGGTTCTTGGCGTTGTAGATTTCCTGCGGGGTCAGCCCCAGCTCGGCTGAAACGGTCTCGGTGGGTTCGCGCCGCAGCACCACGCGCTCGAAGGCCTCGATTGTCTTTTCGTTGAATCTCGTCGTCGCGCGAAGCTCCGCCACGGCCTGCTCGAAAATGTGCCGCTTCTCCTCCGCCTCCCAGACCGACTCGACCTCCGGCTCATCCGGCACGTCCACGATCGCCGACTCGCCTCGATACTCGCGGCGACGAACCTTCGCCCGGTACATGTCCGCCAGGCGGTAGCGCGCGATGCCGATCAACCACGAGCGCAGCCGGCCCTGGGCGCGGTCGTATTTCTTCTGGCGATAGTCCTGGACGAAGCAGGCCAGCGTCTCCTGGGCGACGTCGGCGGCGTCGTTGTCGTTCAGCCCCATTCGCCGAAGAAACGCGATCAGGATCGGCCGATAGCGCCGATCGAATTCGAGCCACGCTCCCGAATTGCCGGATTCATGCAAGCCGGCCAGCAGCTCGGTGGTCGTGATGATCTGGCTCGTCGGCTGCATGTTCGTTCGCCGCCCTTGGGGTCATTCTATCCGCGCGGCGTGGCTGGGCAAAGACTGTTTAAGCGACCATGCCACGGCGACCCGGGCTTCCGATTGGGGTTATCATGGCCTCGGGATGATCACCTTTTCACTCCAATCCGGATCGAACGGAAACTGCATCTACGTCGAGGCCGGCGGCGTGCGGCTGCTCTTTGACGCGGGAATCAGCGGCCGAACGGCTTTGAAGCGGATGGAGCAGTTCGGCAGGCGGATTCGCGAGGTGGATGCCCTGATCCTCTCGCACGACCACGTCGACCATGTGCAGTCCGCCGGCGCGTTTCATCGCCTCTTCGGAATGCCGGTCTATTGCACCGCCGGGACGCATCGCGTGATCCGCGGAAAACTGGGAGAAATTCGCAATCTTCAGCTCTTCAAGGCCGGCGCGGCGCTGCGGTTCGGGGCCGTCGTGGTTCACACGATCCCCACCCCTCACGATGCCGCCGACGGCGTCGCGTTCGTCGTGGAGTTTGAGAGCAGGCGGCTGGGCGTCTTTACAGACCTTGGGCATCCCTTTCGCCGCCTCCAGGAGGCCCTGGCGTCTTGCGACGCAGCCTACCTTGAGAGCAACTACGACCAGGAAATGCTGGAAAAAGGGCCATATCCGGCGGATTTGAAGCGCCGGATTCGCGGCGACGGCGGCCATCTTTCCAATGACGAGGCCGCCGAACTGGTGAGCGCGCACGCGCGCCGCACGCGCTGGATCGCCCTGGCGCACCTGAGCGCCGAGAATAACCACCCGGAAGTGGCGATCGAAACGCATCGCGCAAAGCTAGGCGAAGATTTTCCGCTCTGCGTCGCTGGCCGCGACGGGCCGTCCGCGCTCTTGGAGGTTTGAACCGGCCTCAGTCGGCGTTTCGTGATTCCGCGGGACGGTTTTCGACGCAATGCCGGGCGATGTTCGAACGCCGCCTTTCGGCCGTAACTTGCATAATGACAGCATGTTAGATGGCTGTCAGGTCCGGAAAAACAGTTGGAATTTTCGCCGGTTTTGGTTGAAATGTCACCGCGACTGGCCCAGAATAGTATGGCGATCCGCAACGGATGCGGTATCCGCAAGCCAAGAGCACCGCGGGCAAGGCCGCGCTGAAGGCGCTCGGCGACGGACTCGAAATGTTCCGCAACGCGAACCCGTCCGAATGCCCGGGCGATGGTTTTCCGCGCTCGAAACCGGCCGAAGACGAGACCGAACCGGGAACGCAGGATATTTTCGGCGCCCAATGGTTGGTGCGCTATCTCGTGGGAAAGGACTTTCAAGGCTACATTCCGCCGAAAAAGGCGCCCGCGGCCGCCTCCGGAGCCCAGGCGGGCTACAAGCAGCAGAATTGGTACAACGACCCCGTAAACAACGACGCGGCACACAACAGCCCGCCGTTCGACAAGCTCCCGCGTTCCGAGCAGTTTATTGACGCCGACCGTCTCAAGCTTATTCGACCGTTGCATGAGCCGGCGTTCGCAGGCGACCGGGAAGAGGGACTCCCGAACCCGCCGGACCCGATCGCCTCGCTCGGCCTCGGAATCGACGCGCGCACGCTGGATCAGCCGGTGTTTGTCGACCCGTTCGGCTTCCCGATTCTCTACTTTGCCGCCAACTCGCGGCTCGCATCGGACCCGAAAGCGGCGATGTCAACTCCCGGCTACGGCGATGCGCAGTCGGGCGTCTACTCGCTTGCGGATAATGGCATCTTCACCGGCACGTGCGCGTCCAGCGCCCATGCGTCCTGCCGTTATCGCGGGTGGGATCTCGGGGAGACCGGGCTCACGAACGACGAGTGGCACCCAATTCGCCACCATGGCGATTTTCCGAGCAGCCCGTCGGGGGACGTGCCCAATCCGCAAGACATGCGGAATCCGGTGAATCAAACGTCGTTTGCGCACTATATTCTGAACAAGAGCGTGTATGACTCGTCGAGCGGCAACGTGCTCGCTCCGTATCGCAAGACGTCGTTTCTCATGATGACGCCTGGGCCGGACGGAATTTACGGCACCAGCGACGACATTAACAATTTTGCCGAGTAGCGGACGGTTCGACCTTTCCAAAGCGAGGTGTCCGCCCGCGCAGTGAACGTATCGCGTACATCAGAGGCTACTTCATAGAGAGGATGCAACATGGGATTCCGGAACCGGTTGGCAGCAGTCGTACTCCTCACCGGAGCGCTTTACGCCGCTCCGACTTTCGCTGGGGATCGCGTCGTGCTCATGGAAGAATTCACGGCCACGTGGTGACCGTACTGTCCGGCGGTGGGCACCGCCTGTAACAACATCATGAACGCCAGCAACGGACGGTACATCCTTCTCCAAATCCACTTGTCTGATGGGTACACATACCCCTGGGGAAACACACGCGGCAGTTTTTACGGCGTGACCGGGCTTCCCACGACGGCTCAGGACGGCATTCTCCGGCGCGTCGGGGCGTACGGCGCCGGCACGTACCAGTCAGACTACAATTCGCGCGTCGCGGTAACGACACCGGTCGGACTTGCGATCAACCCGGACCACCAGTCCGGCGGCGTCTGGAGCCTGCCGGTCACGGCCTCGCTTGAGTCGAGCGCCTCCGCCGCCCGAACCATGCGGATCAACCTGGTGCAAGTCGTCGATCATTACCCGACGACGGAAACGCACTGGCGCAATTGCTTCATGCAGGCCGCGACGCCGCAGACCGTCACGCTCCAGCCGGGTGAGACACGGACGCTGAATTTTTCGATGACCTTCAGCGGCGCGACGTGGCTGAATCTGATCAACCGCCGCGAGATCGGCGTCATTGCGTGGGCCCAGAACACCGGCACGTTCCCGTCCGGCTCGGAGGTCTACCAGGCCGCGCAGGTCGAGTGGGCTCAACTCCTGCCGTCCGACTTGAACGGCAACGGAACCTGCGACCTGACGGATTTGGCTGTGTTGTTGTCCAATTTCGGGACGCTCTCCGACGCGACCCAGAACATGGGCGACACCGACGGCGACGGCGACGTTGACCTTTCGGATCTCGCGGCGCTGCTTTCCGATTTCGGAACGTAAGCGACGTTTGCAGGCAGTTGTTCCTTGAAATACGACGCCGGCCGCGAAACTCAGTTTCTCGGCCGGCGTCGTGTTCTTTGCGCCCAGACGCGGCCGGCGAAATCGGCTACACAGAAGCGAGCTTTTCGAAGAATCCAGGAAAGCTCTTCGCCACGCAGTCGGCGTTGCGGACCGTGACCTCGGCGCCCGCGAGCCCGGCCAGCGCAAAGCTCATCGCCATGCGGTGGTCTTCGTACGATTCGATCGTCGCCGGCAATGCCGCGCGCGGCGGGATGATCTCAAGTCCGTCCGCCGACAGTCGGACCTCGGCCCCCAGCTTTCCGAGTTCGCGGGCCACGGCCGCCAGGCGATCGGTCTCCTTGAGTTTCAGATTCGCGACGTTGCGAATCCGCGTCGGGCCTTCCGCAAAGACAGCGGTCACCGCCAGCGTCTGAACCGTATCCGGCATGTCGTTCAGATCGACCTCGATGCCCCGGAGCCGGCCATCGCGCGGCGCATGCACCGTCAGCGACGCCTCGGCTTCCTCCACTTCGCAGCCCATCTGCACGAGCACGTCCACGAAGCGGACATCGCCCTGGAGGCTGGCCCGCGTCAGGCCGTCAACGCACATCGACCCGCCGGTGATCGCCGCCGCGGCCCAGAAATACGTCGCCGCGCTGGCGTCGGGCTCGATCGTCGCGGGACCGGGGGTGTAGCGCTGCGGCGCGGCGACGATCAGCCGCGAGCCGTCGAGCGTGAGAGCCTCCACGCCCCGTGCGCGCATCGCCGCGATCGTCATGTCCAGGTAGGGACGGCTCGGCAGAGCCCCCTCGATCGCGATGAACACGTCGTCGCCGGCGTAGGGCGCGGCCATCAGCAGGGCGCTCAGGAATTGGCTCGAAGGCGGATTGGTGAACTGCACCGTTCCGCCGCTCAGTCCGCGCGCCATGACCGTCAGCGGCGGAAACCCCTCGTGCCGCTCATATCCGATGCCTGCGCCGAGCTGCCGCAACGCGTCCACCAGTTCGCCGATCGGCCGCGCGCGCATCCGCGGCGAACCGTCGATGCGGTATTTCCCGCGCCCGAGCGTGCAGAGCGCCGTCAGAAACCGCATCGCCGTCCCCGCCGCTCTGACGTCGATGTCCGCCTCGTCCGCGGGCAGCATTCCGTGGCAGCCGCGCACGCTGAGCATCGCCTCTTGCGCGCCGATATCGATCGCGACGCCGAGCTGCCGCAGCCCGCCGATCATCGCGAGCACGTCGTCGGACAGCGAAGCGCCGCGCAGGACGCTCGCGCCGTCCGCCAACGCCGCGAGCATCAGATGCCGGTTCGTCAGGCTCTTCGACCCCGGCAGCCGCACGCGCCCGCGGATCGGTCCGGCAGGCCGGATCGTGACATCGTCGTGATGGCGCGTGATCGAGGGCATGGGGAGAGGATAGCGGGGCGAATAGCGAATGCCGAATAGCGAGTAACGAGTTGAATGCGCGAAGAAGCGAGAATCGAGAAGCGAGCAGCGAGATCGGAACCGGGGAGCGTGGGCGACTCGCCCGCAATTCCCCAGCGCCTGTGCGTTCGACACGGGCGCCGGCGCGGGGGCTCTGATGGACCGCAGCCGCCCCGATGGACCGCAGCCGCCCTCGGCTGCACTTCGTGAATATGTACCGCAGCCGCCCTCGGCTGCATTTTCCTATGTGCGGTATCCGCCCGGATGCGGGCCGTAGGCCCACGCTCCCCGTTTTAGCCCGTGCGCCGGCGCCCGGGGCTTTCGTACGCGCTCCACATGAGCTGTATCTCGCTCTTTGTTTCTCGCTTCTCGCTTCTCTCTTCTTGCGTTCCCACCCTCACCCCGACCCTCTCCCGGAGTTCCGGGAGAGGGGGAATTGGCTCCGCGCGCCGCCGCTTGGGGTTCTGATCGGGCGCTCCGAGCGGAGCTCTTATTTGTCTTCCGGCTTGATGCCCATTCCCTTGCGATCCGGGTACGCCGGGCGCTTCGGCGGTTTGTAGCCGCTGGACTGGATTTCCTTGAGCATCAGGTCGATCGCGGCGTCGAGCTGCGGGTCTTTTGCAGCGGTGGCATAGCCGACCATCTTTGAGGGATCGTCGAGCACCTCCATGTCCGGATCGACGCCGTGGCCTTCGACACCCCAGGTTCCGTCCTTTTCATAGAACGCGAAGGTCGGCGCGGTGATTCCGCCGCCATCCACAAGACCCGGGTTGCCCGAGATTCCGACCAGACCGCCCCATGTTCGCGTTCCGATGAGCTTGCCGAGTTTGTTGAAGCGGAACAGCCACGGGAACATGTCGCCGCCGGAGCCGGCCAGACCGTTGATCAGCATGCACTTGGGCCCCTGCTGACTGTCCGGCGGGCGGTTGAGCAGCTCGATGAAGCGCGTCGGGATCTGGCCGCCGCCGTTCCAGCGCTCGTCGATGATCAGGGCCGCCTTTTCGGTCTGGCCGTAGAACTGGCGGAAGAGATTGTTCTGCCCGTTGATGCCGGTGTCGGGCACGTAGATGTAGCCGACCTGGCCGCCGGATTTCTCTTCCACATACGCGCGGTTGCGTTCGATCCACGAGCGGTAGCGCAGGTCTGACTCGCTGCCGAGCAGCTTCACGACGACATCGCGCGACTGGTCGTCGATCGCGGGATTCTCGCCGATGGTCAGGACCGCGGTCTTGCCGGCCAGACCGGCGAACGCGGCCCAGGGATCTTTCGCCGTATCGAGCGCGGCCCCGTTGACCTTCAGCAGGTAGGAATCGGGCTTAACGTCGACGCCGCTCGCGAGCAGTGGGTTTCGCGCGTCGGAATCCCACGGACCGCCGGTGTAGATCGTCTTGATCCGGTAGGCGCCGTTTTCGAGGGCGAAATCGCAGCCGAGCATTCCGACGGAAATGCTGGGCTGGTTTTCCTCGTCGCCGCCGAAGTAGTAAGCATGCCCGACGTTCAGCTCGGAAATCATTTCGCGGATCAGGAAGCTGACGTCTTCGCGCGAAACGCAGTCCGCGAGCATGGCTTCGTATTGCTTGTAGACCGCATCCCAATCCACGCCGTGCATGTGCGGGTCGTAGAAGAAGTCGCGCTCGATGCGCCAGGCTTCGCGGAGAATCTGCTTCCACTCGGCCCGCGGATCGACCTCCGCGCGAACATCGTCCACCGGAACCTTCTTATCGAGCTTCTGATCGGCCTTGGCGTCGACGACGGCGGCGTCGCTGAAGCTCTTGATGACGAGCAGTTTCTTTCCGTCTGCGCTGATGCTGAACCCGCCGACGCCGGCCGCGACGGTCTTTTCCTCTTTCTCGTCCGAAGAGAGATCGATGATTTTCAGCGCGCCACGCGGGCCGGGGCCGTCTTCGTCGTCGCCCATGCGCGATCCGCCGCGGTAGTAGATCAGGTGGCCGTCGCTGTTGACCGCCATGCCGCCGAAGTTTCCGCGTTTGATCGGAAGCTGGACGGCGCGCTGCTCGAAACCGTCGAGGTCGATGACCAGCGGCTTGACCTCCTCCTTCTTGTCCTTGTCGTCCTTTTTGGCTTCATCCTTCGTGTCGCCGTCCTTCGCATCGGCGGGCTTGGAGTCCGCCGCCTGCGAAGCGGGCTTGGAGTCCGCGGCTTGCGTGGCCGGCTTGCTTTCGGCCTCCTTGGCCTTCTTTTCCTCTTCCTCTTTCTTCTTCTTGTCCTTCTCGCGCCAATCTTCGTCGTCGTTCTTCGCGAGGAGAGGCGATTTCACGTCTTTTCGCAGCGGCACCGCGAGCACGACGCCGGTTTCGCCGTAGATGAAGCTGTTGCCGACGTCCTCGTACGCCGGCGCGGAAAAATCGCGCGTGCTGGCGTAATAGAGGAAGTCTCCCTTGCGATCGAAGGTCGGCGCGTTGTCCGCAAAGACGCCGCTCGTGAGGCGCGTCTTGGCATCCTTGGAAATCTGATAGACCCAAAGCGCGGA
Source organism: Planctomycetota bacterium (assembly GCA_016235145.1). GTDB lineage: Bacteria > Planctomycetota > Phycisphaerae > UBA1845 > Fen-1342 > JACRLV01. Next base: position 14,379 of record JACRLV010000129.1, read on the forward strand.
GATCGCGCTGGGCTCGCCCTTGGCGTACGCGACCCAGTCGGAATCCTGCGACCAGCTCATCGCCGGTTGACCCGACCACGGCTCGGTGTCGAAGACCTTGGTCTCGCCGGATTCGACCGTTGTCAGATAGCAGTTTCCGCCCTTGTCGCTATAGGCGATGCGTTTGGAGTCCGGCGACCAGTTCGGGTTGTAGTAGAAGGTCTTGCTGCCCTTGGTGACTTGCCGCGGCTGGCCGGTCCCGTCCGACGCACGGACATAGAGTTCGTATTCGCCGGATTCGTCAGAGAAATAAGCGATCCACTTGCCGTCCGGGCTCCAGGAAGGCGAGCGCTCTTGCGCCCCGCTGGTTCTCGTCAGATTCAGCGTCGCGCCCTCCTTCGCGGGCACGGTGTAGATGTCGCCGCGGGCTTCAAGCACGACGCGCTTTCCGGAAGAGGAAAGATCGCCGCCCCGGATCATGTCGCGCGTGCTGACGACCTGCGGTCGGATGCGCGGCCGATCGCCGGGGATGCTGATCTTCACGGCCTTGGATTTCTCGCTCTTGAGATCGAGCAAGTGCAGATCGGGGCCGAGGCCGAAGACGATTTCGCCGTCGCCGCTGGCGCCAGGGCCGATGGACGGCCATTTGACGTCAAAGTCCTTGAAGCTGGTGACCTGGGCGTGTTTTCCGGTCCGCGGGTCGTACTTCCAGATGTTCCCGCGATGCTCGGGGCCCTGGTCGCTGAGATAATAGACGGTGTCCTTGTGCCACATGGGCAGCGAGTCCGTGCCTTCCCAGTCCGTGATCCGCTTCGCCTCGCTGGTCTTGAGGTTGAAGAGCCAGATGTCGGTCTGCATGCCGCCGCGATAGCGCTTCCAGGTGCGCGAATCGATCGAGTGCGGCGTGTAGGCCAGCCAGGTTCCGTCGGGACTGATCGCCGCCGTCGCGCCATAGGGCACGGACAGCCGTTCCGGCAAGCCGCCGGTCGCAGCGACGGTGAAAAGGCACTGCTGCCGCATCAATCCGCTGGAGCCGTTGGCGCAATAGAGCAAGCGGCCGTCGGGCGTCCAGTCCTGGAGCCACTCGCCGGACGGATGGTGCGTAACGCGCGTCGGCACGCCGCCCGTAACGGGAATTGTGTAGATATCGCGATTGCCGTCGTAATTGCCGACAAAGGCGATCGTTTTTCCGTCGGCGGAGAAACGAGGAAACGTCTCTTCACCCGATGGGCTCGAGAGCGGCGACGCCGAACCGCCGTCGCGCGAAACAAGCCAGAGATCGTTGCCGTAGGCGAAGACGATTTGCGTGCCGCTGACGTCGGCATACCGCATCATGCCGGCGTGCGGCGAGATTTCGTCCGCGCGGGCGGAAAAGGGAGCAAGCGCCAGCATGACGGCGCCTGCGGCGACAGAGAGATTTCGCAGACGAAGAGGCGGTTTCATTTCCTGGGCTCCCGATGAACATTGCCGGCAGACGAAGCCGGACTGGGTCTCAAAATAGGCGTGTCAGTCTCGCGGCAACTGTCGTGAAATGCAAAGGGACGCCGGCCTCCGGCCTGTCTCTTGTGGGGCAGGCCTCCGGCCTGTCTCTTCGGCGAAAACGGTTCCTGCACTCGGCGGGTCTGTTTCCGAAGAGACCGGCCGGAGGCCGGCCCCACATTTCTCCGAAGCAGCGTCGTGGACTCGGGCTGCGTCCTGCCATCCCCCGTACCGATAAAATTGTCCGTTTCGTGCGGCGCTTCCCGCGTCTTCCGGCTGCTCCCGGCAGATCGCATGATTACCCAGTCTCCCGACTCCCGTTCTAAAGACCGGAGCATCGCGACCCGAAGACACTCACGTCCTGAGTCACCGACAGTCGGTGAGGGAGAAATTGTGAACGTGAAATACATCAACCCGTTTATCGAGAGCCTCTGCTCTGTATTCCAGACCATGCTCAGCGTCTCCCCCAGGCGGGACAAAATCCGTGTTCCGAACGCGCCCGAAAACCTGGAGAACACCGGTCGCGTCCTGACCTCGATCGTCGGCATCTCGGGCGCCGCCAGCGGCGTGGTCGCACTGCGGTTTCCCGTCGACACCGCACTCAAGCTGACGGAGAGGTTCCTGGGCGCCAATTTCTCGGATGTAAACAACGAAAACATCGACGCAATATCCGAATTGGCGAACATGGTCGCCGGCTCCGCAAAGGCCAAATTCGAACTCGATCCGGCCCCGCAGTTGAGCCTGCCCAGCGTGATCGAGGGGCGCGGATACCGCGTTCGCTATCCGGCGAAAGCGGCGTGGCTGGAAGTCCCGTTCTCGACCGATGCGGGCGATTTCGTGATGGAAGTCACGTTCAGCGACGATTCCAACTAGAGGTTTGCGATGAAGGCACTTGTCGTCGATGACTCAATGACCATTCGGCGCATCTCGATCAAGGCGCTCAACGAAGTCGGCATCACCGACTGCGCAGAGGCCGGCGACGGCAGCGAAGCGGTCGCCGCAGTCAAGACCACCACCTTCGACGGAATATGCCCAAGATGTCCGGGCTTGAGGCCGTCAAGGCGATTCGCGCCGGCGGCTCAAAAACCCCCATCATCATGGTGACGACGGAGGCCGAAAAATCTCGAGTGATCGAGGCGATTCGCGCAGGCGTGAACGACTACCTGATCAAACCCTTCACGCCGCCGCAACTCGCCGAAAAGATCAAGGCGGTCCTGCCGGTCGGCGCGGCGTAGCGAGGGGAAAAAAGTGATCGAGCCGATGTGGATCGGCCCGATTCTTCAACGAAACACCAAAGTGCGGAAAAAGCTCGGCAGCGGCCGGGCGCAAGAGCGCTACGGGCTGCGGGGTTTTTTCGGCTTTTCCTTCTCTTTTTCCTTCTCCTTGGCCTTCTTGCGCTTTTCTTCTTCCTTCTTTTCTTTTTCCGATTTCGGCTCGTCCTTCTGGTCCTTGTAGGCGGGCTCGTCGATGTTCCACAGGCAGATGGAGCCTTCCTTGCCGCCGGTGGCCAGCGTCTTGCCGTCGGGGCTGAAAGCCAGGCAGAGAGCCTCCTTGGCGTGAGACAGCAGCGTCTTCATGCGGCGCCCGGTCTCGGGGTTCCAGAGCTTGACCGTGCGGTCCTTCCCCGCAATTCCCGCACCTTCTTCCCGTCGTCGATCCGCCAAATGCGGACCATGTCCTCGTCCCCGGCGGCCGCGAGCATCGTGCCGTCCGGCGAGAACGAAATGCCGTTGATGGCCTTCTTGTAGCCGGCGATTTCGTGCGTGATCTTGCCGCTCTCCAGATCCCAGACAAACAGCTTGGTGCCGCCGGCGGTGGCCAGCATCTTCCCATCCGGGCTGAAATGCACGATCGTCGCGGCCAGGCGATTGTCTTGCAGGTCCGCGACCACTTTTCCGGACTCGACGTCGCGAATCACGATGTGGTGGATGGCCTTTTCGCCGGAACGCGTGTTATACGCCACACGCTTGCCGTCCGGCGAGAACGCCACACTGCGGGCCCCGTTCGCATCAACGTCCAACATTTTCGACGTATCCGCCGCGTCCGCGGTCCACAGGCGTACGACGCGCGATCGATCGGGCTCGACCGCAATTTCGGCGATGTACGTGCCGGACGGCTGGTACGCGATGGATTCGATCCAACGCTCGCCCTTGATTCCGTAGGTCCGATCGTTGGCCGAAAGCACGCGCGGGCGCAGCTCGCGAACGATCTTCTCGCTCTCGAGGTCCCAGATCCGGATGTCCCCGTCGGCCCCGGTCGCCGCCAGCCGCTTGCCGTCCGGCGAAAAGGCCAGGTCGTGAACGTCGGAACGATGGCCGCGCAGATCCGTGCGCGGCGACTCGTTCGCCTCGTCCTGGGCAACACACAGGCTTGCGAATGCGCACGACAATACGATTGCAAGCATCTTCATACGGGACTCCTGCCAACGAACTGCGAAACTTCCGGAACCCTCATTATTCTACGACGGGCATGGGCTACGTCCAATTCAATTCGGGACGTCGACTTTTCACGCGGTCCGCGACCGCTCAGGCGGACGCGAACGACATGTTGGTGCGCGGCTGCCTCTCGATGAGCAACAGAGCGGCGCTGTAGCAGCCGTGGAGCGGCGGACTCACACTTCGCGGCGGAAGATCGGGCGGGCTTTCGATCGCCGGGCGACTTCCGTGAAACCGGCTTTCTCAAACGTTTGGGGGATGCCGGTCCAGGCGAAGGCGTCGGGCATGCGGGCGGTGTACGGCACGACCGGATAGCCCTCGATCAGTTTCGCGCCGCGCGACTTGGCGAAATTCGCCGCGGCCTGAAGCAGTCCGACCGATACGCCCCGCCGCCGCCATTCTCGTGCGATGAAATAGCACGAAACCGACCAGACCGGGCGATCGTCGACGGGCTTGAGCACGCGCGAGCGTTCGAGCACGACGTACGTCTGCCGCGGTGCGATCGCGCACCAGCCCACGGGCTCTCCGCCGGCGTACGCGAGCACGCCGGGCGGCTCGTTTGATTCAACGATCTTCTTGAACGCCTTGCGATTCGGCTCGCCTTTGCTCTTCTCCCATTCGCCGCGCGGCCGCCGCCAGGCCATGCACCAGCAACCGCCGCAGGCCCCGCGAGGGCCGAAGAGCTTTTCGAGATCGGGCCAGCGGTCGGGCGTGAGCGGATGAAAGTCAAGCCGCGTCCGGTTGGGTGCGATCGCCGCCGGCCGGCGTGGTTTCGCGCGGCTCTTCGGGGCGGATTTTCGCGCGTTCCGTATTGTGGCGGGCTTTGACCGCGCGATCGTCCGTTTTTCCTGTCGGCGTCTGGGCATCTCGCTCACTCCAAACCGAATTCGTCGAAATAGCGATCGAAGATCACGGACTCGTACTGTAGCGCATAACGCTCCGCATAGGACTCGCCGCGGGCGGCGTCGCGGCCCGAGCGAGTCGTGATGCGGTCGTGATGATGCCCGAGTTCGTGCAGGAAGATGTGCAACAGTTGAAACGCGCGGGCCGCCGATTCCGTGTATTTCACGCGAAAGCCCCACCGGGCCAGCCGCTGGCACGAGATGCCGAGCCGGTCGTAGATGCCGCGATGCGCTTCGACGAAATCGGGATCGTGATCTATCCACAATTCGCGCGGCCACGCGCAAATCGCGACGATTCCAGGCTGGTACCAGCCCATCGCGCCGGGCTCCTCATGCGCCAGGACGACCGCGTTCAAACCGCGCGCAAGCTCGTCCCAATCCGGCAGAAGCCGCACGAACCGCACGATGTCGCGTTGAAGCAGCAGATGTCGATGATCGGTCCCCGGACGCTCGCGATAGATCTCCGGGATGTCGCGGTCGACGTCGTACGGGTGCGTTGACCGCGCGGCCCGGTTCTTTTTCTGAACGCGACCGTCGCGGACCCCGGGCGTCGTCTTTCGACCGATCGATTTCATCGCGGCACTCAATAGCGAAGTTCCATGTATACCACGTGCGGCAGCGGATTGGCGTAGTAGGGCTCGATCTCGACGAAACCCAGCGAGCGGTAGAGCGCCCGCGCAGCCGTCATCGATTCGAGCGTATCCAGCAGCATGCGCTCATAGCCCGCCCGCCGGCCGGCCGCGACGATCGCTTCGGCGAGTT
>JACRLV010000053.1 GCA_016235145.1 Planctomycetota bacterium
GGCTTTGCGAAAGAACTCATCACCTGAGGAGGACGCCAAAACCCCGCCCGCCGCCTCGACATGCCCCGAACGCGGCCGCGAAACCCACAACCCCCGCCCCCGCGCTCAACAACCCACCCCACCCCACGCCGCATCCACCCAACCGGCCGCGACCGAGAAAAAAGAAAAAACGAAAACTCCAAAATATTCACAAGCTCGGAGGCCTGCCCCACATGAGAGACAGGCCGGAGGACTGCGCTACGGGCTCGCGGGGCCGGACGCCGAATGACCGCCGGCAATTGGCGCGACGCCCCCGGGTTTCACAGGTCTTCACCAGGATTTCAGCAGCGCCAGGCCGCTGGCGCCGGTGGTTGGATCGGCGTAGGGGACCACCTTCATGCCGAACAACTCCGGCAACTCGCCCTTCCGGTCCCGCGCGACGGATGTGCCTACGACATACCCCAGAACCGCCCCAAACGTAACGTCCGAGAAGTCGTGTACGCGCGAGTCGATGCGCTGGTATCCCACCAGACCGGCGAGCGCCAACGACGGCACGCCGACCCACGGACCGTAGTATTCATTGAACACAGCCGCCGTGGTGAAGACGCTCGACGTGTGGCCGCTGGGCCAGGCCCGATTGTCTTCGTCCGGCCCGCGGGTGTTGGTCGAGACCTTCAGCGCCATCGTGGTCACGCCGTTGACGATCAGCGCCTCGCCGAGCGCCCGCGCGACTTCGTGCTCCCGCGCGTCCTGAAACGCCGCCGAGCCGAGCCACAGGAGCCCCGCCCCGGCGAAATGGGTCGCCGGGTGCCCGATGATCTGAATCGTCTCGTCCGCATCGCCGAGCTTGAATTCGCCGACGGTCCGCCGGCGAACCGCGTCATCGACGCCGCCTTCCCGCATCGCGACGCTTGCGCCCATCGCACCGGCCAGGACGAGCGCGTTCTCGGCGTTCCAGAAAGCGGAGCGAAAGCCCACCCAACCGTCGCGCTTGAGGAATTGCTTCAGCTCGCCGCCGGTCTGACGCGCCAGGTTCGGCCGCCAATATCCCGGCGGAACGTTCGACGTCGATTGAGGCTGTGTCGTCGTCTCGCCAGGCGGTGGACTTTCGGTTGACGGCGGAGCAGGGTCCGCGTTGCGGCTGGTTTGATTCGCCGCGAGCCGGGTGGAATTGGGCCGCATCGACGCTGAATACGCCATCAACGCGCGATCAACCGCGTCGCCGCGGCTGGAGATGCCGCCGCGTTCGGCGCATCCCGTTGCCAGACTCAGTATCAAGCATGGAATCGCGGCCCTGCGGATGGTTGCGTACATGTTCGCCGTCCTCGCTGCGTCTCGCCGCCCTCTACGTCCGCCGCCAATCGCCTGATTTTCCGCCGGTCTTCTCTTCGAGTTGGATCGGGCCGATTACGATCGCTTTGCTGACCGCCTTGCACATGTCGTAGAGCGTCAGGGCGGCGACGCCGGCCGCCGTCAGCGCTTCCAGCTCGACGCCGGTCTTGCCCTCGACTCGGGCCTCCGTCCAGATTTTGACCGCGTCCGGCGGCTGAAGCTCGAAACGTACGTCGACGAATTCGGGCATCAGCCCGTGACACAGCGGGATCAGGTCGCAGGTGCGTTTGGCGGCGATGATGCCGGCGAGTTGTGCGGTTGTGAACGCGTCGCCCTTTTTCACCCCAATGGTGGTCAATTGTGCAAACGCCTGCGGCCCGATCGTGACCAGTGCGGAGGCTCGCGCCGTCCGGCGGGAGATTTCCTTGGCGGAAACGTCCACCATGGTCACTTTGCCCGTCGCATCAACATGGGAAAGGCGACTGTCCTGGTTCATGGCTTCTTTCTCGTGGTGCGAGCCGCCGGAGGAGATCCGCCGGCGAAGGCCGCTCATTCCGCGAGGATGAGCTGCTCATACGATTGGACCGCACGGCTGCCGTCGACCGCCGGGCCGAATCGCATGTTCGACGCCGGCGTCGCGCCGCCCGGCGGGATCACCACCTGGACGGCCAGGCGCATGATATTGCCGGGCTTGAGCTGTGAGAAACCGAGCGCGGCGGCGGGCATTTCGATCAGGACCATCGGCTTGGCCCCCGCGATGCGAGAGCAACGCAGACCGGCAGGCAGCACCCGATGCGCCACGATGGAGCGGGCAGTGGGCGTTTCGCCGGTGAGCGAAATCGCGAACTCATGGACCAACGCCGGCTCGCCGGCGCACACGCCGACGCGCAGTTCCGCGCCGGGCGCGGAGGGCGTCGGCAGTTCGGCCAGAATGTGCAGTTCTTGCGGCTGGTACGACGCAAAAAGGTCGAGCCGAGTGCGCACCTGACGATCGGCGGCGGTCAGCGCGCCGATTTTCCGACTTGCGTCCGGCGTCGGCGACGTCGACGGCCGCACGGTCTTTCCGGGTTCGCTCTTCAGATCGCGGGCGCTGAAAGCGGATTTCAATGGCGATCTTGGCGGCAGCGTCAACTGGACGTATTTCAGCCCCAGCGACGGAAGTGCGTCGATTTCGATGTGCAGTTTCGCGGAGCGGTCGCACGCGATCGACGATGGTCCCCGCACCCAGGCTTTGTCCAGCGAAATCTGCACCGTTTCACGCGTCTGACTGGGCAGCAGTTGAATGAAATACGGCCGCTCCAGCGGGCGATAAAGCCCCGTCGCACCATCCAACGGCGTCTGACGGCGTCGTTCGAAATCGAACACCTCGAGCCGCCCGTCCACACCCTGCACCGGAATCATCGCCAGCGGCGGAATCGAGCCGGCATGCGGCGCAAAGACGGCGACCTGTCGTTCGTTGGCGACGAACATCGCCGACTCGACGCCCTGCGGAGCGCCTTCCACCGGCCCCTTGTAAACCAGGCCGGACATCATTCCGACGGCATTGGCATAACCGAGCAGCGAGGTCTTCGGGCTGTAGTCACGCCGCACCAGCCCGCGCATCTTCTCGGGATAGCGGGCGTCGGCCGCATCGTCGCGCAGATCGGCCCACAGCACCGTCCGCACGCCCGCCGCCGCGGCGCGAAGCATGTAACGCAGCACATCCACCGAATCGGCCAGGTATCCCGCGGCGCCGGTGGGCGGCAACGCGTGCATCCAGACGTCCGAAGGCCCCCACTTGATCTTGTGCTGATCGCGGAACCGCTCGAGCGCCGCGATTCCGCGCTGCGGATCGCCGCCGGTTTCGACAAAATGGAAGATCGCGCCTTCGCGCTGATAGGGCGTCGATTCGCCGGGGGCGCCCAGCACATACGGACCGGGCCAGACTTCCGCCGTCACTTTTTCGTCGGCAAACCGTTTGCGAAGCGCCGCGACGAAGCTCGTCGCCTCCGGGCTGGGCGGCTCCGCCAGCGGCTGAATCGCCGTCAGCCGCCGACCGTGGTGTTTCGCGATCGCTTCCAGAACCGCCGTCTGCCGTTCGCGCGCTCCGGCGCCATCGCCTTCGGCAATCCATGCCGGCGGTTCGGTCAGAATCACCATGAACGCGATGTCGCGCGACACGATCTTGTCGCGGACGGAATCGAGCATGCTGAAGTCGTACGCGCCCGGTCGCGGCTCCAACCGGGACCACGGGGTTTCGACGGCCAGCAGTTGAACGCCAATCTCGCGGGCGACGTCGATCTCAAGCTGCTGATCCTCGCTCGACTCGCCGAGCAGATTCGTCCGCGCTCCGAAGAACAAAGACCGGCCGCGCGGCAAAGATCGATTGCTGGGTGTGAAGGCGATCGTGGTTTCGAAAGTCGCGGGACTTTTCCAACCAGGCGAAGTCACGCTCGCGATCAGGCGAAACAACCCGGTTTCATCGATCTTCTGCCGCACCTCGACCATCTGCCGCGTCCGATAGTCTGCGCCGGAAGCGGGCAGGTTTACCCCTTGGCGCGACCGCGCTAACTCGCTGCCGTCCGCCCGCAGCCAGGTCAGCTCAACCGAAAGCTGCTTCAGCGCGATGGTGCGGGAGGTGTTTTCCAGCGTCAGGCTGGCGGCGGCCGTCTCGCCGGGGGCGTACAGGTGCGTCGGCCGGTCGAATGCGAATCGGGCCTGCACGATCGCATTCTCCGCCGCCGGATGATCCACGTAGATATCGTCGATATAGACGATCTGACGAGCAGCAGATTTCGTCGCCACCCGCAGCGCAACGAGCTCGATCGGGAATACTGCGTGCTTTTCGCCTTTCGCATCGGGCGAGGGTGGAACCCAACGCAGCTCCGCACCGCTCAGCGACGATGAAAGCGGGTTCCATCGCCGACGCTGCCTGGCGGGCAGGAGCGGCGTCTCAAACAGCTCGCCGTTCGCGTCGCGCAGGCGAAATCCGAGTTCGGCCTCGCCCTCGTTGACCCAAGCGGCGGCCCCGATGCGCTCGGCTTTGGAAAAGAGGATCGGCGATTGAAACTGAATCGCACAGGTCGCGGCTGATCCGCCGGCGCCGGCTCCCAGGGTGATGGATAGCGAGAACTGACCGCGGGCCGGATTGGCGGCGTATCCCGCCGCACAGTCGCCGATGGGCGTGTTGGACGCGTCCTGGATCGACGCGGAAATCGTGCTGTCTTCGAAGTCCGCGACGACGGTCGTCACCGGCACGTCCGCGGCCGAGGCCCAGGGGAGACAGAGCAGCAGCGCCCCAGCGGCGGCGCGGCGTCGCCGGCGCGCGTGCGTCGTCCCTGGCGTGTGCTGGTTCACCGGGCCTCTCATTCCGACTATATCTTATGCAGGCGCCTGCGCCGCCGACTTAGCAGGAGCATACGCTACGTGCTCTTGATTCCCGAAGCGTGCCGTTTTTTCAGGGCCTCAAGCAGTTCCGGAAGACGCTGTTCCCAACGATGCCTCGCGAGTGCGTGCTGACGAACCGCGGTCGCCGCACGCGCCAAGGCCGCCGCATCGCTCAGGAAGGCCAATCCCTTGGCCAGGCCGGCGGCGTCCGAAAACGCCGCCTTCCAGCCGCCTTGCGAAAACGCGCCGCCCGTTTGCTCGGTGAAAGTGCGGCCCGGGGCGCAGTGAATCAGCGGCGGCCAGCCCGCGGCCATCGCGTCCACCATTTCCCGTGTCACGCCGACCGGCAGCAGCGAACCGATCGCCAGCCGGGCCGAAACGCCCGCCGCGACCGCCGCCCGCACGCTTGAAAAACTGTTCCGATTCGTCCAGCCCTTGCCGATTCCGACGCCGGATGCACCCCGCGCGTCCAAGACCGCCGCGAATGCCCGAAGCAGCGCCGCCGGGACGAGCACCCGCTCGATCAACCGGATCATCCGCCGCCGCAGTTCGGGCTCGTTCAGCGCCAGCTTGCAGGTCCGCTCCGCGTCTCGAAGCAGCGCTTCGGGGAACGCGATTGCCTCGGCGTCCCAGTGTTTCGCCGCACGGCGCATATGCTCCCAGAGCATGCGGTGCGTGGGCTGGTCGATTCCGCATGCGGTTTCCGAGTCGTTCGGAAGGTCGCCCAGCAGCGCGACGTCATGCGTGCGCGTGGCAGGAGGATCACACGCGACGACGGCCTGGGACGCGGCCCACGGAAAATCCAAGAGACCGCCTTCCGCCGACTTGCCGACCGCGGCACGAACGGCGGGGCTCGCCGCAAGGACGAATTCCCCCGCACCGAGCGAGGGTGGCTCGATCGGCGGCGACAGAATGAGCTGAACCTCCAGCCCGCCGCTTGCGAGAGGCAGCTTTGCCGCCGCGTGGTCGACGCAGACGGTCAATGTCGGCTCAAGCCGGGTCAGCTCTTCGGCCAGTGCAAGCGGGTGGGTGCGGCTCGGCGCATCGAGCGCGAAGGCCGCTGCGTTCCATCCGATCCGCTGAGCCGCCGACGCGAGCTCATCGGCTGTTTCGTGAGCCAGGCTTTCGGTCGTCAGCGCGACCGCCAAAATCCGTGGCGTGGGAGACGCTTCTTGCCTCGCCGCAGTTCTTCGTAATTCCTCAAGACGGCCATGTCGCCGCCCGAGCACTTTGCCCGAGACGGACTCCAAACTCCGCCGCAAGGCTTCCGCCGCCGCGGAATCGATCGAATCGGCGTACAGGATCGACGCAGGCGGCAACAGGCCCGGCGTCGCGTTGAGCGTTTCCAAAAGCCAAGCGCCGACCTCACGTCCGCCCGAAAACAGAATCCGCCCGGCGCTAATTGCGTGCGCAAAATCAAGAACGGTCAGTACCGCACAAACCCGTGCGGCATCGGGCTCGACCACAAATACCGCCTGGTGCGCCGCCATCCGCGACAACAGAAACGCCGCCTCGTGCCCGGAGCCGATCGTCGGCAGCAGCGGATTGGCGGCGGGTGGGGCCTCGCCGCCGAAAAGCCCTTCCGCGCGTGTTCGCGGCGCGGCGCTGCCTCCGAGCCAGGCCGGGGGCTCGCCCGCTCTCTCGGTTCGCCATGCCGGGCTGCCGTCCAGCGCCGCGCACGAGCGCCAACTTTCGGGAACCGACGTGGATTTCAGCAGGGCAGCCAGCGGCGGATCCGTGGCGGCAACGGCGGCGAGATTTTGATTCCAGATTTCAGCGTCGATCGGGAGCGCGGCGGCTTGATCCAGCGCGGCGAGGTTCGGGCCGGCCCCCGCCGTGCTCATTTCCAGCCGACCTGCGTCAACGCAAGCCAAACCAGGAAGCCGAACCACACCAGGTACATGACGGCGAAGAAAATCACCGGGCCGAAGCTCCGGCGCGTCTCCGCGCCGAAGGGCGCCGATTGCAGGCCTTCCGATGTTGCCGCTGGTTTTTCGGTCACGTTGGATCCTTCGGCGGTTTCGCGGCGGGCGGAACCGGCGACTGTTCCGCCGGCGGATCGTGCATTCCCGCCACGCGGCGAATCTCCGGCAGAAGATACCTGCCGCCGAGCGATTTGAGCGTACTGGCGACGGGAATCGCGAGCAACATCCCCAGGAGGCCGGCGACCTGATTCCCGATCAGCAGCGCCACCACCACGGCCATCGGATGCAGGCCGGACGTCCGCGACTCGATCACCGGCGACAGCACGAATGACTCGATCGCCTGCACGATCATGTAGACGATGAACACCCACAACACCGCCCACATCCACGGCTCGCCGGCTCTCGACGCGTCGAGGTACGCCAGCAATAGCGTCGGCGGCAAGACCAGAACCGACATGAACGGGATCAGGCTCAGCAGACCCGCGAGCGCGCCCAGCGGCAGCCCGTGCGGCACGCCGACGATGGTCCAGCCGATGCCGCAGCAAATGCCGATGCCGATGCAGACCAGCATACGTCCGCGAAAGAAATTGGCGATCGAGCGGTCGATGGTCGAGACGACTTCAACCACGACGCCGCGGGACTGCTCCGGAAGATGGTCGCGAATCGCGCGGACGATGTCGTTGAAATGCACCAGCAGAAAGTACGTGTACATGGGCAGCAGGACGACGACGGTCCCCCAGTAGACCAGGTTGGCGAGTAGGCCGCTGATCGCGCCGAGGATGGATTTCGCAACCTCCAGCCCATAGTCCGGAACCGCCGCCAACGCGCCGCCGGCCGCCTGCGTCGCCGGCGCGGTCGCGGCGTGCTCGCTCGGCAACAGCCGCCGGAGCGGCCCCGGCAAATCCTTGTCGACGGATTCGGCGATCCTGGCGCCCCAAGCGCTCATTTCGCGCCAATATGCCGGCAGATGGTTGGCGAACTCGATCAACTGCACGGCGCAAGCGAAGATCAGCACGCCTGCCGCAAGCAGCAGCAGCACGAGCCCCACGCCCACCGAAGCCGAGCGTGGAATCCGCCGCCGCCGCTCCAGCCAGGTCACCGCGGGATTCAGCACATAGGCAAGCACGAACGCCGCGGCCAGCGGCGTCAGCACCTGCCGAAGTGCCGCCACGCCCCAGATCAGCAACGCCAGCGCGGTGGTGAGAGCGGCAAAGCGCAGCCAGCGCCGCGATCGCTCGGACAATTCCGGCAGATATCGATCCAGCGGGCTCATCGGGGCTAAACACTAACCGTTCTTTGAAAAACGTGGCAGATGCACGGCAGAAATTGGTTACGGTGTTAAGAAGGTGCGGCGACGTTCACTCGACGATTTGCGGGACAATTCGCGAAACACATCATTCGTAGCGTCGGACCTCCGAGTCCG
>JACRLV010000054.1:0-3336 GCA_016235145.1 Planctomycetota bacterium
CCCACGAACCACCTGGACCTTGCGGGCGTGCTCTGGCTCGAGGCTGAGCTGGGACGGGCGGCCTTCCCATTCGTCGTCATCAGCCACGATCGCTATCTGCTCGAAATCGTGCCCACGCGCATCATCGAGATCAACCCCGCGTATCCCGAAGGCTGCTGGGGCGTCGCCGGACCCTACAGCACGTTTCTGATCCGTCGCGAGGAATACCTCGAAGGCCGCCGAAGCACGCAGCAGGTGCTCGCCGGCAAAGTGAAGCGCGAGATCGAGTGGATGAAGGAGGGCCGCAAGGCCCAGCGCATCAAGCAGCGCTCCCGCAAGGAGGACGCGGCCGAGATGATCGCGGAGTTGATCGATCTGCGGCAACGAAACCGGGCCGCCGACGCTTCCGCCGACATCGAGTTCGACGCGACCGGGCGCCGAACGCGCAAGCTCGTGCGCCTGGACGGCGTCTCCAAGTCGCTCGGCGGGCGCGAGCTGTTCCGTGACGTCTCGCTGACGCTTTCGCCGGGCACGCGGCTCGGAATCCTCGGCGAAAACGGCAGCGGAAAGACCACGCTGATGCGCATCATCGCCGGCCAGCTCGCGCCGGACGCCGGCGTCGTGCAGTACGCCGATGAGGTGCGGATCGTGTCCTTCGATCAGCGGCGCGAGCAGCTCCCTCGCAGGGCGACGCTGCGCGACGCGCTCAGCCCGGAGTCGGACACGGTCTGGTATCGCGGCCGGCCGATCAACGTCGGCGGCTGGGCGCAGCGGTTCCTTTTCGACACGCAGCAGCTCATCATGCCGGTCGAGGATCTGTCCGGCGGCGAGCAGGCGCGAATTCTCCTGGCGCGGCTCATGCTTCAGCCGGCGGACGTGCTCATGCTCGACGAACCGACGAACGACCTGGACATTCCGACGCTGGATGTACTGGAAGAAAGCTTGGAGACGTTCGCCGGCGCGGTAGTGCTGGTCACGCACGACCGCTACCTGCTCGATCGCGTGTGCACGTCGATGATCGCGCTCGAAGGCGACGGCCGCGTCGGGTATTACGGAAATCTCGCCCACTGGGAGGCTGAGGAGCGGCGGCGCGAGAACGAAACCGCCGTGGCGGCGGACGATTCGGCGAGCGCATCGCGCCAGACGCCTGCAACGGCGGCGAGCGCGACTACGGACCCGGTTCGCCGGCTCACGTACCTGGAAAAGCGCGAAATGGAGTCGATCGAAGCGCGGATCGAGACCGCGGAGCAGGAACTCTCCCGCGCCGTCGCCGCGATCGGAGCCGCCGCCGCGCGGCTGCGTGCCCTGCCGCCGTGCGATCGGCCGAGCTGCGGATCCTGAAATGGTGCGAGCGACACCGCCGCTACGGCGCACTGGAGCAGGCCCGCGCCGCGGTCGACGCACTCTATGCTCGTTGGCAGGAGTTGGATCGAAAGGTCGCCGGCGGATCGTGAAGCAGCGCGCGGAGCGGGTCCGCACGGCACGGCCGCAGGCGTTTGAGCAGAACGCATGAACATCGAACCACCGCCGCTTCCGTTCGATGGCGAGCCGCTGCCGCCATTGCCGGTGCCTTCCATGGAAGGCGGCCGCGCGCGGGTCGAGCCCAAGCTGATCCGAATTCCGCCGCGTTTGACTCATCCGCGCGACATCCTGGCGATATCCGTGCTGCCGGGCTTTGCGATGATTCTGATGGCGGTCGCGCTGGTGGTGCTGGATCAACCGCACGCGGGCTCGACGGCGCCGTCGAAGATCGTGACGGCGGCATGGTGGCTCGGCGGGTTCGGCGCGGTTTTGGCAGGCGTGATCGGAACGCTCGCGTGGACACTGAACGCGCGGCGAGCCGCGTTTTTCGCCCGTTGCCGCGATGCGGCGGCGGAATTCGGCGAAGGAGCGGCCTTCGCGCGAAAGTGGAGCGAGGGCGGGAAGCGCTCGCCCGAAGAGCAGCTTCGCATCATCGCGACGGAGTATCTGACCGGGCGTCATCCACGCGCGTGGATCGTATGCACCGGGATGGTCGATGTGCCGCCGATTGAAAACGTGTCCTTCGAGCCGATTGTGATCTCGCCGAGCAGGCTCTTCTGGACCTACGGCGCGATTGCGTCGGCGGCCATCATGGGCCTGCTTGCTGTCATGTGGCTTCTGCCGGCGTTTCAGAGCGCGCCGGCGTATCTGGACCATCCGGCGTTGCTGCTTCTGGCGGTGGTGATCGGCGGGCCGATCGTGTTTCGCTGGCTTTGGGGCGCCGTGATTCGGCCGCGGTATGTGCGGATCGCGCCCGGCGTGTTTCAGATTCTGGAGTATCGCTGGCGTCGCGGGGCGCCGCGCGTCACGAGCATACCGATTGAGGCGGGCACGCTCGTGGTTGTCACGAATCAGCTCTGGTCGGACCTGTCGATTTCGCTGATGCGCGACGAGCGGATCGAGGCGTTTCCGCTGTCGGGCATTCGCAACGCCGCCGAAATACGCGAAATCGTCTGGCGTGCGCTGCTGACGACGGTCCCGACGCCGCCGCTCAGCGACGCGGACCTGGTGGGTTGAACGCAGAAACCCGGTCCGCGAACACTCCAGTCGCTACCTCACCATCTTCCGCAGCACCGTCTGAAGCACGCCGCCGTTGCGGTAGTACTCGATTTCCACCGGCGTATCGACGCGGCAGCGGACGGTGAATTCCGTCTTCTTGCCGCTGTCCGGATGGGTCGCGACGACTTTCAAATTCTGCTGCGGTTTGAGCGAGTCGTTCAGATCGACGAAGTCGAACACCTCATGCCCAATCAGGCCAAGCGATTCGCGCGTCTGGCCGTCCTTGAAGACGCACGGCAGCACGCCCATGCCGATCAGGTTGCTGCGGTGGATGCGCTCGAAGCTGATCGCGATCGCGGCCTTTACGCCGAGCAGCATCACGCCCTTGGCGGCCCAGTCGCGCGAGCTGCCCATGCCGTAGTCCTTGCCCGCCAGAACGATCGTCGGCGTGCCGGCGGCCTTGTATTTCAGGGCCGCGTCGTAGATCGGCATCTGCTGTTGTGGTACAGGCGTCCCGCCTGTGTTGCCACTCACCGGCGAGACGCCGGTGCCACAGGATGGGGAGCCCAGGTAGGTCGTCACGCCGCCTTCCGTGCCAGGGGCGAGCAGGTTGCGCAGCCGCACGTTCGCGAAGGTGCCGCGGGTCATGATGCGGTCGTTGCCACGGCGGCTGCCGTAGCTGTTGAAGTCCGCCTTGACCACGCCCAGCGACTTCAAATACTCGCCGGCCGGGGATTTCTCCGCGATGTCGCCGGCGGGACTGATGTGATCGGTCGTCACGCTGTCCGCGACCATCACCAGGCAGCGGGCGCCGCGAATGCCGCCGATCGGCGACGG
>JACRLV010000054.1:3354-4685 GCA_016235145.1 Planctomycetota bacterium
ACGTGCTCTTGTCGTTCCAGGCGTAAACGTCGTCGCCCGTGATCTTGATGTTCTTCCACTCCGCGCTGCCGGCGAAAACGTCGGCGTATTGCTTGCGGAATTGCTCCGGCGTCACGAAACGCTCGACGGCGTCGTTGATTTCCTGCTGGCTGGGCCAGATGTCCTTCAGGAAGACCGGCTTGCCGTCTTTGCCGACGCCGAGCGGTTCGGTGGTCAGGTCGATATCGGTCGTCCCTGCGAGGGCATAAGCGACCACGAGCGGCGGCGACGCAAGATAGTTGGCCTTGACGTGCGGGTTCACGCGGCCTTCGAAGTTGCGATTGCCGCTGAGCACGCTGGACGTGACGAGGTCCGCCGAAACGACGGCGTCGCGGATATGGTCGGGTAGGGGGCCGCTGTTGCCGATGCACGTCATGCAGCCGTAGCCGACCGTGTTGAAGCCGAGCTGGTCGAGGTATTGCGCGTAACCTGACTTTTCGAGATAATCGGTGACGACGCGCGAGCCGGGCGCCAGGCTCGTCTTGACCCAGGGTTTCGCTCTCAGACCCTTTTCCGCCGCTTTTTTCGCGACCAGGCCGGCGGCGAGCATGACGCTCGGGTTGCTCGTGTTCGTGCAGCTCGTGATCGCGGCGATCACGACGGAACCATGCTTGAGTTCGAAGGTGTGGCCGTTGTCGCGGACGCTGGCCTTGCGAGCGAGGTCGGCGTCTTTCAGTTCGAATCCGCGGTTCTTGATCGGCGCCTTCAGCGAACCGTTGAAAACCGACTTCATCTTCGAGAGCGGCACGCGGTCCTGCGGACGCTTCGGGCCGGCCAGGCACGGCTCGACGCTTCCCAGGTCGAGTTCCAAGGTGGCGGTGAATCTCGGCGTGGGCGACGCGTCGGTACGGAAGAGACCCTGCTCCTTGCAATAACGCTCGACCAGGTCGATCTCATCCGCCGAGCGCCCGCTGAGGCGCAGATAGCGCAGCGTCTGATCGTCGACGGGGAAGAAGCCGCAGGTCGCGCCGTATTCGGGCGCCATGTTCGCGATCGTGGCGCGATCCGCGACCCTCATCGTGCTCAGGCCTTCGCCGAAGAACTCGACGAATTTCTCCACCACGCCGAATTTGCGCAGCATTTCGGTGACGACCAGCACGGCGTCGGTTGCGGTTGCGCCTTCGCGGAGTTTGCCGGTCAGGCGCACGCCGATCACCTCGGGCATGAGCATGTACATGGACTGCCCGAGCATGGAGGCTTCGGCCTCGATCCCGCCGACGCCCCAGCCGAGCACGCCGAGGCCGTTGATCATCGTCGTGTGGCTGTCGGTGCCGACGAGCGTGTCGGGCATG
>JACRLV010000055.1 GCA_016235145.1 Planctomycetota bacterium
CGGGCGTGGATCTTGTCGTCCACCAGGTGGTGCAGCTTGAGCATGTAGATGTAGCCCACCGTCACCGGCTGCGCGAACGGATCGCCGGTGCGGCCGTCGTAAAGTTGAATCTTGCCGCTGTAGGGCATCTCGACCAGCAGCTCGTTGCTGTCGCCGGCCTTCTGGATCACGTCCGCCATCTCGCGCCGCTTGCGCACGTGGCCGTTGGCCTTCTCGACGCAGGACTTGATCTGCTTTTCGGTCGCGCCGTCGAAGACCGGCGTGATGACCTGCATTCCGAGCACCGCGGCCGCCCAGCCCAGGTGCGTCTCCAGAATCTGGCCGACGTTCATTCGGCTCGGCACGCCCAGCGGGTTCAGGCAGATGTCCACCGGCGTACCGTCCGCCAGGAAGGGCATGTCCTCCTCGGCGACGATGCGGGCGATGACGCCCTTGTTGCCGTGGCGGCCGGCCATCTTGTCGCCGACGCTCAACGTGCGCTTGGTGGCGACGTAGACTTTCACCATTTCCAGCACGCCGCTGGGAAGCTCGTCGCCGCGCTTCATGTGGCCGAGCCGCCGCTCGCATTCCTCGGCGACGTCCAGGATCTTGGGCCAGAACTGCTCGTAGACCTTCTCGGCTTCGGCCCGCTTGTCGGCCGGTTTGACCCACTTCAGGTCGAACGTCTCGATCTGCTCGAGAATCACGTCCGGGTTTTCGCTCTTGGCGACTTTTTGGCGCGTGCTGGGGTCGACGAGCTCCTGCCCGGCGATCCCGTTCATCAGCTCCACCATCTTCTTGAAGAGCTTGACCCGCTTTTCGTTGCTCTCGGCCTGAAAAGCCTTGATGTCGGCTTCGATCCGCTTCTTCTGGTCGTCGTTCAGGTGCGTGCGGCGGCTGAAATGCCGGGCGCCGATGACGACGCCTACGAGGATGTCGCCTGCGTTGACCCGCGTGCCGACGCGGACGATGCCGCGCTCGTCGAGATTTCGCAGGGCCCGCTCGCTGACGTTCGGGATGTCGCGGGTGAATTCCTCGCGGCCGAGCTTGGTCTCGCGAATTTCGATGTCGTGATTCTCGATGTGGACGCTGGTGCATGCGTCGTTCTTCACCAGGCGCTCCGAGATCACGATCGCGTCCTCGAAGTTGTAGCCGTCGTAGGTCATGAACGCGACCAGCACGTTGCGGCCGAGCGACAGCTCGCCCTCCTGCGTGCTGGCGCCGTCGGCGATGACCTGTCCGGTCTTGACGCGGTCGCCCGGCTTGACCACCGGCCGCTGGTTCTGGCAGGTGCGCTCGTTGAGCCCGACGAACTTGCGCAGCTCGTATTCCTCGGTGTCGTCGAGGATGATCCGCTGCGCGTCGACGTAGGTGACCTTGCCGCCCTTGCGAGCCCGCAGCAGCATGCCGCTGTTCTCGGCGACCGAGCGCTCCATGCCGGTGGCGATGATCGGCGGATCGGTGCGGCTGAGCGGCACGGCCTGGCGCTGCATGTTCGAGCCCATCAGGGCGCGGTTGGCGTCGTCGTGCTCGAGGAACGGAATCAAAGCCGCTGAAACGCCGACCGTCTGCTTCGGCGAAATATCGACGTACTCGATTTCCTCGGCGGTGACCTGTTTCAGGTCGCCCTTGACGCGGCCCAGAAGCGTGCCGGTCTTGATCTTGGTGGTCCGGCGCTCCTCGGCCTTCTTGCGCCGGGCGCCGATGAACTCCTCCTTGGCGACCGCGTCGGGCGTCGTCTCGCCGTCGTTGCTCGGCGTGAGCACGTCCGGCGGAGCGAGCGTGCTCTGCATTTCCTCGTCGGCCCGCAGGTAGACGATCTCGCCGTTGACCTTGCCGCGCTCGACCTTGCGGTAGGGCGTGATCAGGAAGCCGTATTCGTCGACCGAGCTGTAAATGCCCAGCGACGCGATCAGACCGATGTTGACGCCTTCGGGCGTTTCGATCGGGCAGACGCGGCCGTAGTGCGAGATATGCACGTCGCGCACCTCGAAGCCCGCCCGCTTGCGGTTCAGACCGCCGGGGCCGAGGGCCGAAAGACGCCGCTCGTGCGTCAGCTGGCTGAGCGGGTTGGTCTGGTCGACGACCTGCGAAAGCTCGCTGCGGCCGAAGAAAAAGTCGATCGCGCTGCTGATGCTCTTGGTGTTCACCAGCTCGCTGATCTTGCCGATGCTCTCCGGGTCTTTCAGGCTCATGCGCTCCTGCACGGTGCGGCGGAGCTTGAGGAAGCCCTTGCGCAGCTCGTCGGCGGCGAGTTCGTCGATCGTGCGCAGCCGGCGGTTGCCCAGGTGATCGATGTCGTCGACCTGGCCTTCGCCGGCCCGCAACGAAAGGAGGTAGCGCAGGGCGCTGACGAAGTCCTCGGGCTTGAGGACCATCTCGCTCTCAGGAATTCCCTGCTCAAACTTGCGGTTCAAGCGGAAGCGGCCGACCTTGCCGAGCCGGTAGCGGTTCTCGTCGTAGAACTTCTCCTGGAACAGCTTCTTGGCCTTGTCAATCTGCACCGGGTTGCCGGGGCGCAGTCGCGCGTAGATGCGCAGCAGCGCCTCTTCGTGGTTCGTCGAGCTGTCTTCGGCGAGCGTGTTCAGGATGATCGGATCGATCATCTTCGAGATCACGTCCGCCTGCTTGATGTCGGTTTCGCGGATCTTGTTGAGGCCTTCGCCGATCTGCCGGCCGGCGCCGACCAGTTCCTCGCCGGTCGCCGAGTCGACGATCGGGGCCGCGGCCCACATCTCGGGCTTCAGGTCGCGCGTGCGAACCGTCTTGACCGTATAGAACGCGCGAATCACCGCCTCCGCCGGGCCATAGGCCGGATCCATCGCGCGCAGAAACGTCGTCGCCGGGATTTTGCTGGACTGATCGATGCGGATGGCCAGCAGATCCTTGCGCGTGACGTTGATCTCGATCCACGAGCCGCGCTCGGGGATGATGCGGCAAGCGTGCAGGGCGCGGTCGCCTTCGGTCGATTCCTTGACGAAGTCCACGCCGGGTGAACGGTGAAGCTGCGAGACGATCACGCGCTCGGAACCGTTCACGATGAACTCGCCGCCGCCGATCATCCGCGGAATCTCGCCGAGGTAGATCGTCTCCTCGGTCACTTCCTCCTTGTCCTTGCGGTGGAGGCGGACGCGGATGCGGAAGGGCGTGCCGTAGGTCAGGCCGAGCTCGCGGCACTCGTCCGGCGTATAGCGCGGCTTGTCGAGCATGTAGTCGACGTATTCGAGCGACATGTTCCCGTCGTAGCTTTCGATCGGGAAGACTTCGCGGAGCAGCGCCTCGAGGCCGAGCGGCTTGCGCTTCGACGGGTCCAGCGGCTCCTGAAGAAAGCGGGCATACGAATCCGTCTGAATCTGAATCAGATCGGGAATCGGGTGCGCATCGCCGACACGGCTGAAATCACAGACGAGCTTGAGGTCCATGGTCAATTCCCTCGAACTTCGATAATCGAAAAACGCGGAGAAAGGCCGATCCAGATGCCGCCAACGTTCATCTTCACCGCCTGAGCACCGAGCCGCCGCCAGCCGACAACTCCGGCCGCGAGGCTCCCCGACCTCGATGCCGCGTGTCCGAACTGACGATCAGCGAACTACGCAGTATATTTCCGCGGCATCCGGTCGCAAGGGCTGTCAAGCAAAAACTTCGAGATTTTCAGAAAAATGGCATTCGGCTTGCAGTAAACGGTTATCGGACCAATGCATTCTGTTTTGGATTGGGCTGCTTGCGCGCGTGGCCTCAGCCCCAAAGCGGGAGGGAGTTGCAGGGGACGCCGAGTTCCTATACTCCTCGCAACAGGGGTCCTCCTAAAAGGAGAAGCTCTATGCGTACACTTCCATTTGTTCCTGCCATGTCGCTCCTGCTGTTGGTCCCACTTACTCGAGCGGATGCGGTGCTTTACGCGGTCCATGCACCGCCGCCGAACATCCTGCCCGAACTTGACAGCCTCTCCAGCGATGGAACCGCAGCTGCCGGGTGGTTCCATCTGAACGGCGGAGCGAGGGTAATGCGCTGGACGATTGCCAACGGTAGCGAAGCCCTGACGGGGTCTGACACTGGGTTCGCAGAAGGATTAGGGTGCTCCGGCGCCGGACGGGTCGTGACGGCGTTCGGAGGGCTTTACGCCGGTCAGACGGGCTATCGCTGGACCCAGGCCACCGGCTGGATCGTCTTGCCGATGCCGCCTGATACATGGTTTATCGTGCCGCGCGCCATCTCCGAAGACGGCATGGCGATCGCGAGTTGGGTTATCGGTTATCCGTCGGGAAATGTCCGTCCTGCCCGGTGGACCGAGAGCCTGGGTTATGAAATCCTGCACGACGTGCCCGCAGACGATGCTTACCCGGTGGTAATTAGCGGCGACGGCTCGACGATCGTAGGACAAAGCTACCCCCGACCGTTCTATTGGACTCAGGCGGACGGCTACACGCTGATTCCGGTTGGTACCTCTCTGGCGATTCGGTTTGGCGTCTCGCATGATGGACGATTCGTCGTGGGATCAGATGAGCAGAGTGTTTGGCGGTTTGAACGCGTCCAGCAGAACTTGCTGCGATTGCAGCGAAGCGACGGCACGCCGCTGCGCGGCTATCCGCGTGGTGTGAGCGGTGATGGTTCCATCGTTGTCGGAAAAGGAAGTGCGAGCGCTTTCATTTGGGATGAGGCACACGGGGCGCGTGACCTCGCCGCCGTGCTCACAGGCGAATACGGCGTCGATCTATCGGGCTGGACGCTGACGGAGGCGATCGGAATCTCCACGGACGGCAACGTTATCGCGGGGAACGGCCTGCTGAACGGACAGCAAACCTCTTGGGTGGTCGCGCTTCAAACGCCAGTCCCGTACACTGGGCGGCCGCCTTGCCAAGGCGATGTCGACGGCGATCACGCCGTCTCGCTGGTCGATTTGGCGTTGGTGCTGTCGGAGTTCCGTTTGCCCGTGGAATTCGCGAGGTACGATTGCACGGGCGACGGCGTCGTGGATGCACTGGATGTGGACGTCGTGCTGCACGATCAAGGGCAGCGTTGCGGGCGCAGGCTGCATATCGCAACTCCTTAGAATGCCAAAACGAGCACCGCGATGACTGCCGGCCAGGAGATTGAGGGAAGCAAGCCCCGGCGCGGCCGCGTCGCCGGCGTTGACTACGGAACAAAGCGGATCGGGCTGGCCCTGAGCGACGATGAGCAACGTCTTGCAGCCCCGGCCGAGACCCTCGCCGCGACGGGCTCGGTTCAGCAGGACGTACGCCGAATCCTGGAGTGGGGCCGGCAGAACGACGTCGTCCGCTTCGTGGTGGGTTTGCCGCTGAACATGGACGGTTCTGCCGACCCGCAGGCTCAGCAGACGCAACGATTCATCGAGGCCCTCTCCAAAGCCGCCGCGACATTACAGGTGGTTGCGGCGGACGAACGGCTCAGCAGCTTTCAAGCGGACCAATGGCTGCGCGAAGCCGGGGTGCGCGGGTCGCGCACGAAACGCGATCCGCGCCGAGACGCGCTCGCCGCCGCCGCGATTCTGAGGGCGTATCTTTCGTCATCCAGTGACGAACCGCACGCCGATGAATGACGGTTCTGGATGCGAATTCGAGAATCGCCTCGGAGCAAAAAAGTAGCGGGCGTTTCGCCGGCCGCATGACCCGCAAAACGCCCGCTTGGGATATCTGTTTGCGGAAACAACCCTACTCGATTAACTGCCCCCGGGCGGGATGACGCTGCCGAAGAGCGAGGTCGCGCGATAGGCGACGTAGATCGTGGCGGTCAACACGAAGAGAAAGCCGACGAGTTGCAGGGCCGTATAGATATCATTGTCAGCCGTCGGTCGCGGACCACCGGACCCGGATGAAGGCATGCTGGACATCGAAAACCTCCGTTCTTAGTCGGGCTCCGGACCTTAGTTGTTGATTCCACTGCGAACCGAGTCGCCGCTGCGCACGCCGTCGGCGCCCATCATCGCGAGCTTGCCGACCGCCTCGCCGGGACGAACTCTTTCAACCACCAGGTCGCCCAGGTACTGGCTTCCGCGATAAACGAGAAAGGTCATGCCCGAAGTCACGCCCGAGGATTCGCCGATGTTCACGCTCGCGTACGTGCCGTCCACGTTCGTGATCTCGCCCTTGATCGTCCCGGCGACGCGCGGAGCGGGCAGAGCGACCGTTCCCGGAACGCTATCGACCGCGGCCCGGGCCGGCGACGAGACGCCGCCGCGGCCGGTCTGGCAGGCGTAGAGCTTTTCCTGGATGTTGCGGTTTTCTTCCTGGAGGATCGTCACGTTCGTCGTGAGTTCGAGCGTGCGGTTGTTCAGGCGGGCGTTACGCGACTGGAGGTCGATGTTCTGCTTGAGGAGTTCCCCGTTCTGCGCCCGCACCGACTTCACTTCGCCGGTCAGGGTGTCAACCGTCTCCTGCAACTTGGCCCGACCGGCCTCAGCCGAGATGCCCTGGTTCTTGACCTGGGTCAGCTCGCTGGTGTTCTTGGCGAGCTTCTCCGTCAGATCCTGGATCTGGCTCTGGGCCTGACCGAGCTCGTTGCCCTTGGAAGCCAGGGCTTCATCCTTCAGAGCCGAAGCCGCCAGCCCGCTGGCCACCGCGCTCTGGTATTGGGCAGTCGCCGCGTCGCGTTCGGACTGGTACTTCCCTGCCAGATCCTTCCAGTTGGCCCACTGGGCCGCGGCTGCGATGAAGAGGCACGAAAGCGCGATCGACATCACCGCGTTGAGAACAGTGAAGACCTTCGTCAGTGTGCTCACGAGAACGACTCCTTCAGGTTGTCTCAGAATGCTCGCTCGGTGGAAGGCGATCCGCACCGCTATTGCGCACCGCCACCGCCGCAGACCGGCTCGCCCGCATTGCGGCCGGCGGTCCGAAGCGCGAGGTATTGTACGCCGTGTCCGGCGGTCTGCAAATGGTATTCGGGCAGCCGGAAGTCGGGGCATCGAATAGGATTGGGATGTGGGGTGAGTCTCCGAGCCCGTGAATTTTCTCAGTGGAGCGGGCCTCCGTGCCCGCTTTTGGCCTGAAGGGGCGGGCAGGGACGCCCGCCCCACTGATCGACACACAGGCCCCAATCCCGGCTCGGCATTAGGAGACCAGGCTCCCGACCCACGTCCGCCTTACAATCCCCGCCGTGGGTTGGTTCCTGCTCAGGCGACTGGTCGCGTTCCCCTTGCTGCTATTGGCGGTCTACACGGGCGCCGTGCTGTTGGTGATGGCCGCACCCGGAGACCCGCTGGAAACCGGCGAGAAAGACCTGCCGCTGGAAGTGATCCAGGCTCGCCGCGTCGCGTACAACTACGATCGCTATGTCACCGACGCAAATGGCATCCGCCGCGTGGAACCGGTGCCGTGGTGGGAGCGGTACTACTGGCTGTGGCCCAAGCGGCTTCTGTGGGATGGGGATCTCCCCGCCCATCGCTACGAGGATTGGACGGTTACGGAAATCCTCCGATCCGCGTTGCCGGTTTCGCTGCAACTCGGCGTGCTGGCGCTGTCGCTGTCCGTGCTGATCGGCCTGTCGGTCGGCGTGCTTTCCGCGGTCGGGCGCGGCGGGTGGCTTGATCATCTGTCCGTAGCGCTCGGGTTGATCGGGATTTCATTGCCGACGTTTGTCGTCGGATCGGTCCTGGTGATCGTGGTGGGGCTTTGGCTGAAGGCTGTGCCGGTGGTCGGCTGGGGCCGGCCGTCGCAGGCCCTCCTGCCGGCGCTCACGCTGGCGCTGCCGTACGCCGCTTACATCGCGCGGCTGACGCGGGCGGCGCTGCTCGACGCCTACGCTGAGGATTTTGTTCGAACCGCCCGGGCCAAGGGGCTTTCCGAGTCGCGCGTGCTGCTGGATCATGCGCTGCGTCACGCTTTGCTGCCGGTTTTGAGCTACCTCGGGCCGGCGGCGGCCGCGATCTTCACCGGGTCATTCGTCGTCGAACGGGTGTTCGCGATTCCGGGGATGGGCACGCATGTGGTCGAGTCGATCAACAATCGCGACCAGAGCCTGATTCTGGCGACGGTGCTCGTCTATGCGTCGTTCTTGGCGACGTTCAATCTGATCGTTGATTGTCTATACGCTTTCGTCGATCCGCGAATCCGTGTCGGCGCCCGCGCCGGCGCGTGAGCGGGGCCGCTACCATCTGTGAGCGGCGCGGCGCCGCCCGTGAGGAAGAATATGGCCCCGAAACGTCGGACTCTCGCAAAGCCGGTCCGCAGTCGGCCCGCCCGACCTGCCGCAAAGCGTTCGCGCGAAACGCAACAGGCGCGGACCGCACGAGCCGGCCGCGTGCTGGCGGGCTTGCGCAGCGCGTATCCAGACGCCGATTGCGCCCTGACCCACGGCAGCGCGCTGGAGTTGCTCGTGGCGACGATCCTGTCGGCTCAATGCACCGACGAGCGCGTCAACAAGGTGATGCCCGACGTGATGCGGCGATATCCCGACGCGCGGGCCTTCGCCAATGCCGATCCGGAAGCGCTCGAATCCGTCATTCGCTCGACCGGCTTCTATCGAAACAAGACCCGCAGCCTGATCGGGATGGGGCGGCGCGTGGTCGAGGCGTATCGCGGCGAGATTCCGGGCGAGATGGACGCTCTGCTGACGTTGCCGGGCGTCGCTCGAAAGACGGCCAACTGCGTGCTGGGGACGTGGTTTCGCAAGAACGAAGGCGTCGTGGTAGACACGCACGTCGGGCGGTTGGCCTTGCGGCTGAGACTGCTTTCGACGGCTCGCGACGACAAGGACGCCGTCCGGATCGAGAACGACCTGATGCAACTTTTCCCCCTAGAGTCGTGGACGTTCCTGTCGCACGCCCTGATCGAGCACGGCCGGCAGGTTTGCGCCGCCCGCAATCCGCGATGCGCAGCGTGCTCGCTCTCGGCGGATTGCCCGTCGGCTGGGGATTTCGCAAAGCCGCCGCGGAAGGCGAAGTCTGCGGCACGGACATGAGGACGATCCGATCGTGAGCGCCGACGTGATCTACCTGGACAACAACGCGACCACGCGGCTCCGCCCGCGCGTGCTCGAAGCGATGCTGCCCTATCTGACCGAACAGTACGGAAATCCGGCGAGCATCCACCATTTTGGCGCGCAGATCGGCGCCCGGATCGAAGAGGCACGCGAGAAAGTCGCCGCGGCGATCGGCGCCCGCACCAGCGAGATCATCTTCACGAGCGGCGGCACCGAGTCCGACAACACGGCCCTCCGCGGCGTGACGGCCGCGCGGCCGAATCGCAAACGCGTAGTCATCTCCGCCGTTGAACATCATGCGATTCTGGAACCGGCGGAGGCGTTGGCCCGCGAAGGTTTTGACGTGGTTCGCGTCCCGATCGATGGCGACGGCCGGCTCGATCTGGAGCAGCTTGCCGCGGCAGCCGATCAGCGGACCGTGCTGGTGTCGGTCATGCTCTCGAACAACGAGACCGGCGTGATCCACCCTGTGCAGGCGGCGGCCGAGATCGCCCACCGCTGCGGGGCGGCGTTTCACACGGACGCGGTCAACGCACTTGGAAAAACCGCGATCGACGTCGAATCGCTCGGCGTCGACCTGCTCAGCCTTTCGGCTCACAAGATTCACGGTCCGAAAGGCTGCGGGGCGCTCTACGTCCGCCGCGGAACCGCCATACGCCCGCTGCTGCTCGGCGGCGCACAGGAGCGTCAACGCCGCGGCGGCACGTCAAACGTAGCAGGCATCATCGGCCTGGCGGCGGCCTGCGAGGCGATCGACCTGCCGGAGATGGAGCGAGTCGCGGCGCTGCGCGACCGCCTCGAGCGCGATCTGGCCGCGCATGCGCCGGACATGCGGATCATCGGCGCGCCCAACTCCCGGGTTCCGAACACATCGTGCGTCTGTTTCCCGGGCGTCATGTCCGAAGCTGTGCTGCTGTTGCTGAGCGAAGCGGGGATCTGCGCGTCCGCGGGCGCCGCGTGCAGCAGCGGTTCGCTCGAACCGTCGCACGTCCTTGCGGCGATGGGCGTCGATGCACACATCGCCCAGGGGCAGATTCGCCTTTCGCTCAGCCGCGAGACGACCAGCGACGAGATCGACCGTGTCGTCGAACTTCTGCCGCCGATCGTGCGGCGCGTCGCGGGCGTGAGAGCGTAAGCACGAAACCGCCGCGGCACAGGCGTCTCGCCTGCGTAATTCTGCGCCCAACTTCGAATCACGGAAATCTCGGCGTCCTGCCGACTCGAACAGCCGTTGGCTGGGCATCCGGACTTGCCGATCGTGCCTACGCGGCTTCGTGCCGCACCATTCGGCCCCGCGCGGTGGTTCGCGGAGATATGCGGGTATTCTCAGCCGTCCTCGGCCGCCGGTTCGTCTTCCGGCTCGACCGCGAGGACGCCGAGCGATTCCAGCGCCAGGCGGGCGGCCTTCTGCTCGGCTTCCTTCTTGCTCGGGCCCCACGCGCCGGGAAAAGTGCGCGATCCGATCGTCACTGCAATCTCGAAGCATTTGGCGTGGTCGGGCCCCTTCTCGTCCAGGAGCTCGTATTCCGGCGTCTGATTGAGCTGGCGCTGGGCGTACTGCTGGAGCTGCGACTTGAAGTTGAACTGATGCTCCGACCCGGCGACGGAGTCGATCTTCTCCGCGAAGTGCTCCAGAATGAACTTGCGGGCGGCCTCGATTCCGCCGTCGATGTAAATCGCAGCGAGGATCGCCTCGATGGTGCCGGCCGCCAGCGAACGCGGCAGCAGCTCGCCCGGCGACATGCCCTGGCCCAGCATGAGCGCGTCGGTCAGCCGCAGCTCGTCGGCGACGTCGGCGCACACTCTGCGCGAGACGACCGCCGACTTGATCTTGGTCAGCTCGCCTTCCATCGCCGAGGGGAGACGGTCGTACAGCTCCCGGCAAATCACGAGCCCCAGCACCGCGTCGCCGAGGAATTCCATCCGCTCGTTGCTGTCCTGGCGCGTATCGGCGGAGGAAGAGTGCGTCAGCGCTTCGTCGAGCAGCTTGAGGTCGGTGAACGAATAACCGAGCCGTTGCTGGCAAACCGCCAGGCGTTTCACGTCGTCATTCATGCGGTGCGGCTCACGAGCCGGGTCGGTGTCGCAGGGCGTCCGGCGCCGCTGCCGGGCGGGCTGCGTCAACGACTCAGGCAAAGATCAAACCCGTTCAATCGACATGCCAAGTCGGCAATACACGCACAATCGTAGCATACCCACATTCCGCGGATCCGGAAACAGCCCGCCGCTCCTCTTCAGGCCGCCGCGGCTCAACCGTTTCGAATGGAGCGCGTATACTCGCGGCGCATGCCGAGTTTGTTCGACCGAGCCATCGCCCGAATCGCCGAGTTGCACGCCGCGGGCGTGTATCGCCGCTTCCTGCGCTGCCTCGATCGCATCGACGATATGCAGCGGCTCGCGCTCCGCCGGACGATCGCCGGCATGAAAGGCAGCGAGCTGTCACGGCGATTCAGCCTGGACGGCGTGCGTGATCTGAGCGACCTGAGGCGGGCCGCACCGCTTCTGCGTTACGCCGACCTGTCGCCGTACATCGAGCGCGTCCGGGAAGGCGATTTTGCGGCGATGTTTGCGGCCAGGCAGCGGCCGCTGATGTTCGCGACCAGCAGCGGCACTACATCCGCCCGCAAGTACATCCCCGTGACGCCGGAATTCGTTCGCCAATACCGCCGCGGCTGGAACACGTTCGGGCTGAAGATGCTCCGCGACCATCCGCGCGCGATCCTGCGGCCGATTCTGCAAAGCAGCGGGCGCTGGGACGAGTCGCGCAGCAGCGCGGGCATTCCGTGCGGGGCGATCACGGGGCTGCTGGCGCGCACGCAGAAGGGAATCGTGCGGCGGTTCTACGTCGGCGCGCCCGAAATCGCGGAAATCGACGACGCTGCGGAGCGATACTACGCGCTGGCGCGATTCGCGATCGTTCACGACGTCGCCTTCGCAGTGACGGCCAACCCGGCGACGCTGATCCGCATCGCCCAGGTGGCCGACGAACGATCCGAGACGCTGATCCGCGACGTTCACGACGGGACGCTGAGCGTTGATTCGCCGGCGGGAGGAATCCTCCGCGGAAAGTACTCGCGAAAGCTCGCCGCCGATCGCCAGAGAGCTGCGGCGCTCGCGGCGGCTCGCTGTCGGGATGGGCGGTTGAAGCCGTGCTCATACTGGCGGATGGAGTTTGCGGCGTGCTGGACCGGCGGCAGCATGGGGCACTATCTGCCCCGATTGCGCGATTGGTACGGACCGATTCCCATTCGCGACGTCGGACTCCTCGCAAGCGAAGGCCGGGTTTCGATTCCGCTCGATGACGACGTGCCGGTCGGCGTGCTGGACGTTGAGGCGGCGTGCTTCGAGTTCATTCCTGCGGAAGCGGCTGATGCCGCGAGCCCGACTGTGCTCGCCCCCGGTGAATTGGAACGCGGCCGCGACTATGTCGTCGTGCTGACCAACGACGCGGGGCTGATACGCTATCGCCTCGACGACGTGGTTCGCGTTCACGGGCACCTGTCGCGTACGCCGCTGGTTGAATTTCTGCATCGCGCCGGGCGCGTATCGTCAATGGCAGGCGAAAAACTCACCGAACATCAGGTCGTACAGGCGGTGAACCTGGCGCGCGAGCGGCAGAGGTTGCCGGCATTCGATTTCCTCCTCGCAGCGATTTGGGCCGATCCGCCGTTCTACCGGCTCTATGCTGCGCTGCCGCATGCGGCCGGTGTCGCGGAGTCAATTGACGAGGAATTGGCGCGACAGAACGATGAATACGCTTCGCGTCGCAAGTCGGTTCGGCTCGATCCAGTTGAAGTGACTTTCGTCTCCAGCGCGTTTTTTGCGTCGTTGGACCGCCGACTCCTGGAGGCCCGGGGGTCAACCGCCGAACAATTCAAGCGGCCGACCCTCCTGCTTGACAGAGACCGTGAGCTGCTTGCGCATGTGGACGAGATATCGTCAGATCGATAGTCTGTTTCTGCGCAAGAACCACACCTGACGCCGCTTCAAATTCCCATGTGCGCAAATCAACCAGAATCATGCGCTTAGGTACCCAAACGGTAATTTAGATAATATTTTTCGACCTTCGACTTGGCAATTTGAGATATTTGGGTAAGGATGATAATTGTCAGATCAAGCAAAGCCACGCGGTCTGGTCACATTGAGAACGGAGAGACGGATCGGCGTCTCATGTCATGACGCCGGCAGCCAAATCGAAGGAGCCCCTGCAATGCCAAGGACGGCAAAGAACGATCTCACCGCCACATGGAAACGCCTGCGGAGGACCAAGAGCGTAACGATTCGCAACGAACTCGTTGAACGCTATCTACCCCTCGTGGACAAACTCGCGGAGGTCCTCGCCAGACGCCTGTGGCCACGCGTGACCTCGGACGAGCTCGCGAGCGCGGGCTACGACGGGCTGATCGCCGCCGTCAACTCGTTTGATCCGAACCGCGGCGTGAAGTTCGAGACGTATTGCCGCCAGCGCATTCTGGGGGCGATTCGGGATTGGCAGCGCGAGATCGATCCGCTCGGGCGCTCCGGGCGCAATTTCGAGCGTACGTTGAACGCGGTCGAGGACCGGTTCAGCGCCGAGAAGGGCCGGGCGCCGACCACCCAGGAAATGGCCACCAAGCTCGGCCTGACACACACAAAATTCATGCGAATGAAGCGGACGGTGCTCGCCTCGCATTGCGTTCCGCTTGAGGCGCCGAACGAACGCCGCGAAACCTCGCGCAGCGCTTCGTTCATCCCCGCGGACCCCGGTCCCAGCCCGATCGACTACACCGAGCGCGAGCTGATCCGCGAGTACCTGACGCGCGGCCTCAAGGAGCAGGATCGCCTCATCATCACACTGTACTACTACGAGCGTCTGACGATGGCGGAGATCGGCTCGGTGCTGGGCGTGAGCGAATCGCGCGTTTGCCAGCGGCACACGGAAATCGTCGAGCAGTTGCGGGCCCGCTTTTCCAGCAGCGCTTGCGATCTGGTGGCCTGAGCCGCGGGGCCCCTCCATCGCAGTCAGCCGACAAGCGGCCGGTGGGTCGTCGCGCATTCGATTTTGGGTCGTTCACCCCCAGAACGACTGAGCGACGATCCGCCTGGTCCGCACACATCACGCCGCGGCGATCCTTCTGCGCGTGTCAGGTCCGGCGGACGGCCGACCTCATGCAGTTATCCGGTTCAACGCCGACCGCCGAGGATCGCGCGGCACGGAGAATCGACGAGATCGCACC
Source organism: Planctomycetota bacterium (assembly GCA_016235145.1). Classification (GTDB taxonomy): domain Bacteria; phylum Planctomycetota; class Phycisphaerae; order UBA1845; family Fen-1342; genus JACRLV01. Next base: position 14,133 of record JACRLV010000055.1, read on the forward strand.
AAGACCCCGGGCGACGTGAACAACATCCAGCAGATGGGAGGCGCCGCGAGAGTCGCCTGCGTCGCACCCATTGTCGCCTTGGGCAGCTCGCCGGCTGCGCAGCAGTCGCCTGCCGGCGTTTCGCGCACCGCGCCTTCGCCCTATGATCTGCAACCCCGAAGCACTGGGTTTGCGAAAGGACGCGAGCGAATCGATGGGGCTGTTTGATCTCTTCAAGAAAGGTCTTTCGAAGACCCGCGACAAGCTCGTCGCCGGATTTCGCCGGGTGCTGGCGTTCGGCCGGCGGATCGACGAGGCCCTGCTGCAAGAGCTGGCCGACACGATGCTGGCCGCCGACATGGGGCCGCGCGCCGTGCAGAGCCTTCAGAACGAAATTCGCACCGCCTGGAAGGCCGGAGAGATCAGCGAAGCACAGGAGATCGTGCCCTTTCTGAAGCGCCGCATCGCGGGGACCTGGAGCGCCGGCGATCGGGCGTTGCGCATGGCCGCTTCCGGCCCGACGGTCATCTTCGTCGTCGGCATCAACGGCTCGGGCAAGACCACCAGCACCGCCAAGATCTGCAACCACCTGCGCAAGCAGAAGAGATCCGTGCTGCTGGGCGCCTGCGACACCTACCGCGCGGCAGCCATCGACCAGCTCGTCATCTGGGCCGACCGCTGCGGCGTGGACATCGTCAAGCATCAGCCGGGCAGCGACCCCGCGGCGGTGGCGTTTGACGCCTGCGAAGCCGGAATCGCGCGCAAGGCCGACGTGATCATTCTCGATACTGCCGGCCGCCTGCACACGCAGGACCACCTGATGCGCGAGCTGAACAAGATCTTCCGCGTGGTGCAGAAGCGCATTCCGGAAGCCCCGCACGAAACGCTGCTCGTGCTCGACGCGACCATCGGGCAGAACGCGATCAACCAGGCGAAGGTTTTCAGTCAGGCCTGCCGCGTCACCGGCCTGATGCTGGCCAAGCTCGACGGCAGCGCCAAGGGCGGAATCGTGGTCGGCATCCGCGATCAGCTCGACATCCCGGTGAAATTCGTCGGCCTCGGCGAGACAATCGACGACATCGAGCCGTTCGATCCGGACACATTCGTCGAGGCGCTTTTTTCCGACCTGTGAGAATCGCTGTCAGACGCGGTTGCGTTGGGCTGTACGCCCGGCCCCACGCGCGGGCGCTTGGGATCCCGATGTACCGCAGCCGCCCTCGGCTGCTCCCCTCTCCCCGGCCCTCTCCCGGACTACCGGGAGAGGGAGTGGCGACCGTGCGAATCGTAGCGTCGGACCTCCGAGTCCGACGACGAAACCGGCCCCGCGCGCTGGCGCTTGGGGTTCTGATGTACCGCAGCCGCCCTCGGCTGCACTCCTCACCCCACCCTCTCCCGGAGTACCGGGAGAAGGAGTCAGGCGCTCCCGGCCGCATCGTGCGATCCCCGCTATCATGCGCCGTTTCGCACTAACGGCGGAATTCTGAGCACGAAACGGAACGGCGACCATGAGCACCGGCTACGATCCAAAGGCATTTGAAAACGAGATTTACGCGGCGTGGGAGGCCGGCGGGTATTTTCACGCCGAGCCGGATCCGAGCCGCCAGCCCTACGTCATCACGATCCCGCCGCCGAACGTCACCGGCGCTCTGCACCTCGGTCATGCCCTGAACAACACGCTTCAGGACATCCTGATCCGCCGCAAGCGCATGCAGGGATTCAACGCCTGCTGGCTGCCGGGGACGGACCACGCGGGCATCGCGACGCAGGCGGTGGTGGAGCGGCGGTTGAAGGAAGAGCAGGGCCTCAGCCGGCACGAGGTCGGCCGCGAAGGGCTCGTCAAGAAAATCTGGGAATGGAAGGAAGACTACAACGCCCGCATCCTGAACCAGCTCCGGCGGATGGGTTGCTCGTGCGACTGGCAGCGGACGCGCTTCACACTCGACGAGCAATGCGCGAAGGCGGTGTACGAGACGTTCTTCCGGTTCTTCAAAGACGGGCTCATCTATCGCGGGCTGCGGCTGGTGAACTGGGACACGCAATTGCAGACGGCCGTCGCGGACGATGAGGTGTACCACGAGACGGTTCGCGGGAACTTGTGGCATATTCGGTATCCGATCGTGCGGGGACAAGGAAACAAGGAAACAAGAGAACAAGGGAGCAAGGGGAGTGCGGGCGTCTCGCCCGCAGGTGTGGCTAGCACAACGAGCGCGGGTGGCATGGCGAATGCGGGTGGGGCGGGCAAAGCCCACCCATTTTGTGTTGCTGCCGCTGATGAACCGGCCGATTCCGATCGTCGCCGACGGAATGTTGGTGAAAAAGGAATTCGGCACCGGCTGCGTGAAGGTGACGCCGGGACACGATCCGAACGACTATGCGTGCTATCAGCGGAAGCTGGGGCAGCCGGACGAGATCGGGATCATCGATTTGCTGACGCCGGACGGGAAAGTCAATGAAAACGGAAACGCAAGGGTAGGAGATGTGGGGCCGGCCTCTGGCCGGTCTCATACCCTGGACGCGTCCGATCACCGAAGAGACCGGCCAGAGGCCGGCCCCACATCTTCCCAGGCTGGATCCGCATGTGCGGAACCGGGTAGTTACGCGGGCATCAAGAAAGAGGAGGCCCGCAAGAAGGTCGTCGCCGACCTCGAAGCACTCGGCCTGCTGGAGAAGATCGAACCATACGAGACCGAAATCGGCCACAGCGACCGCAGCAAAACGCCGATCGAGCCGCTGCGCAGCGAGCAGTGGTTCGTGAAGATGGACAAGCTGGCCGAGACGGCGATGGAGGCGGTGCGCGACGGCCGCGTGCGGTTCTTTCCAGAGCGCTATGCGAAGACCTACCTCGACTGGCTCGGCGAAAAACGCGACTGGTGCATCAGCCGGCAGCTCTGGTGGGGGCATCGGATACCGGTGTGGACGAAGCGGATGTCGCTGGCTGAGTGGTCCGCGCTGTGCGACCACGATATCTGGGCGTCCATGTTGCTGGGTTGCGGCCAAGACAAAAGCGTCCGCGTAGAAACCGAAAGTGGGCAGTCGTTCTTGATATCAGGCAGCGACCGTGATTGCGAGTCCGCATTTCTGATGCGCGACAGCGTTCCGCGCAGCGAGGCTCTGACTTGGCGTGTCTGTCTTCGCGATTCGGCGATGACATGGGCTGTCGAAGCCAGACCTGAAGACAAGAACTGGGTGCCGCCGAGGCAGCAGCTCATCACGGCGAAAGATTGGCTCGAGCGTAATGGGTTTGAACAAGACGCTGACGTGCTCGACACCTGGTTCAGCTCCGCGCTTTGGCCGCACAGCACGTTTGGATGGCCATCCGAACAGGCACGAAGGCACGAAGGCACGAAGGCACAAAGGGAACAGAAAGAGGCCGCGTCTTCACCCTCCGTGCCTCCGTGCCTCCGTGCCTCCGTGCCTTCCGACCTGGACTATTTCTATCCCACGAGCGTCCTCTCGACCGCCCGCGAGATCATCACCCTCTGGGTCGCGCGGATGGTGATGACCGGGCTGTACAACGTCGGCCGCGTGCCGTTTCAGCATGTGTACATTCACGCGGTCATTCAGGACGGCCACGGCCGCCGCATGAGCAAGTCCGCCGGCAATGGCGTCGACCCGCTCGACATCATCGACGCCTACGGGGCGGACGCCCTGCGTTTCACGCTGGCCCAGCTCGCGACTGAGACGCAGGACATCCGCATTCCGGTGAAGCCGATGCAGCTTCCCGACGGCCGCACGGTGAACACGAGCGAGAAATTCGAACTCGGCCGCAACCTGGTCACCAAGCTCTGGCAGGCCGCGACGGGGTTTTTGATCCCCACGTGCAGAGATGTGCGAATCAAGGCAAGTCCGGTGACCGCGGTGTCTCCGGCACTGCCGAAGGGTTCTGCAATAGAAACCGGGCAGGCCGGGAAAGTGTGGAACCGGCCAATGGCCGGTGATCTGGGCGGGTCGGCGAGCACAGCGATCAGTGGTCAAGACCATTCGGCGGTGGGCTCGCACCGGCCATTGGCCGGTGCCACACCTCCACACAATGCCACACCTCCACACAATGCCACACCTCCACACAATGCCACATCCCCACACAATGCCACACCCCCACAGAATGCCACACCCCCACACAAGGCCACAGCTCCACATAATACCACGGCTCTACACAATGCCACAGCTCCACACGGTGCCGCACTTCCAGATGGCGGCACTTTGCAGCTGCACACCGCGCGCCGCCCCGGCGAAATGCCGCTCTTCGAGAAATGGATTCGGGTGAAGCTGCTGGCCTGCATTCGCGAGGTCGATCGGCGGCTGGAGCAGTACGAGTTTTCCGCCGCGGTCGATGCGATCCGCACGTTCTTCTGGAACGACCTGTGCGACTGGTACATCGAAGAGGTGAAGAGCCACCTGCGCGACGCCGGCGCCGACGAGGACGAGAGGAACGACGTCAAGATCACGCTGCTCCAGGTCTTCGACATCGTGCTGTGCCTGTTCCACCCGGCGATTCCGTATGTGACGGAGGCGGTCTGGGCGGAGATCGGCCGCGAGATTCCGCGGCACCATGAGCTGATCTGGCCGGAAAATGCGCCCTCACCTCGACCCTCTCCCGGAGTACCGGGAGAGGGGGTGCCTCAAGTACCGCAGCCGCCCTCGGCTGCCAATTCGGCCCCGCGCGCTGGCGCTTGGGGCTCGGATTGCCCGGATAAGGCGCCGATGCTGATTGCGATGCCGTGGCCCAAGGTCGCGACGGATCGACAGATGAGCTCGGCGGACGCGGGCTGGCTGAACGAGGTCGCTGGCCAAACCGCCGCTGAGCGCGAGGTTGACGCGTTTCTGGCGGTCATTCGCGGCCTGCGCGAGATTCGCACCAGCCTCAACGCGATCCGCTCGCAGGCCAGGCAGCCTGCCCTGCGCAACTTGCCCGCCGCCGTGATTCGCTGCGACGCGGCGACGGCAGCCCTGCTGCGCGAAGGCGAGGCGACGATCACGCGGCTCGGGCAGGTGGAGAAAGCGGACGCGGCCAAGCCGGGCTGCGGCCTGACGATCAGCCCCGACGCCGCGAAGCCGCCCCAATCGATGAGCCGCGTGCTCACGCTCGCGTGCGCCGATCCCGGCGAGCGAACCGCAACGGTCCGAGCCCGAAGCGCAAGCGAGGGGACCGCATCAACCACGATCGAAATCTTTGTGCCGATCGCCGGGCTCGCGGACATCGAAATCGAGCGCAAGCGGCTCGGCAAGGAACGCGACGAGGCCTCCGCCGCGCTTCAGCGCCTCGACGCGAAGCTGGCGAATCAGGGTTTTGTGGCGAAAGCCAAGCCCGAGGTGATCGAGGCCGAGCGAGCCCGCCAGAGCGAGCTGAAGGAAAAGCTGGCGGCGATCAAGCGCAATCTGGCGGAGTTGGGATAGCGCGGCGTTACTTGATTGTGCGGTCCTGCACGTCGATGTTTGCGAGCAGCCAGACCTCGGGGTCGGCGAGCACAGACGACGGTTGGCCCGGCAGGGGGATCTCCACGGTCGTCTTGCGCGACGTGATCCGCATGCGCTCGTCATGATCCGTGTCGCCGACTTTGAATCGCAACTCCAGCGGCAGGTCGAACGGCGGGTGAGCGTCATCGATTCGCTGTCGCTGCTCGATCTCGACGCGCAGCGATTTCTCCTCGGCGTTCCACGCATGCGTCACGAGCAGCCGCGGCACGCCGTCGCGATACGACCACTGGTCAAAGAACGGCCGAAGATCGCGCACGCTGACGTATTCAAACGCGGAGCGCAGGTCCGCCGTGTCGATCGCGTCGAAGCGGTGTTGTTCGAGTAGGCGATGCACGCCGCGCCAGAATGTTTCGTCGCCGAGTTCCCGACGGAGCATGTGCAGCACCCACGCGCCCTTCCAGTAAATCAGGCCGCCGCCGAACCCATAGATATCCACCGGCCGCGCGATCTCCTCGTTGACCATCGGGCGCGACCGTCCGGCCCGGTCGAATCGCCCCACCATGCCGCGGCTTCGGGCAAGTTCGCGTCGCAGCGCTTTCGGTCCGTCGATCTCCGCCTGCCAGAGCATGTGCAGGTACGTTCCGAAGCCCTCGTTCACCCAAGCCTCGGTGATGTGCCGGTAGTTCACGATTCCCGCGAACCACTGGTGCGCCGCCATGTGCGCCAGATACGAATACCGAACCCAATCCGCCCGCGGATTCGCCGTGAATGACGTCGGAGCGATCATGTCCAGGCCGGCGTGCTCCATCCCGCCGTGAAAGTGCTTCGGCACGACGACGTGCGAATACCGCGGAAACGGGTATGGCGTACCGGTCAGCTTGGCGAAGTGCGCCAAGGTCGCCGGGGCGTCGGCGAACGCTTCCTTCGCCTGTTCCGCGTACTCGGCCTGCGTGTACATGAAGATCGGGACGCCCGCGGATTCGCATTGAATCTCCTCGTAGCGCCCGATCGCGAACCCGAACAGGTGCGGGTCGATCGGAACATCGAGCCGCCAGGCGAAACGGGCCTCATTTGTCGGAGGCGGTTCGGCCTTCGCCGGCTCGCCGACCGCGACGCAGCGCAGACCCGTGGGGACGGTGAAAATCGCGTCAATGCCGCGCCAGCGCGTGTCGGGCCAGTCGTGGCAAGGCAACCAATAGCGGGCCTGAAGCGGCTCGGCGTTGCTGTAGATCACGAAATCGTCGTCCGCAAGCTCGCCGACGAAGTGCAGCCCGAGCCTCGGGTTTTCCACTCGATACTTGATGCGGATGTGCTCCTCGTCGCCGACGCGCAGCCGCCGCGGCAGCCGAATCGTGAGCTGATCCTCGTCGTAGGAGAATTCAGCGGGCTTCGGCGGCTCGCCAACCGCGACGGTTTGGATGGTCATTCCGACCGCGTTCAACTCGACGGACGCGACGCCGTCGCGCCGGGCGCGGATGGAATGCGTGACCGTCGCGGACATCGCTTTTTCTGCGATATCGCCGGCGGTGAAAACCGCTTCGAAGCGCATGCGACCGAAGTCAAGATCGCAAGGCGGTGATCGAAATTCGCTCCCCTTCGGCGCCGACGCGGGAGCAGAGGCGGGCGCGGAAGCGGCGGGCGCCGTGGCGGGGGCACTGGTTCGATTGGGCGTGTCGTGAACCGGCGGCATGCCGGCGGGAATTTCACGCGGCTGGTGCCGGCAACCGGCAAAGTGGATCGTGATCAACAGAACGAAGATTCGTGAGAAAAGAGCCGGTGGCGCGGGGCGTCTTTCGGATTTCATGCGGATCATGCTATTACGACGACTCCGCGGACGCGAACGGAGCGGACGAGGGGGTTTTGCAGGTTTCGCTCAGATCGACGCGGCTACAGTTCAGGCCGATCGGCCTGTTTTTCAAACGTGCGCGACCATTGCAATGCCCAGAGTTTTCGCAGCGGAATCAGGGCTGCGTGGCCGTCCATGAACGCGATGTTCACGTTGCGATCGTGCCGCGCGATGCAGAACCGGCCCATGTGGTAGGGGTATTCGCCGTTGCCGCGCCAGCCGATGGCCAGATCGGTGGGAATCGTGTCGGTGTGCGTCGGCCATCCGTCGACCCAGTTGCCGTCGGCGAAGGCCGGCACCTCCGACGCGTTTGGAACGCTCGATATCGTCAGCCACCACGACCGCGTATACGGCGCGGGCGTGAAGTTGGGTTGCGGATCGCCGCGATAGGGCGTGTAGAGGAATCCGTTCATCGTGTAGCTGCCGGTCTGAAGCTGGAAACGCCAGCCCTGGTCGGCGGAGCCGAAGATGTACGCACCCGCACCGGGATACTGGGTTTTCGCGTTCGGGCAGAAGCGCAGGTCGGTGATGTTCAGGTGGTAGGGTTGAAGGGCCTTGAGGTAGATGTGGTTCGGGTCGTAGGGAAAACACCGGTCCTTGAAGTCGTCGCCATACTGCCGCAGCGCGATCGTGAGCTGGCGGACCTGCGAGGAGCAGACCGCCCGTTTGCCGCGTTCGCGCGCGGCGGACATCGCGGGCAGGAGGATGCTGATCAGGAGCGCCAGAATCGCGACCACGACCAGAAGCTCGATGAGCGTGAACGCGCGCGAGTCGCCGGATTGCAGCAACTGCGACGGCGGACGTCTGGTCCCAAGGCACATGTCTGGCTTGCCTCTCGTGGAACGAAATACGCAGCGGACTTGCGTCAGGTCGGCCGCCCAGCAGCGGCGCGACCCGAATCCAGTATAGCTGAAAGCACCGCCATCGCGGCTGGGACGGCGATGATGCGCGGTTTTCCGGCCGAAAACCTGAAAATAGCGTTGACCCGCGCTTCGGAGGCCACGATACTTTGGCGCAGGAGAAGGAGTCGATGCGCCAGTAACGCATCGGCCTGAGGAGGAGTTCCCATGCGTCATTGGATTATCGCGGTCTCTGTCTGCGCGCTCGTTAGCGCTCCCGCCACGGCGGACATTCTGTACTTCACCGATCACGGGGCCTTCACGCAACACAACGAAGCCGTCGGAAAGTTCCTGAAGGGAGTGGAGGATTTCGAGGAATCGAGCGCGGGCCCGCAGGAGAAGATCCCATTCCCCAACTCCTTGCAGAACGGCGTGCCGCGGCCGACGTTTCCGAACGGCATCGACGCGACCAACCTCATCATCCAGACGAACATCACGCCGGGGCCGTGTCCACCGACGCCGAACCCGTCGACGAACGACCGGGCGCTTTGGGTGAATGGACCCGGATTCATCGGCTCGAACAGCATCAAGATCGGAACGGATGAGTTTCTGTACGGCCTGTTTTCGAGCATCGATTTGATCTTCACGTCGCACGACAAGACCGCCGTCGGCGTGGATGTCTCGACCTTCACCGGCTACAACCAGGGCCACCAGGGTTTTGTGTTCTGCGTGTACGACGACAGCGACAATGTTCTCGGCACGTACACCATGTCCGGCCCGACGCCGACCGAACCCGCCAAGAACTTCTTCGGCGTCTGGTCGAGCACGCCGATCGGCCGCGTGAACATCTGGGGCATTTTTGATGCGCCGCAGCCGTTCGCCGTCGACAACATCGAAATGTGGGTTCCCGAGCCGAACAGCCTCGTGCTGCTCGCGGCTTTGGGCGCCGTGGCGGCGCAGCGACGCCGGAACTGAACGGGGCGCTTGACTTTCTTGCCGTCCGGATCGTACGTTGAGCCCGAGACGACCGGGCCCATCGTGTGATTTCGGTTGCGGAGTCGAGCGCGTGAATTCACTTTGGCTCATTCTGGGCAGTCTGGCGGCGTTCGCGATCGCCTATCGGTTCTACGGAGCGTTCCTGGCCGCGAAGGTCGCGGTGCTCGACGACCGTCGCGCCACGCCCGCGCACCGTCTGAAAGACGGCGTCGATTATCACCCGACGAACAAGTGGGTGCTGTTCGGGCATCACTTCGCCGCGATCGCCGGTCCGGGACCGCTGATCGGCCCGGTGCTCGCCACGCAGTGGGGTTTCCTGCCGGGGTTCGTGTGGATCGTCATCGGCGCGTGCCTGGCGGGCGCGGTGCATGACTTCGTGATCCTGCTGGCGTCCGTGCGGCAGGACGGTCTTTCGCTGCCGCGGCTGGCGCGCGACAACATCAGCCCCTTCTCCGGCGGGATTACTTCGCTGGCGACGCTGTTCATCATCCTCACCACGCTTGCCAGCGTCGCGATCGTAGTGGTCAACGCCCTGGCCGAGAGCTCCTGGGGCATGTTCACCATCCTGGTAACGATCCCCGCGGCGCTGCTTACGGGCCTGTGGATGTACAAGGTGCGCCCCGGTCGCGTGGCCGAGGCGTCGATCATCGGCGTGGTGATCGTCCTGTTGGGCGTCTATTACGGTAAGCCGTTCGCCGAATCGCAGCTCGGCCCCTCGCTGCTATGGAGCAAGCAGACGCTTTCGCTGGCGCTGCCGGCGTACGCGCTGGTCGCGTCGATTCTGCCGGTCTGGGTGCTGATGTGTCCGCGAGATTATCTCAGCTCGTACATGAAGATCGGCGTGATGGTCGTCCTCGCCGCGGGGCTGGTCTTCGCGGCGCCGCCGCTGAAGATGCCGGCGACCACGCCCTGGCTGGGCGGCGGAGGGCCGGTGATCAGCGGAGCCGTGTGGCCGTTTGTGTGCATCGTGATCATGTGCGGGGCGGTTTCCGGCTTTCACGCCCTGATCGCCAGCGGTACGACGCCGAAGATGATCGAACGCGAAAGCCACATCCGCCCGATCGGCTACGGCGCGATGGTGGTGGAGGGCTTCGTCGCCGTCGCCGCGCTGGTCGCCGCGTGTGCCCTGGAGCCGGGCGATTACTTCGCGATCAACGTCAACCCGCAGAAGCACGACGTCTTCGTGCAGCAAACCGCCGCGCAGCACGGCTGGGACGTCGCGCCGTGCGAGCTCTCGATGCTCGAGGCGGGCACGCAGGAGAAGAACCTGGCGGGCCGCGTCGGCGGGGCGGTGACGCTGGCGGTCGGGATGGCGAAGGTCTTTGCGAGCCTGCCCGGCATGCAGACGCTGATGGGCTATTGGTATCACTTCGTGATCATGTTCGAGGCCTTGTTCATTCTCACGCTGCTCGAAACGGGCACGCGCGTCGCGCGGTTCGTATTTCAGGATGCGCTGACGCAGTTTTCATCGACGCGGCAGGAAGCCGGACGACCGAACTGGCTGATGAACGTCACGCTGAGCGTGCTCACCTGCGCCGGTTGGGGATACCTGCTCTACAACGGCAACCTCAACAAGCTCTGGAGCATGCTCGGCATCGCCAACCAACTGCTCGCCGCGATCGCGCTGGCCGTCGGCACGAGCTATCTGCTGCGGCACGCGGCGAAACGCGCATACGCCCTTTGCACCGGCGTGCCGTTTGTTTTCGTGATCGTTACGACCGTCTGGGCGGGAGTGATCCGCGTCAACGAATGGTGGCACGAGATCGATCGCTTGCAGGGCAACGAGCGGTTTCTGACGCAACTGCTTTGTGCGATCGCCGCGGCCATGATCGGCCTGACGGCCGTGATCGCGATGGACGCCGTACGACGCTGGTTCGGACTCGCGCTGCGGCCCGCGCGACAGGCGGAGGCGGCGTCGGCGGGGTGAATGGGCGCCGGTGACAGCCTTCCGCAGGGGCTTTCCAGTGGAGCGGGCCTCGGTACCCGCTCTCAGTCTGAAAGGACGGACAGGGACGCCCGCCCCACTATTCGATTCACGGGCTCTCCGATCTACTTCGCGAGAGCCGCAGCAGCAGCAACATCGGCCAGCCCTCATATTTCGCCGCGCGAAGGCTTTTTGCCGCCTGCTCGCGGCCGACCGCGTGTTCGCTGATGTGGTCGATCGTCCAGCCGGACTGGAGCGCGGCCGAGACGTAGTCGCTGATCTGGTTGCGGGCGCTCGCCGGATACACGTCGCCGCCGGTGCGCGGATCGCTGAAGTGGGCCGTGATGCCGCGCAGGATCATCGCCGGGTGCATGACGGACGCAATCAGCCGCCCGCCCGGCCGACACACGCGGCGACATTCGCAGAAGAAATCACCTAATTTCGAAAGGTGGTCGAGCACCAGAAACGTGCACACCCGGTCGAACGCGGCGTCCGCCAGCGGCAGCGGTTGCGACAGATCGTGTCGCACGAATCGCACGTGCTCCCAGCCGGGCTTCGCGCGGGCTTTCGCGACCATCTCTTCCGCGAAATCAACCGCGACCAAACGCGCCCCACCCGCGGCCAGCCGCACCGTGTGCCGCCCGGTTCCGCAGCCGAGTTCGAGCACGTCGAGCCCAGCGAAAGCGCCCAACAATGCGTCGATGTGCATTTCCTCGAGCGCGATGAGCGGATTGTCTTCAACGTCGTAGATCTCGGCCCAGCGGTCGTAGCCGGCGCGCGTCGAGAGGTGCTCGTCGTCGCCGTCGGCCGTCGGTTTGCGCGCGTCGAAGTTCATTTCGGCGTCCAGAAATACGGCAAATCCGGGGGATGAGGCTGCGGATGCGCGGCCCGGCGGTGCCTACTGCCGCAACACATCCGCGACGGCCGGCGCAGCGGCTTCATCCGCCGCGCCCGGAGGCAGCGCTTCGAGCACCGCGTCGATGATGCGGTCCGCGTCGTAGCCTTCGGCCTCGGCGGCGTAGTTGGTGATGATGCGGTGCCGCAGCACGGTGTGGGCCAGCGCCCGGACGTCCGCGATCGACACGTATTTGCGTCCGTTCATCACCGCGCGGGCCTTGGCGCCCAGCAGCAGGAATTGCACGGCCCGCGGACCCGCCCCGAACGTCACCAGCCGATTCACCAGATCCAGCCGGCTGAAATCTGGATGTCCCGAGGCGTCGGCCGCCGCGCGCCCGTCACGATCCGCCGGCGCCGGCCGCGTCATGCGCACCAGTTCGAGCGTGTAGTGAATCACCCGCGGCGCGGCGGGCACGCGCCGCACCACGTCCTGAAGGTGCAGGATCTCGGCCTGGGTCAGCACCGTTTGCAGCTCGGCCTGCGCCCCGCCGGTGGTCTGCTCCGCGATCTGATATTCCTCGTCATAGCCGGGATAGCGGACGAAGACCTTGAACATGAAGCGATCCTGCTGCGCTTCGGGCAACGGATAGGTTCCTTCCTGCTCGATGGGGTTCTGGGTGGCGAGCACGAAGAAGGGCGGCTCGATCGGGTGGCGCGTTCCGCCGATGGTGACGTTCAGCTCCTGCATGGCTTCGAGCAAGGCGGCCTGCGTCTTGGGCGGCGTGCGGTTGATTTCGTCCGCCAGCAGGACGTTGGTGAAAATGGGGCCCTGGAGAAAGCGGAAGGCCCGCTGTCCGGTGCGCTTGTCCTCCTGAATCACTTCCGTGCCGGTGATGTCCGCGGGCATCAGGTCGGGCATGAACTGCACGCGGCGGAATTGCAGGCCCAGGCAGCGCGAGAGGCTGCTGATCATGAGCGTCTTAGCGAGCCCCGGGACGCCTTCGAGGATGACGTGCCCGCGCGCGAACAGCGCGATCAGCAACTGATCGATCACCTCGTCCTGGCCCACGATGATCTTTTTGAGCTCCGCCCGGATGAGCGTATACGCGTGATGCAATCGCGCGACCGACTGCACATCGTCGAGCGGCTGAAACGTCGGCGCCGCGGCGTCGGCGGGAAACTCGGCCATCTGCGGACCTCCTGGCTGCTTTCGCGCATCGTGAGCGAGAGGTCCGGCCGGGTCAACCGAACGACCCACAAACGCCGCGGCCCGCCGATCTCAACGAAACCGGCGGGCCGCACGCGAACATTGACACGTGTCGATCAGCGTTGCGCGAACGCTCCGCCGCGCTCGCCGGTCAGGTAGAGAAATTGCGTCTGCGTCAGAATCGGGATGTTGCGCGCCCGGGCCGCCTCGATCACGGCCAGCCAGGCGGCGCGGTCCTTCGCGCGGGTGTTCGTCAGATCCTCGACCACCGCGCTGGTGGGCTTGCCCGACAGAACTTGCGGCAGTTGCGGTCCCGTGCCGAGCACGACGAAATCCACCGATTCGTCGACTTCCGGCACCACCTGCCCGCCCCACTCGCGAACCAGGCCGGAAACGCGCTCCACGCCGTCCCAGTCGATTTCGTCGTTGTAGTCGAGGTCGAAATCGCCCTGCACGACGAACTTCGTCTTGCGATTCCGCTCGAATGCGACGTTGACGACGATGTCGCCCTCCACGATCGGCTTGAGGGCCGTCGAGCGGGTGATGCGGCACTCGGCCGTCGTGTCGAGCACCGTGACGACTTCGACCGACGCCTTTCCGCGGTATTCGCTGTCGAGCCGTTCGCCGGTGGGCGAAAAGACTTCAAATCCCATGCCGGCCCGCAGCTTGTCGTGGCTGCCGAGGTCGATGTAGACCACGTCGCTGCCGGGGATCGCCCGCATGATGCGGCCGTCCGCCCGAGTCAGGATCGCATTGGCGTCGAATGCGCTGGGTTTCAGCTCGTCGATCTTGGCCTGAAGGTCGTTGATCAGCTTCTTGCTGCGGGCGATTTCGATCTCGGTATTGCGGTCCTGCGTCTGGCGCTCGACGCGCTGGCGATTCATCTCTTCCGTTTGGGATTCGGACGCCGTCTGAAGCTCCGTGAACTGCTTGTCCTTGGTCGCGATCGCCTCGTCCTTTTCGCGCTCGATGCGCGAAAGGTCGTCCCGAATTTCGGCGATCTTCTCCTCGAATTCCTTGCGGGCGGCCATGTTGCCGGCGGCGAGTTGCTGGTTCTCGTTGGCGAGCTCATCGCGCTCGGCCTGAAGCGCCGCCTTGGCCTGCGTCAGCTTGCCATATGCCGAGCTCAGGCTGGTCAGCGCTGTGAACAGCGTATGCTCGGGATTTACGACGCCGCCCTGCTCAGCGGCGACCTGTTTCAGCATGCGGCGCGACTCGGCCTCGATGGCGGGCTGCAAAATGTCGTCGTGGCCCGAGACAAGCAGGGCGAGCTTCTTCAGATGGTCCGCCATCGTGTCCGCTTCGGTGCTGCCGCGATTGGCCGCCTCGACGCTGTAGAACTCCGGCGCCGTTCCGAACTTCCTCGCCCGCTTCTCCGCCGTGTCGAGCTTGTTTTGCAGATCCTTGTTGTTCGTGAGCTGCCAGATGAAAGCACCGATCGCGGCAACCGCGATAATGACGAGGGCGACGAGGGCGTTGCGATTCCCGTCTCCGCCTCGGCTGATTGGTCGAACGGCCATTCGGTCTGCTCCTGCGACTTCCTTGGGTTTTCAGGGGTTCGCTGCGAAGCTCCAGGCGTCCGCCCGCAAGCCCGCGTTCCGCAGCAACTATGCGCCTGCAAAGCGGGAGTATGTGGCAGCCGTCCCCGCTTGTCAAAGCGATTGCGGAGGCCGGTTTTCTCCCGCGGGACCGCCGGAATCGGGGGCCGGCCGGAACTCAATCGACCTGCGGAAGACGAACCGCAATCGAGCGCATGGCCCGCCGCCGGCCCGGCTGGCTTCGCCGGGTGCCGCGGGATTGTCGCAACCGCGATTCCGCCGTCCGCGGCGAAGCGCCGGACGGACGAGAATCATCGTCCGGAGGCTCCCGTGCTGCGGAGCGGCCTTGCGGGCATGCGAATGGGGTTCGCATTGAATAGGACTTGCTAGTTACTTGCCAGCACGGCCTTGTGCTTTCTTGCGTCAAGCGCATAATGTAAATTGGCAGGGCGAATGCCGAGCCAAGAAAAAACGAAGAACTGCGAGGAAACACAATGAGCGCCCAAAAAGCAAAACAGCGCAAGCGGCAGAACATCGTCAGCGTGCAACTGGCGGAGGACGCCAAGTCGCAACTCGACGCCGTGAGCGACAACCGCGGCATGACCATCAAGATGCTCATGGGCAAGCTGCTGGCCTGGTTCGTCAGCCTGGATCGGACCGAGCAGTCGATCGTGCTGGGACAGGTCGAATCCCAGGACATCAAGACCTTGGCGCAGCTTGTGATTGATCGCCAGGTCAAGAGCCCGTCCAGCGGCGCGGCGCGGCGCTAGGATCAAACCTCATCCCACGGCGGCAGCGGATCGCACAACGCTCCTGCGCGCGAGCGCGGCCGGCGTGTGCGCATGCGGCTGGGGTCTGGGTCTAGGAACCGCACACGTTCCCGAAATGCGCCAGGAAATAACTCAAGTCCGCGAGGTTGATCGACTGGTTGTAGTCGAAATCGGCCCGCTCGTTGTATAGCGCGCTGGCCCCGGTGGACCCGAACGCCGACAGCAGGGTCGTCAGATCGACCAGATCGACGTCCCCGTCGCAGTCGGTATCCGCGGGGCAATCGCAGTTGAGCCCGATCGCCCAGGCGCTGACGCACCCGAGGATGTTCTGGCAGCGTGCGAAATCGAGTGCGTCAATCGGATCCGAGGGGAAAAGCCCAAGCTGTTGCGCCGGACACCAGAGCGTGAACGTGCCCGCGCCGCGCGACGACAACACGTCGCCGGGTCCCAGGCTTCCGCCGAGGCTCGGCGAACCCGGCCGCAGCGTAAAGACAATCCGGTCGGCGAACGGCTCAAAAAACAGATTGCCGCTGTCGAACACGATCAGGCCGTCGATGTCGTCGAGGTGGACCAGGCCCAACTGCTCCGGGCTGATGTAGAGTTCCTCGCCTCCAAACTGGTTGGGAAGAAAATCAACGTAGATCATGCCCGGCAGCGGACCGGCCAGAGACGGACTGTCCGAAGTCACGCTGAAGAAAAATGGCGACAACGTGGTACGCCCGTTCAGCGCGGACGGAGCGGATCCTGCCGACGCCTCCACTTCGCTCGTCGGCGTTCCGGGGGGAACGGGAGTTTCAGGGCTTACGGTGGTCGGTGAAACGTTGTAATCCACGCCGCCCGCGTCGTTCTGGTTGAAGACCAGCGTGTTGTTGGGAACGGCGCGGAAGGGCGTCGGCAGCGGTCCCGTTTGATCGAACAGCGTCAGCGACATGAACTCGTCGCCGGGCGCCTGCCGCTTGGCCGCCTGATCCTGCGCGTTGAACGGGAAACCCAATCCGACGAGAGTCGGGTCCGGCGGCGTCATGCCGACGGCAGTCCGGCTCACCGAAAAGAGAAGCGCGAACGTCGCGGTCGGATCGACCACGTCCGAGGTCGATAGCCCATCAAGGTCGTCCGAAGGCGACAACAGCGCGTGCTCAACGGCGGCGCTGGCCAGTCCGGGGATTCCAAGCGGCCCGGGCGGGATCAAAATATCGCCGGCTTTGCGAAAGCCCGCGAGAACCTCCGGCGAACTGCGATCCGTGGAGAAATAGGGATCAGACAGCGGCCGGCGGGCCGTGGGGTGGATCGGGTTGTCTGCGTATGCCGACAGCGCAAGCGCCGCCATAAACGCGATGGTCTGGTTTCTTGCGCGCATGTTCAGCCCTCCGCGATCGGACATCGCGTCGCTCCGTGCCCGAGTCGCTTGTCGGAGCCCTGATTGTAGACGATGAAGGGCGTCGTCCGGCTACTCTTTTTCGAAGATATTTCCCGCTTATCGGGCGGGCAGCCAGTCTGGCCAGGCGGGGTCCATCCGCATTTTCAGCAAGAGAAACTTGGCTAGAAAGCAATACAGCTCGAAATCCCTCATCTCCCACGCTTCAGCGAAAGACCGCTCGGCCGCGGCTCGATCTCCCGCCGCCAGTTCCAGCACGCCACGGTGAAAATAGGCTCCCGCCAGCCGCCGGCGCTCGTCGCCGGGCCAGATTACGTCGCGGTGGGCCGCCGCGAGCAGCGATTCCCATTCGGACGTTCCATGCACATAGTCGATCAACGTGCTCAACCACTCCTCCGTCCAGCCGTCGGAAAGCCGCTGGTAGTTGATGACTCCCGGCGGCCAGAAGGCTTCCGGCGGCGCGCCGTCCGTCAAACGCCAAGCCGCCTCGATCAGAAGGAGTTGCTCGCCATATGTCGTTCGGGCTGAGGCGAGCCAGTCTCGCGCCGCGAGCGGCCGATCTCGCGTGCGCTCCAGAATCGCGTGGATGAGCCGCCCTTCGCAATCGAATTGCGTCGTGATCGGCGCCTTCGGATCGCCGCCGTAGCGCTCGTTCACAACCCGCGCCGTCTTCTCCATGTCGCCGAGCCAGAAGCAAACCCGTGCTTCGTAGCGCTCGCGCTCCTGGCGGTCAGACGTTCTCGCCACAGCGGCGATCGTGGGCTCGTCGAGCCGGTCGTACGCCGCGGCCGCACTCGCCAGCCGCTCCTGGGTCTGCCCGCTCCAGGCCTGGCTCTCGCGGCACTGGGCTTCGGCGATGTAGCCGCGCGAATCGCTGGGCTTGGCCTGCTGGGCAAGTTGCGCCCAGTGAAGCGCCCGTTCGTAGGCCTCGTCGCGCTCCTCGGCCTGGCCCTTCTGGTCGTAAATTTCCGCCGCCAGGTAGTGCGTGATCGAAAGGAGATAGCGCGGATACGCCTCATTGGGCTGCAAATCGTTGCAGATGAACTCCAGGGATCGCTGGCAGTCCGCGTAGTAATCGAGCGTTCGCCGGAAGTAGATCGTGTAGTTGTAGGCGCGGGCCTTGTGTAGCGCGGCTTGCGTGAATCCCGATCGTTTGCTGATTGCAGCCTCGAAACGCGTCAGCGCAGCGACCGGATCCCGGCCGACCAGCGCCTGACCATGGAAGAATTCTCCAAGCGCCGAAACCTCGCTCGGCGACTGATCCGCCGAAAGCAGCGATTCGCGCGCCTTTGCCCAATAAACCGGACCGTCATCCTGGGTGCGCCGCACGTATGCCCATGTCAGCAGGTAGCGCGCGTCTCGATCGTCGGGCCGCCGCGCGAGCCGCCGTTCCAGGATGTTGCACGTTCGTCGCGGCGGATCATCGGGGTTGTAGATCCACGCCAGCAGCAGTTCCGCCTGGTCGCGCCGGCCGCCGAAGTGCTGTGCCCAGCCGAGCGCGTCCAACGCGCGCTGCGGCTGTCGATAGTCGTCGAACATTAGATTTTCGGCGGCCTCGATTCGCCGGTTGGCCAGCGCCTGGATCAAGAACCACGTGAGCGGTGCGAGTACGGCTACGACGAGGGTCGCCCCCAGAGCGCCGGCCAGGGCCGGGTTTCGCCGCACCCAGCGAACCGTGCGGCCGACCGCCCCGACGCGCCGGCTGGCGATCGGAAAATCCTCGGCGTAGCGCCGCAGATCGCGGGCCATTTCGGCCGCCGTCGCGAAACGCCCGCCAGGCTCTTTCTCCATCGCCCGCAGGCAGATGGTTTCAAGATCGATCGGAATGGAGGCGTCGATCCTTCGCGGCGGGCGCGGCTCCTTGCGCATGACCTGGTCGATCAGCCGCTCGTAGGTGTCGGCGACGAAAGGCCGCTCGTGTGTCAGCAGCTCATAGAAAGTCACGCCCAGCGAATAGAGATCGGCCCGCGCGTCGATGCGGCGGCCTGATTGGATCTGCTCCGGCGGCATGTACGCGGGAGTGCCGACCATCTCGGTGGAGAGCGTCAGCCCGGGCTCGTCGAGAATTCTGGCCAATCCAAAATCGGTAACATGCAGCCGGTCGTCGCTGCCCAAAAGCAGGTTTTGCGGCTTTATGTCGCGGTGGACGAT
>JACRLV010000056.1 GCA_016235145.1 Planctomycetota bacterium
CCTCGGACCGTCAGCGCGTGGGCTGCGGGCCAGGCCCGCGCTCAGGGCTCGGATTCCCCTCGCGCCAAAATCGACGGCCCCACCCCGGACCGGCGCCGGCTCCGTCATTGCTTGTGGCCTTCCGGCGGCATCGGTATTCTGGCCAGCGCCGCAAAGCGCGGCGAAAACAAGGCTCTGGAGGCGTACCAACATGGCGCTCGACGACATTCTGTTCGAAGCGGAAGAGAAGATGGACGCCGCGGTCGAACACCTGAAAACGCAGTTCAAGGGCGTGCGCACGGGCCGCGCGTCGACGGGGCTGGTGGACGGCATGCGGATCGAGGTGCCGGCCTATGGATCGACCATGACGCTGAAAGAGCTGGGCAACGTCGGCGTGGCCGAGGGCAACACGATCGTCATCAAGCCCTTCGACCCGAGCACGCTTAAGGATATCGAACGCTCCATCATCAAGAGCGAAATCGGCATTAATCCGCAGAGCGACGGCAAGCTGATCCGCCTGCCCGTGCCGCCGCTGTCGACCGAACGGCGAAACAAGCTCGCGGCGCAGGTCAAGGACATGGCCGAGCAGCAGCGCGTGGCGATCCGCAACGTGCGGCGCGACGCCAACAAGGCGATCGAGACGGCGGAAAAAGCCAAGACGATTACCGAAGACGACAAGAAACGCGGCCAGGAGCAGGCCCAGAAGCTGACCGACGACTACACCGGCAAAGTCGACAAGCTGCTCGAGGACAAGACCAAGGACATCATGACGGTTTGAGACGCGCGGGCCGCGTTACGGCGGCGAGAGGACTGGGCGATGGGCTTTCGCGAAACGAGCGGCGGAAAGGTGGAGTTGGCGCTCTCGCTCGATCAACTCAAACGCATCTACGTCGCGCTGTTCGCGCACCTGCGCCAAGCGCCGCTGGACGATCTGGATGAGGACGATCTGTTGCTGCGGATTCAGACGTACCTACAGCGCAAGGCGCGCGAGGCCGGCGTGGACGCCACCGACCACGCCCAGTGGGACGCATTTGTCGGGAACAACGGCCGATCGTGTGCGCGGCGGGCGCCGTAGCGTCGGACCTCCGAGTCCGACGAGGAGATTGCCGCCGAAATGCCGTCGGACTCGGAGGTCCGACGCTACGGTGTCCGACGCTACGGCCAGCGCGGTAGCGTGTGTGACCGTGAGGTGAGCGAGCGATGCCGAAGACCGATCCGAACATCGTCGCCGTTTATCCGGGAACATTCGATCCGCTGACGCACGGCCATCTCGACGTCATCCGCCGCGCGGCCTGCTTGTTCAACACGCTGGTGGTGGGCATCGGCGAAAACCCGGACAAGCAACCGGTGTTCAGCCAGCAGGAGCGATTCGACCTGATGAAGCCGCACATCGCGGCCCTGCACAACGTGCGGGTCGAGATCTATCGGGGCTTGACGATCGATTTTGTTCGCAAGTGCGGCGGGCGCGTGCTGGTGCGGGGAATTCGCGATATCAACGACCTGTCGAGCGAGTTGCAGCAGGCGAACGTCAACCTCGCGATCGGCGGCATCGAGACGGTTTTTGTGCTCACCAGCGACCAGCACGTGATGACGTCGAGCACGTACGTCAAGCAGATTTACGAGCTTGGCGGCGGCAACCCGAGTCGATTGAAACGGCTCGTGCCGGACAATGTAGCGCGGATGCTGGCCGCCAAACTTGGTCGGCCGCGACGGCGGAAGGCGGGCGCCCGAACGAGCAGAATTCGAGCTTGAGACTTCGCCGCGATGCGGCGGATAGGGTAATTCCATGCGTCTACTCATCGCGATCGGACTCTGCGTCGGCCTGGCCGGAACGGTTTTCGCCCAGGAATCAGACCCAGTCGACAAGCTCGTCGAGCGGATCGCCAAGGGCGATCAGGCCGATTCAAGGGACGCCGCCGATGAGCTTGTCGAACTGACGATCGGCCAGCTGGCGAAGGCGATCGGATCGCTGGACTCGCGGCCGGCCGAAGAGGTCGAGCGGATCAGGGCCGCGGTCGGGCGAATCGCGGCGGGATTGAGGATTCGACTGGCGCGGACCGCGCTCCCGGAGGACGACAGAGCGCTCTTCGATCAATTCCGCAGGTCCTATCCCGAGCTGATCGAGCAGCTTTTTCACGACAATTTCCGGGTGCGGCAGGCGGCCGTGCAGCAAATCCCGCTCGACCCCGACACCGGCGCCGGCGTCATGCTCGCCCTGCGAATCGACGATGAGGACGAGAACGTCGTGACGGCCGCATTCGAGGTCGCGACGAAACTCGCCAGGCTCAAGGACCCCGTTCTCGCGCGGAATCTCGGAAGGTGGATCCACGACGTCACCGAAACCACGAAGTCCGGGCATTTCGGAATCGGGCAGGCAGAGCTCAAGCAGACCCTCGCCATCTTCGCCCACCGCGCGTCGCTGCTGCTCGCGAATTGCCAGGCGCGCGCGCAGCTTCCGCAGATGCTCGACGCGCTCCGATTTTTCGGCTCGCCCCAGCCGGATCGCTGGTCTCCGGACATGACGGCCCAGGCGGCGATCGCGATCGGAAAGTTGCGAGATGAACGCGCCGCAAGCGTGCTCGCCGGGTTGCTGGACGATCCCCGTCTGGCGGAGCTGCGTTCGCCGGCGCCGGGAGCGCTGATCGCGCAGACGGTCGGCGACGCCGCGTTTGTGGCGCTGTTGAACGTCTACGAGCTGGAACCCGGCCGGTTTGGAATGGCGTGCGCCGAAGGCGAAGCGCCGGTCTACGGCTTTGTCGATGATGACTCGCGTCGCGCCGCGCGCGAACACTTGCGCGGTTGGATTCGTGAGAACAGCGGCAAGCCCGCCGCCGAGCGAAACGCGCCGCCGCCGCTGCCGGTCAAGGCGGCCCCGGCCACGCAGCCGGCCAGCCGCCCGTCAAATCGGATTCCCGCTGAACCGTAAAGGCCCGCTTGGAAGCAGCCTCGCAACCACAGCCCGCTTGGAGGCGCCAGCGTTCGTACGCCAAGAAAGCTCACCCGCTCGACCACCAAATCCGCCGACGAATCGCCCGCGACGATCGTCACGAGCTCACCGGGGTCCGTCCCCCGAGCAGCCGCTTCGATAGTCGCGCATACGCCAGCGACGTCACGATCAGCACGATTCCCAGCGCGAGCAGCGACAGCACGCGGTACAGGTATTGGGCCTGGCTCATGTCCACCGTGACCACCTTGAGCAGCGTCAACCCGAGCAGCGCCAGCCCGGCGTAGCGGCTCCACGCCACCCGCCGTGCGAATCCGATCGCCACCAGCCCGATCGCGTAGAGCGCCCAGAACACGCTGAACGCGGTTTGGCGGACGACGAACGGGCTTTCGAGCCGGGCAGCGTTCAGCCCCACCGCGCGGTCAAGCTCCAGCGAACCGAGCCAAAGCCCGACCAACGCCGCGAGGATCCACCCCGCCGCGCGCAATTGGCGCTCCGGCTGCGGCTGACTCGCGCCGTCCGGTCCGTCCGTCTCTGCCGGGCTCGCGGGCGGCCGGTTCGTCCACGCCAGAATCCCCAGCAGCGCCGCCCCGACGGCGAATTGCAGGTTGAAGACGACGCTGCAATGCGCCGCGCCGAGCAAGGCTCGCGGCAGGAGCGTTCCCAGCGTCAGCCAGCCGATCGCCGCGACGCAAAGCAGGACCCGCCCGCACGACACGTAGCTCGCACATTGCGATCGGCGGCCTGCGACGACGAGGCCGAGCGAACCCGCCGCCCACAGCAGCGTGATCCACAGCACGCGGGCCCATTCCTCCGGCCAACCCGCCCTTGCCGCGACGAATTGCGAGACCACGCGATCCACTTCAAAGCTCAGCGCGAGCAGCACGAAGCACACCGCCGCCGCGATCAACGCCGGAGCGGATTTCTTCGCGCCTTCGCTCGTCCGTTCCTCAACGCGCGACAGCCAGATCGCGCCGCCGGTGATCAGCAGCGCCGTCAGCATCTGCACATTCAGCACCGGCCACAGGTCGGCCGCGTTCCAACCCGGCGAGAATCGCCCCGCGACCGCGTCCACCCCGAACCAGCGCACCGCCGCGAGCACCATCGCCGCCACGGCGATTTCGAAGAAGCGCTCCCGGCGTCCGAGATCGCGCAGACCGCCGAGCAGCATTCCGCCGAGCCACCAGCCGATCGTCACCGGCATCCCCCGGCCGGCGATCACACATAACCAGAGCCAGCCCAACGAGCCGATGATGCTCAGAATCGGCGGCAGCGCCGGCGACACGTCTTTTCGCAACCGCATCGCTCCGACGAAGACAGCCAACATCGCGAGCAGCACCAACGGGACGTTGTAGCTGAAGACCAATTCTCCGATCATCGGGTAGTCGCAGGTCGCCCGAACGAGGGCCATCTCGGGCAGCCGGATGTCGATGGACCACAGGCGCAGCAGGGCCAGAGTGCCGAGAATGAGCCCAAATACCTCCACGCCACGCGAGGGCAGCCGGCGTGCCAATTCGATGCACCCGACCGCCATCACCAACCACGACACGGTGCGTCCGACGCTTTCGATTCCCCGTCCGTGGAAATACAGCCCCGCAGCGGTCACGAGCAATATGCCGCCTTGCAGCCACAGTGAGGCGGCGAGCTTGCGGCCAGCGTCGCGCGGCCCATCGCGCAGGCCCGCCCAACCGCCGCCGACCCACGCGGCCAGCGTCAGAGTCGCCGCAGCGATGCAGACGCAGAAGAGAGCCAGCCATTCGCCGGCGTCCGGCACGGCGTTGTTAACCTGCCAGATCCCGGTGCCCGTCAACCACAGCGTCGAGACGAACGACGCGATTGCGTTGCCGTCTGCGGACTGTCCGCGGCGCGCCGCCAGCACCAGCTCGGTTGCGATCGCACACCACCACGCCGCCAGGAACGTGAGCGACAGCCCCAGACGAACATCCGGCGTTTGCAGCCAGAGCGTCGTGATCAGCACATGCAGCCCGAGCCCGACATATCGCAGCGGCCGCAGCCGCTCCGGCGACAAAGCGGAGCCCATCAGCGCAAGCACCAGGAGCGAACTTGCGTATAGCGGCAGCCCGGCGGCGAACGTCGACGCACCTGGCAGAAGAAACGGCGCCAGGTAACCGCCTACCAGCGTCAACACGCCGACGGTCAGCATGTGCGACCGCCAGGTGATCGCGACGCCGATCGCCGTCACTACCGTCAAGAGCCCGAAAGCGCCGGCCTGCGTCGTGAGGTGGAAGTACTGATACGTCGCGAACGCGGTGAGATAGAGAATGCCGAGCCCCGCGGCGAAAAGGCCGACCGAAGCGACACGCCCGAGCTTTCGCAGCGTCACTTCACCCGCACCGATCAGTCCCAAACCGAAGGCCGCCGCCAGAACGCATCGCCACACCGGCGTGATGTTCAGCCAGCCCTGGTCATATGCGAATTTCACGAAAAAGCCGACCGCCAACACGAGCAGGATCGCTCCTGCCCAGGCGACCCAGCGCGTGCCGATCGCAAGCTCCAGGCCGCCGAAAGAACGAGGTGGTTCTTTTGCGGGGCGCTCGTCCGTTTTCAGCCCGGATCGCAGCTCGAAGAGACCGCCAGCGACCGGCCTTTCGGAAGCGGTGATTTCCGGCAGCACAGGCAGAGCCGAGTCGTGGACGGCATCCGCGATGGATGCCGCGGGAGTCGGAACGGTGGGCGCAGCGGGCTGTTTCTCTTCGACGACCTCCGCCGCGGACAAAATCGGAGGCGGCGACGGACGCGACAGGTCGCCAACGATCCGCCCGAGCACATCTTTTTTGCTTGGCGGTTCAGGAGTGACGGGCACGGTTGGCTGCGCGGCCTCGATCAGGGGAATGCCCGCTCGCGTGACGGCCTCTTCGAGCCGGTTCAGTCGCCGGCGAATGTCGCGAAGTTCCGTGGATGAATCTTGCTCATTCATCGTACACCCCGCCAATAATGGCTGAAAGTTTACTCATTCAATATCTAGCAGCTACGCCGCCGTGCCATTCGCTTTCACCGCGAGCAGCCGGCGGAGCGCGCCCATGATCTCCGCGTGTAGCCCTACCGGCGAACCGTTCACCGTTCCATAAATCCACCCAACCACCGGCTGAAGCGTCGTGCCCAGGAAGAACTGGATCGCCAGTTCGGGGTCCATCCGCCGAAGCTCGCCGGATTCCATGCCCTTTCCGAGCACGGTCGCCAGCAGCCGCCGAACTCCGCGCTCGGTCGGCATCGATTGCACGAGATCATGCTGGCTGAGGAGGAGGAACTTCAAGATGGTCGGAGACTCTTCAGCGAACGCGAGAAACTCTCGTACGATCGCGTCGATCTGATCCCAGGTACCCGCAGTCGGTGCGGCCCGCATAAGAATCCGTTCGACCAAGGCATCGTAGTGCTGCCGATAAACCTCCGCCGCCAAGGCGTCCCGGTTCTCCCAGTACCGATAAAGGAGCCCGGGTGAGACCTTTGCGGCGGCGGCGATGTCCTGGATCGTCGTGGCGTGAAGTCCTTTTCTGGCAACGACTTCCACGACGCCTTTTTCGATGAACTCGCGTTTTTCAATTGGCCGTGCCATTATGAATAAATCCTCACTCACTTATTATGGCGCGAGAACGGGCAGGAATCAAGTTGCGGGGGCATTTTTTCCTGAATCATCGCGGTGCGACCGCAACGGCTCGAACCGGAAACAGACGCGTGTCGGTTCGAAATCGTCCATGGGGTTATCATTCAAGAGGGAAATCCTGGGTGATTGCGGTCGAATCTCCAACGGACGGCCGCGATAGGAGAGATCATGAGCAGCGTTCGAGTTCTTGTGGGCACCAAAAAAGGGGCGTTTATTCTCACATCCGACGCGAGCCGCAAAAAATGGGAGGTCAGCGGCCCGCACTTCGCCGGCTGGGAAATCTATCACGCGAAAGGTTCGCCCGTCGATCCGAAGCGGATTTACGTTTCGCAAACCAGCGGATGGTTCGGCCAGATCATTCAGCGTTCGAGCGACGGCGGAAAGACCTGGGAGCAACCCGGCACGCCGCCGGGGGAGCCGATGACGACTCCGGAGGGCTTTCCGAAGGGCGAGAGCAACAAGTTCGTGTATGACACCTCTCCGGCGACGGGCAAGCCGCTGACCACGCACCAGTTCTACGACGGAACCCAGCACCCCTGGGAATTCAAGCGCGTCTGGCATCTGGAGCCGTCGCTCGTCGATCCGGATGCCGTTTACGCCGGCGTTGAGGACGCGGCGATCTTTCGAACCACGGATGGTGCGAAGACGTGGCATGAGCTGTCCGGACTTCGCGGCCACGGCACCGGTCCGCAGTGGCAGCCTGGCGCCGGCGGGATGGGGCTGCACACGATCGTGCAGGACGCGAAGAATCCGCAGCGTCTGACGATCGCGATCTCCGCGGCGGGCGTGTTTCGCACCGACGACGGCGGAAAGACCTGGGCGCCGAAGAATCGCGGACTGACTTCGAAGTACATTCCCGATCCGAATGTCGAGGTCGGGTTCTGCGTGCATCGCCTCGCCAGCCACCCGTCGCGACCGAGCACCGTGTTCATGCAACTGCACTGGAACGTCTGCCGTAGCGACGACGCGGGCGACAATTGGAGAAACGTCAGCGGTAATCTTCCGAGCGACTTCGGCTTCCCGATCGCAGTCCACGCGCACCAGCCCGAGACGATTTACGTGTTGCCGATCCTCAGCGATTCGCTGCACTATCCGCCCGAGGGGAAGCTGCGCGTGTACCGCAGCCGCGTCGGCGGAAACGAATGGGAGCCGCTGACGAATGGATTGCCGCAGAAAGACTGCTATGTAAACGTGCTGCGCGGCGCGATGTCGGTCGACACGCTCGATCCGTGCGGCATCTACTTCGGCACGACGGGCGGCCAGGTGTACGGCTCTTCGGATTCCGGCGACACCTGGGCGCCGATCGTGCGGGATCTGCCCGCCGTGCTTTCGGTCGAAGCCCAGGCGCTGCCATGATTCGCGTCGAGCTGCCGTTTCATCTGCGGACATTGGCGGGCGTAACGGGCGAGATAACACTCGAAATCGAGGGGCCGGCGACCCAGCGGTCGGTGTTGGATGCCCTGGAAGCGAGATTCCCGATGCTGCGCGGAACGATTCGCGATCACATGACGTTCCGACGCAGACCGTTCGTACGGTTCTTCGCGTGTCAGCGCGATTATTCGCACGAACCGCCGGATTCGCCGCTGCCCGACGAAATCGCCAGCGGCGCCGAGCCCTTTCTCGTGGTCGGCGCAATCGCGGGCGGCTGACCGCGCTCTCTCCGCACGAGGCGATTCGGTCGGCGCGATTGAAGAAAACGCGTTTTGCGCGGACTTGCCCGCTCTCCGGCGCTCGCTGGCGGCGCTGCTGCCCTGCGAGCAGTGCGATTTTGCGGGAAAACACTGCCGGCACAGCAGTGGCACAGCCTGCAATCTCCGGAAACGCGCGCCCGCTCAGCACGGCACGCCGAAGACCGCCAGGAGAAACGCCAGATCCTGGAGGTCGACGTCGCCGTCGCGGTCGAGGTCGCCATCTTCGGGATGTGCCCCGGACGGCGTCCCGAAATGCGTCAGGAGGTGCGCCAGATCGAGGAGATTCCGCTGTCCGTCGCCATCGAGGTCGCCGGGGCACGGCGGCGCTTCGCAGATCAGGCTCATCGTGTAGTCGCCCGTGCCGCCGGCGAAGCCGCCAACCGCGATCAGGTAGGTGTGGCCGACGATCAGGTTGGACACGGTGAGGTTCGACCGTAAACCGCACGCATCGTCATTACAACCGAGTACGACGCCGCCGCAACCGTCGGTGAGCATGACCGCGGTGTCATAGCTCGAACCGCAGAGATCGACAGTCGCAACCGCGCCTGTGGCGACAAAGCTGTACCAGACGTCGCTGCCGCCTGCCGCGCAAGACCAGGCGCCGTCGGTAGTCGCTCTAAGCGTGCTGCCCGATACAGTGCTGCCACAGGCCATTGGGAGAGCATCGATGCAATTGTCATTCGCCGGCGGCGGAGGCGGCTGGCAGGGTGCACAGGTGAGACTGCCTCGATACTGAGATGGGCACGGAACGCCGGAGAAGACGCTCGGCGCGACGAACGCGACATACTCCCCTGGAGGCAGGCAGTCCGAAGTTGTCGAGGTCTCGGTGCAGGTGTTGCCGATCGCGTAGGTCAAGAAGGTCGTCGCCGGGCAGGGTAGGGCGACGAAGCCGATCAGAACCGGGAATTCCGCCGTAACCGTCCAGGTCGCAATGGCACCGGGCTCGACGACTTCGAACCGCCACCAATCCGTGTCGCGGTATTGGAGGCCGCCGGAGGAGAACGTCCCGCTCAATCCGTGAATGGAATCACCGCACGCGATTTCACTGAACACAGGCGGGTTGGCGTTACAGCCTCCCGGCGTTGTGCCGCAGTTGTCCGACTCGTTCTCTTCAATGTCGCCGGGCTGAGCCTGTGCGGCTACGCAAGGCGGACTGCCGCAGATCAGGCTCATCGAGTAGTCGCCCGTGCCGCCGGCGAAGCCGCCAACCACGATCAGGTAGGTGTTGCCGACGGTCAAGTTGGATAGGGTGAGGATTGACGCTGGGCCGCACGCGTCGTCATTGCAGCCGAGGACAATGCCGCCGCAACCATCGGTGATCATCACCGCGGTGTCATAGTTGGACGACGCGCAAAGGTCGGCGGTCGCAATCGTGCTCGTAGCGACAAAGCTGTACCAAACGTCGCTGCCGCCCGATGCGCAAGGCCAGACGCCGTCGGTGGTGGCGCGCGCCGTGCTGCCGGTGACCGTGGCGCCGCAGGCGATTGCAATGGCGTTGGCGCAGTTGTCATTCGGAGGCGGAGGCGACGGTTCGCACGGCGTGCAGGTCAGAGTTGCGCGGTACTGCGAGCCGCAGGGAACGCCGGAGTATGTGCTCGGCCCGATCCACGCGGCATACTGCCCCGGAGGCAGGCAGGTCGAAGTCACCGAGGTCTGGACGCAGTTGGGGCCAATCGCGTTAACCAGGAAGGCCGACTGGGGGCAGGGCTGGCCGACAATGCCGATCAGGATCGGAAAGTCGCCGGTTGCGGTGAGCGTGACGATCGCGCCGGGAGCGGCCACGTCAAACAGCCACCAATCGGTGTCGCGGTACACGAGGCCGCCGCCGACAAGGTAGGTGCCCGTGTAGCCGTGGAAGCTCTGACCGCAAGCGATTGAGCTGAACGCGGGCGGAACGCTGCCGCAGCCGCCGTTGAACTGATCGCTGTAATCGGGTGCGCAGCCGCCGAAGGGCTCGTTCTCCTCGATGTCGCCGGGCTGCGGCATCGCGGCTTCGCAGCGGCCGGGGCCGTTGCCGCAGGTCAGCGTCAGCGTGTACGCACCGGTCGAGCTGGCGAAACCGCCAACCGCGATGAGGTAGGTGTTGCCGACAGTCAGGCCGGTGACATCCAGTTGCGACTGGAGGTTGCAGTAGTCGTCGTTGCAACCCAGGACCAGGCCGCCGCAGCCGTCGAGAACCATGACGGCGGTGTCATAAGACGAGCCGCAGAGGCTGACGGTCGCGGCCGTGCCGGTCGCGACGAAGGAGTACCACTCATCCGCTCCGCCGGCGGCGCACGGCCACGCACCGTCAGTTGTGTCGCCGGTCGTATCGCCGGTTACCGTTCCGCCGCAGACGATCTCGAAGGCGTCCGCGCAATTGTCATTGGGGCTGCGCCGGCCGGGGCCGGGGGCGGGCAGCGTGGGGACGATTCGCTTGGCGAACAACCGCTGCTTCGCCGCAACAGCGGGGTCGATCGTTTCCTGTTGGGCCACGAGCTTGGAAGACCGCGTCGCGCCGGCGGCGCTGGCGCTCAGGGAGCGATACTCAGGAGTCGGCGAATCGGAGAGCTGTCCGAACGCGTGAATTGAAAGCGGCAGCGCGATGGACAAGATTGTGAGGACACCAGAGAAGCGGGCCGCGACGGACAAGTCTCTTGTCATGGGCCTCTCCTTGAAATGACTATGGTACTATGAACGCTGGGCGGGTTCCAGGCAATTCTTCCGGGCAGCGTGAAACGCATCCGTGACGGCTTGGGCGGATGCAATTGGATTGCCGGCGCGACGTTGCCGGGTGCCCTGCCGACGGCTGTTCGCGTCGGCAGGGTCTTCGCGGACAGCCGATAGAATGCGAGGATGGCGTCCAGCGACCCGTCCCGAGTTCGGCGGACACGCGATGACTCCGCGTCCGACGCGCGTTTCATCACGTTTTCCTGCACCCAGCGCAAGCCGTTTCTATCGAAGGACCGCACACGAACCTGGTTCGTCGAGGCGCTCGAGCGATCGCGGCGCACGCACGGTTTCCACCTCTGGGCGTGGGTCATTATGCCCGAGCACGTGCACCTGCTTCTCTGGCCCGGCTCGGCGCCTTTTCGGCTCGCCGACGCACTCTACACGCTCAAAAAGTCGGTAAGCAACCGCGCGTTGTCTTTTGTCCGCAACAACACGCCGCAGTTCCTGGACGCGATGGCCGACATTGACGAGCGCGGTCGCGGCTCGCACCGGTTCTGGCAGCGCGGCGGAGGATACGATCGCAACACGTACACGGCCCGCGAGATATGGGAGAAAATCGACTACATCCACGCGAATCCGGTGCAGCGCGGGCTCTGCGAGCATCCGACGGATTGGCCGTGGTCGAGCGCCAAGGCCTTCGCCATGCGATCGTCCGAGCCGATCGCAATCGACTTCGATTCCCTGCCGCCGCCACCGCCGGGGTATCACCCGCCTTTCTGACGGCTCGAGAGCGAGGATCCTGCCGACGCAAACAGCCGTCGGCAGGGCACCCGGCGATTTCTTCCCCCGCTCCGCGGCTCTGAAGGCGTCGAAGCCCACCTCCCACGGCTCGCGCCGTGGGCCATCTTCTTACGCCCTTCCAGGGCTAACTCCAAAACGGCCAATACTGTCAGCCCCTTACGGTCGCCGCGGGCAAACAAAGTATCGACGGCCTCGGTCTGAACCGGTACATTCCTCCCAACGGGCGCGCCCGGGGCGTGTCCAGACGAAATCAAACGGAATCGATTTCGGCCGGGTTACACGGAGGATCGGACAGTGAAACGCAATCTCGCCAAGGCCCTGACTCTTGCCGTCTCGTTCGCCGCGACCATGCCGCTTCTTCAAACCTGCGGAGTCTCGCTGCCCATCATTGGGGACATCGTGATCGCCCGCGGCGACGGCGAAGACGACCTTGAGGACGATTTGGACGATTTGTTCGACCGGCTCTTCGACGATTGATCGTCGCCGCTCTTCCGCCGTGCGTTCTCATTCGCCGAATCGTGCCAGGAGCGCCGCAAGGTCCGCCAGATCGATCGCGCCGTTTGCGTCGAAGTCGGCGTCGATGCGGAAGCCTCCCTCGCCATCGGTCGAGCCGAAACTGGATAGGCACATCGCCAGGTCCATCAGGTCGACCCGACTGTCGCCGTTGACGTCGCCGATTCCTCTGAAGCTCGCTTGAACCGGAGGCGAAGCGACGGAAGCCCAGCCATCGCGCACGCCGCTGCATCGATACTCGTAGTTTTCGCCCGGCAGGCCGCTGTGGTCGATGAATCCGGCGGCGTTCGCGGGCACCGTGGCGATCAGTTGAAACGCACCGCCGGCGACGCGCCGCTCGATGTTCACTTCCGCTGCCTGGCCAAGCACGGAAATGTCCGGCGGCGCCAACAACTGAGCCAGGTGCGCATCGCCGAGTGATTGCGGAGTCAGCGCGTTGTCGATCCACGTCGCCGGAAGCGTTTTTGTCCCAGTCGCATCGCCGCAATTCCAAGTCACGGGTCCGTCGGCTACGGGCAACGGCGTCGAGGGAACGCCGAATTCGAGCGGCTGGCCGTTGCAGAGCGCCAGTTGCATTCCGGCGGCGGAGCGGCGCACGGCGAAGCGGATCTGGGCCTGGCGTTGGAACCGCAACGGCATGCTCTCCGTTGCGGCGATCACCACGCTGTTTCGGGTCAGCACGAGTGCGAAACGCCGGGGCGCGGGCTCGTAGCGCAACTCGACGCCGTCGCCTGCGGAATTCTCGTACGAGGCGATGACCGGCATTTCTCCTTCGACGATAAAATCGCTCATGGCCTCCGGCAGGATGGTGAAGACGTGGGTCCACTCGGGCCGGTCGATCGTGGCGGACCAGCGGTCCGGGGCCCGCGGCGCATTTCCGGGATGCCAGGGCGACGACGAGCCCGCCTCGATCTGGCAGGTATCGACGTACACATCGCACACGCTTCCGTTGCGCGAGACGCAGGTCAGTTTGGCCCGCAAATCGACGGTGCCGTCCGGCAAATAGAAATTCGGCGTGCGCAGCTCGAGCCACCCGTCCGGCGAGGGGCTTGCCAGCGCGGATATGCCCACGTCAGCGTAGTTCCATCGCATGCGCAGCTCGCAATACGCACAATCGCCGCGAATCCACGCCCGGGCGCGCACGATCGAGTTTGGATCGGCATCGACAGGCGGTGTGAAGATGGACATGGTCCCGCCGTCGGAGCGGCTGTAGTGCAGGCTGCCGGCGCCGTGGTGCTGCTGTGCGCCGGTCCATTCCAGCGTTCCGCGGTTGCCGCTTCCCGGGGGAAGCTCGTCGCTCAGGTTCCACCAGCCCGCCGTTGATTCCGCGCTGTACCCGGCGGCGGCGGTCAGGAGGTTCGCACCGGTCGGCGAAACGACGATTCCCTGCTGCGGCGCCATGTCCGCCGAGGAAATCGCAAAATGCCGCAAGCCGCCGGCGGCTTCCTGAATCGCCAGGTGCAGCTTGCCGCCGAGGAAACCGCAGAATCGAAAGCCTCCGGTCTCGCCGGCGGCGAAATTGTGGTAGACCGCCCAGTGGATTCGATCGGTGCTGACGCTGATAACCGGATGGCGGTTTGCGCCGGCTCCGTCGTACTGGCAGGCATAGGTGACGCCGGCGTGTTCGAACAGGCAGAAGCAGTAACCCCTCGCCGGTCGTGTATCCCAGTTGGTCACCACCGACCGCATGCGCCCGCGGGTCGGTCCGTCGGATACATCCAGCAACCCGACCTGCCAGTACAGGTCTGATCCGATGAGGAGCTGCGTCGGATCGCCGAAATCAACGAACGCCATGGGCTGCGCGTAGATCTCGCCGAAGCCCGTGTAGTCGTACCAGGTCAGGCCGTCGTCGTCGCTGGCGACGATATGGTGGCGTGGAGGCGTGTCGCCGGTCGCCGCGATCCAACGGCCGAGACCCTCGTGTTTGGTTAGGGCGTGAAAGTGGTTGATGTTCCCGTGTTGCAGCTCGTCGTGCACGATCCGCCACGTCCGGCCGTCGTCGTCAGAGCGATAGAGGAAACGCCCGCCGGCCGGGAGTTGGTATTCGCCCATCACGATCGTGCCGTTGCTGGCCTGATGGAAGCCCCACGGCCCGACGTAGGCGCCCGGATTGGGCCAGACAAAGTCGGCGAGCGTGTCGGCGTATCGAGCGGGCGCCCAGGTCGCGCCATTGTCCTCGCTGCGGCAGACAGTCAAGTAGTCATTCACCGACGCTGTCCCGAGCAGCGTGCCGCTGCCGAGCGCGTACACAAAACTGAACCAACGGTCGCACATCCACTCCCAGGTGACGCCGTCGGCGGATCGGTAGATCTTCTCGTTTGAGCCCACGCCGATGAGATAGCCGAGATTCACGCATTGCGGCGTGACCCGCACGCCGGTCGGAACGCCGATCGGCGTGACGTATGCCCCATCCGACGCGCTGCACGCGGCGACGTCTACGATCCGCGGCACGTTGGGGGCGTACGCGGTCATCGCCTGCTCGTCGCCCCAGTAGGCGATGCTGTCGCGAGAAAAGGAACCGCCGGCGCCGGGCGACAGGTCGGCGATCAGCGAGTTCGTTTGCCAGACCAGCTCGACGCTTCTTGCTCGCTGGGCGGGAGAAGCCAGCGAAACCTGTACCGGCAAATCGTCGGCCCGGGTCGCCGCCGTGGCGACGAACACGAAGAGCGCGGTTGCTGCGAAGCGCATTGTGGGCATGGATCTCGCGGCCTCCCGGCGCGCCGAATCTGCGATGTCCGATGGGAGTCAGCCCAGGACAGCGTGCTGCCGACACTGATGCTAGGACCTCATGGCCGCGTTCTCAACATGGCGGACGATGCGGTAACGGGTTCGGCCCCGCCGACGACCGATCTTGGCCGAGAACGGTGTTATTATCAGTCTGTTGGCACGCGGCTGCGCGGATCGCTCGATGCCCGCAAAGAACCGCTTGTTCCCGCGGGTATCATGCAATCGGGTCGGAGGCGGCGCGCGGCTCGGGGCGGGCGTCAGCGGTCCCCGAGGGCGTGCTTTGTCGATGAAAGAAACCAAGCCGCGATCATTCGAAACCGCGAAGGCCGCGTTCGCCGATGACCAGGTTCGGCGTGAGCTGCGCACGCTGGGCACGTTTATCGAAGTGTATTGCAAGGCGCACCATCGCGATCAACCCAAAAGCACCGTGCCGTTTCGGCACATCGACATTCGCGGGCTGGCGGGGCACGAAGTGCGGCTGTGCGAGGCGTGCGGCAAGCTCCTTCAATATTCGTTCATGATGCGCAGCCTGTGTCCGCTGGACCCCAAGCCGTCGTGCAAGCACTGCCCGCAGCCCTGCTACAGCGATGAATACCGCCGCCAGATTCGCGAAGTGATGCGCTATTCCGGCCTGCGGCTGCTGCTGACGGGGCGGATCGACTACCTGTATCGTTACTTCTTCTGACTGGCAGGTTGCGAGGCGGGTTGCGTCGTGCCTTCCACGGGCTCCTTCCCGCCGCCATATCCGGTATCGATTTCCCGCTGCAAGGCTTCGGGGCTGAGCGGCTTTGGCGGACCTCCCTGTAGGTCGATGCGTTCGAGCGGCTTGCGATAGCGCTCGAAATCAGCGCTCAGCTGCGCGAACTTCTGCGGATCCTTCGCGGCCAGGTTCTCCTGTTCGCCCGGATCGGACGCGATGCGGTACAGCTCGTGCCGCCCGTCGCCGGCGAAGATCAGCTTGTATTCGCCCTGATAGAACGCGTCGAGCGAGCGATTCCAAGGCGCGAAGTCCCAGTCCGGACGCCGCTTCTTGATGTCATTCAAGGGACTGAGGTTCGCGGCGGGATACTGCGAAAGCCGCGCGCGCATGTCGCGCGGCGTGCGCAGCGACCAACTGAACCGGCCGCCGGCGGGCATCGGCGCCCCGGCGCTCTCGAGGATCGTGGCGAAGAGATCATGCACCATCACCGGCCGCTTTTCGCGTCCGGCCGGGAAGCGTTTCGGATCGTGAATGACCAGCGGCACGCGCAGCAGCACGTCGTAGACGGAAAACTGGTGGTCGAGCATGTGGTGCTCGCCGAGATGCTCGCCGTGGTCGGCCGTGACGATGACCATCGTGTTGTCGAGAGCGCCGGCGGCTTTCAGCTCGTCCAGCAGTTGGGCGAACAAGTCGTCCAGCTCCGCGATCGCCGCCTCATACGTCGCACGGGTAACGGCCAGATCGTCGTCCCTGTATTCACGCAGGCCGACGGTGTATTCCCAGTTCGAATTCCAGGTGCGATCCACGCGGTACGAGCGCTCCACCTGCTCGGGGGTCATGAAGCGCTCCCGGTAGCGGCGCGGCGGAACGAGCTGCCGATGGGCTTCCATCCAGTTGATGAACGCGAAATACGGCCGCGACTTGTCGCCCGCAGCGAGCCAGCCCCGCAGCCCGTCGATCGCGAGCTCGCCGGCCGCCTTGATGTTCTGGCGAATGCGCAGGGCCTCGGCGGGTCCGCCGGACATGCGCTCGGTCAACTCGCTGCTCCGGTCGCCTTTCACCTTCTCGCGCACGATTTCAAACGCCCGCTCGGCGTACTTTTCCGACCACGGATGCTCGCTGAGGT
Source organism: Planctomycetota bacterium (assembly GCA_016235145.1). Classification (GTDB taxonomy): domain Bacteria; phylum Planctomycetota; class Phycisphaerae; order UBA1845; family Fen-1342; genus JACRLV01. The sequence continues at coordinate 16,756 of JACRLV010000056.1, forward strand.
CGAATCCCTGGGCAAAGCCGTAGTCGGCCGAGATGTAGTTGTTCGATGAGAACAGGTACGTCCGGTAGCCCGCGTCATGCAGAATTTCGGCGACGGTGCGAAAGCCGTCGGGAAGCTGCTCCTGCGCGTGGCTTACGCCATGCTCGGGCGCCAGGTAGCCGGTGAACATCGAGGCGTGCGCTGTGACCGTCGTGCTGCCAGGCGAAATGCAGTCTTCGAAAACGCGGGCATCGCGGGCCCACTCGTCGAGCTTGGGAGTCGTCCGGCGTTCATGTCCATAGAGCGACAGATAATCCGCCCGGGCCGTGTCCCACACCACCCAGAGGACGTTCGGCGCGTCTTTCGAGGCCTGGCCGGGCGTGGGATTGCCGCCGGAAGGCGGCGGCCGTTCGCAGCCGCCGAGCAGCGCGAAGATTATCAAACCCGGCATCGAAAGCCGTTTTGGTCGGTACTACAATTGAATAGGGGCAGTCGTCCGCACGGCCGGCATTCCGCCGACGCATGTCAAGGGACGGCCCGCCCAGGAAGGACGGTGTGCGATGCTCGCGAAAGCGCAACGCATTCTCTGGCCGACCGATCTCTCCGAGTTGTCATTGCAGGCGGGTCAGTATGCCCTGGGGTTCGCCCGGCTATTCAACGCGGACCTGCACGTGCTGCACGTGATCTCGCCGCCGCTCAATCCAGACGTGACGCTGTTTGTTCCTTCGGACCTGCCCGTTCAGTTGACGTAGCCGGAGCTGCGATGCGCCGCGGGCGGCGCGCTTCAGGCCCTCGTGAGTCGGCATTTCGCCGATTATCCGCGGCTGATTCAGGAAGTGCGCGTCGGAAACCCCTGGCCGATGATTTGCGAGTACGCCAGGCTGAGCGAGATCGACCTGATCGTCGTGACGACGCACGGCCGCACGGGCCTCGGGCACGCGATCATCGGCAGCACGGCGGAGCGAATCGTGCAGCACGCGCCCTGTCCGGTGCTGGTGGTGAAAGCCGACGGTCGCGGATTCCTCGCGCCAGCGTAGCGGGCATCTGGGCTCGTGGTCGGCGGTCTTACTGTTTTGACAGCGTTCCGGTGCAGATCGTCGTTTCGGTGGTGTCCAGCGAGATGCCCGACGCGACGAACTGGATCGCGTAGTTCACTTCGGCGTTGTATTGAACCGCGCCGTTGACGAGGGTCGCGTCGATCGTCTGCGTGCCCGTCCCGGTTTGCGAGAGGTTCCCGCCGACGCCGCTGTATTCGATGCTGAGCACGATCCGCGAGCGCGTATCGGTGTAGGAGACGCTCGTCACCGTCACCATCCGCGTGATCGCCAATCCGCTGGAACTCGACGTCAGCGTCGCGGTGTCGCCCACCGCGTTGAGGGCCGCGGTCTGTTCCTCGTCGCCGGAGAAACCGAGGATTGTAACGCTGCCCGGCTTGCCGTTGGCGTCAAATTGAATCGTGAGATCCTGGGACGAGCTGACGGGCGTGCCGGCGCCGCCATTCAGAGTCTGCGTGCGCTCGCAAGCGAGCGATCCCTGCCAGGCGCCTTCGAGCTGACTGATGACGGGCTCGTTGCTGCCTCCGTCTGATGGACAACCGCCGATTCCACACGCCGCCAGCACGCTCGCGATGATCGCCATTTTGCGCACGTCGAATCTCCATTCGTTGCGGACAGCCGGGCCGGAAAAAACCCGCTCAGGATCCACCCATATCAATCGATCCGCCGAAGGTGCGGCTTGACTATTTCGCCCGCCCCGCCGGCCCATCGACGAGTTTCGAAACATCGAATTCGGGGCGTCGTCCATCTCTCGAACGAAACGCCCTGAGCGTCTGGACTCTCAATATCAGAGCTTCCGTCCATGCTGAAGTGACCCAAGTCGCCGGTCGATACGCCGCTTGGCCCGAATGAACTGCGCGCCATGCACCGTACTTGGCTGAGGGCGAGATGAGCGATAACGCTTCGATTCCTTCGCCAGCAATTGGCAGCTCAAGTTGGCGGCTGACCGGCGCCGTTTTGCCGGAAGCGCTTACGGCTTTTCAGACTCTGATCCTGGCGATCGCGGTCATCGCGCTGTTTTGCGTACATTCGAGTGCGGTGCAGCGAGCGGCGACGAGTGCAACCTCGCAGCAAGCGCGCGGAATCGCCGAGCGAATCGCGGCCGAGCAGGAGCTCAATCCCGAGGAGCCGGAGGCTCTGCTGGCGCGCTACGAGCCCTTCTTCCGTCTGGCGGGCGTTACCAGCGTCCGACTTCTCACCGCAGATGGTCAACAGGTTGCCGCTTGGCCCGAGAACGGCCCGCGCCCCGGCCACTACACCGGAGCGGGGGCGCGCGTGACGCGCGCGGATTCGCGCGTGCGGCGAATTGAAATCGCACTGCCTGATCCGGATTTCACCGACTCCACGACAGAAGCGATCTACCGGGGCGCTCCGGTCGTCGTTCTGGCGCTGCTCGGTCAATGGTGGATTTACCGCCGATTGCGGCGGCACGCGCAGCCGCTTTCTGCCATTCAGGACAATGTTGAGCGCTACGCCTCCGGCATGCAGCAGAGATTCGCGGCGTTGACGCTCAGCGACACGCTCGGCCACGTGGCGCAAGCGTGGAACAAGCTCGTGTCCGACGTCGCGGAATTGCAGGCCCAGTTGCCGCGCGAGGCGGAATCGCCGAGCGCGGCGTTGCGACGAATGGAATCGAAATACGTCGCCGAGGTGCTGGACCCGCTGCCGATCGGCGTCGTACGGATCGCGCCGGACGGCATGGTTCAACAGGCGAATGCGACGGCCGCGCGGCTGCTGCGGGCGGAAGGCCAGCCGTGCGGTCGGAAACTGTCCGACTGGTCGGGCGATCCGAACGCCGAAGAATGGATCGCTGCATGCCGCGTCGCCGGCGCGCGTGCGATCGTGCGCGAGGTCGGCGGTCCGGAGGATCGGCTGGCGCTGCGAATCCGGCTGGCGTCAATAGGCGGGAACGGCGGCGACCGACTGTTGATCGTGGAAGAGGCCGGCCGTTCGTGTGCCGAAGAACCCGTCGAACAGCATCTCCGGCGACGGCCGCCGGATCGAGATGCTCCTTGACGGCATTGTCGAACACGCCGTCGAGCGGGCGCGGCCGGGCGGAGCGATCGCCATCACGGCGCGGATGGCCGGGCAGTTCGTGCGAATCGCCATCACCGACCCAAGCGACGAGGGCGCGCCGCAGGATGCGGCCCCGGACCCGCCCGTGCAGAGCGCAGCCGCGATGGCGCTGCCGCTGGTCATCGCGCGCGAACTGGCCCGCCGGCATGGCGGGGAGTTTTACATCAAGAATGGACTGCAACCGGGGACTCAGTTCGTCGTTGATTTGCCGCTCCCTGTTCAATCGGCCAGACGGTGACGGATGCCACGGATAGACACAGCACCCCAGCCGTCTGACCCGGCGCGCAGCGCGGCGGGGATTCAGGGAACCATCCGATGGTCCCCGATTCAGCGCGCCCCCGACGCTGAAATGAACCACTCAAACAAAGGCAGCCCATGATTTCGCGAGATTTCCAGACTGCCGCGAATTTCAACGTCGGGTCCGCCGGCGGATCGGCGACGGATCCGACGGCGGTTTCCGCCGAGTATGTGCAGAAACTCGTCGGAGCGAATGAAGAGCTCATCGGCGAAGTGCTGCGCGGTTACGAGCGATCCAACTTGATGCTCGAACTCACGTCGCGAATCGCGGATGTCGCCAATGTGGATCAATTCATCGACGAACTTCTCCTGCGGGCCGCACAGGCGGTCAAAGTGCCGTTCGTCTGCCTCCATTGCGCCGACGGCAGCCGGCGATTCTTCGACGTCCGCAGCGGACGCTCGGACGAGCTGCCTGGCGTCACGGGGCTGGAAAACTCGCTCCAGGATTCCGTCGAGCTCGCCCGCCGCCAGCGGCGCGCTTTCATCCGAACTCTCGGAGAATTCCACGTCATCCTGGCCGCGCTGACCCGCCTGGGCGACCGGGTCGACGTCGTGCTCGCCGTTCGCGCGGCGCCCTCGCCGCCATTTCAATCCGACGATCTGCTGACGATCGAGTCCCTGCTGACCTTCGGCGGACAGATCATCCGAAACTACGAGCTGAACGAGCAACTGCGGGCCATGTCGGTCGGCGTCATGCGGGCCCTGGTCGCGGCGATTGACAAGAAAGACCACTACACTTGCGGCCATTCCGAGCGCGTCGGAATGCTCGCGCGAATGACCGGCGAGCGGCTCGGCGTGAAAGGCCGGTCGCTGCAACTGCTTGAGTGGAGCGGCCTTCTGCACGACGTCGGGAAGATCGGCGTTCCGGAGCAGATCCTGTGCAAACCGGGCAAGCTCTCCCCCGAGGAACTGGCCATCATCCGCAAGCACCCCGAGATGGGCTACGACATTCTCAAGCCGATCGGGAGCTTGAGCGAGCTGCTCGACGGCGTGCGATACCACCATGAGAACGTCGATGGCAGCGGGTATCCCGACAGACTGCGCGGAAACGACATCCCTAAGTCCGCGCAGATCATCCATGTCGTCGACGTCTTCGACGCGCTCTGCACGTCGCGCTCTTATCGCGCCGCATTCAGCATCGAAAAGGCGGTCCGTATCATTCAGCAGGAGGCCGGAACGAGCTTCGAACCCGAGACGCTGGCTGCGTTTTTGACTGTTCTTCAGCAATTGAGAGCTGAGTCGCCGGGCACGCTGACCACGATGTACGCCCCCGCCGACGCGCCGCAGCGCGGGTTCATTCCCACGCTCGCTCAAGAACCTCGCGACTTCGCTCGATAAGCCCAGCAGGCGCCCTCGTCGCGCGGGCCGGACGGCCCGAGTATGCCGTCCGCTGAGCTCGGCGACGCGGCGCACCCCGAATCAGGGCCTCTCGTATGTCGCAAACCGGTCAACGGGCCGGCGCTTTCACGCTGGCGGATTTTGTTCTGGCGGCCACCCTGGTCGCGGCTGCCGCCGCGATGACGCTCCCGAGCCTGGGCCGCGTGAAGACTGGCGCGGGCAGCGAGCAGATGGAATTGGCGGGAAACCTGGCCCTGCTGCGGAACGCGATCGCCGCGTATCAGGTGGACCACGGCGGGCGCTACCCCGGCGCCAACGGCGGCCGACTGGTCGAGCAGCTCACCCTCTGCACCGACGAGGCGGGCAACCCCAGCGCGATCCGCACGGCGAAATCCGGCTACGGTCCGTATCTCGTGGCGGTGCCGCGCTGCCCCGTTGTTGACGGCAACGGAGCCACTGCAATCCTCCTCGACGCGACGCCGGCGGATCCACCGTCTGTAACTACTGGCACAAAAGAGGGTTGGGTCTACAACCCCGCGACAGGCCAGATCATCGCCAACACGCCCAAGAAGGACGCCGCCGGCCGGAGCTACAGCACGTATTGAAGCGCGCGGCGGGGCCTCGATCTACGGGCGGATTCTCGGTTGATCCACCGCCCGCCGGTCTCGCACAGGCGGCGGACGGCGCGCGGGAGCAGACGCCGGCCGGGCGGAAAAACGCTCCGCATCATCGACAGCCGTAGCGCTCGGATCGTTGGCGTTCATTGGGTCGGCGTGAGGTGTGCTTCCTTCCGAGTTGGAGGCTCGTGGCCGGTTCGTGTTCGCCGCGCAGCCGCTGAGAAGCAGCAGACAAGTGCTCACAATCGTGATCCGACGCATCGGCATCCTCGGCATCGGAGGATCATATTCCGATCAGCCGCACCGCCGCCAGGAACAGCGCCAGCGCGAGGACCAACGCCGCGGCAAGCCGCGCCGCGCCCGGTTTTGAATGGCCCCATTGTTCGGCGGTCTGGGGATCGTCGAACGGCAGCACGCGCTGCGGTCCGAACTGCGTCTGCGCGATCAGCAATTGGGTGTGAAACGGCGACAAGCCCAGACGGCGGCCTTCCGCCAGGATCTTCTCCCGCCGCGAGTGCCGCAGGAGCCCGTCTTCGAGCGAGCCCGCGATCAGGGTTCGCAGGAGTTCCACGCGATTCGGCCGGCTCGTTTCGTCGTGGCGGCGCAGATAGACGGTCTGGGTTTGAGGATCCCGAAGGACGGTATACGCGACGTGAAGCGCGTCGAGTTCGCCTTGCGTCTCCGGCGAGCGCGCCTGGCTCAGGCGGCGGCGCAATTCATCGCGTCGCCGAATGAACCGCTCGCGCACCGCGGGTTCTTCATGCGGGCGGTGCGGCAGCCCCAGAATGTCGAACAGGTCGCGTGACATCCTCGTGTCCTTCGTTATTCAACTCTAGCCACGAGAAAGCCGAATACAAGCGGTTTGCCGATTCCGCCCGGCGCAGAACCCGCGCCGTCCGAAAAAGACTGACGAACGCCGCGGCCGGCGCGAGGAACCTCTGCACATCGAATCGCGGATGCGAATAAAATCCTCCGAGATGAACCTGGCGGATCGGCAGGTCGAACGCGATCGCATGGCGAATGAGCAGCTCGTCGCCCGGGAAATCCGCGATGCGCAGGTACTCGATGTTCTCCGCCGTGTGCCGCGCCATTGCTTTGTTCCGCCCCAGATCAGCGGCCGTGCGTATGAAGACAACGCCCTTCCGGTCGAATGCGGACAGACGATCTCGCAGCCCTACATCGTCGCCCGCATGACCGAACTGCTGGCCATCCGCCCGACCCACCGCTTGCTCGAAATCGGTACGGGCACGGGCTACCAGACGGCGGTACTTGCCGAGTTGGCGCGCGAGGTGTGGTCGGTCGAATGGCACCTGTCTCTCCTGACCTCCGCGAGTGAGCGGCTGGCCCGTCTCGGGTATCGAAACGTGCGGATTCGGTGCGGCGACGGCTCGCTCGGTTGGCCGGAGCATGCCCCGTTTGACGGGGTCATCGTCACCGCCGGGGCGCCGCAAGTGCCGCCGGCGCTGCTCGAGCAGCTCGCACCGGACGGGCGGCTGGTCATTCCCGTCGGTGGGGTCGATTCGCAGGAGTTGCTGGTGGTACACAATTCCCGGGAGGGGTTTCGGACCGTTCCATCCCTCGGATGTCGCTTTGTGAAGCTCCGCGGAGCCGCCGGTTGGGCGGAATTTCGTTGACTTTCTAAGGGAAAACCTGTAGGTATCAGGTTTGGTTTTTGAAGAACCTGACTTTCGGAGCATGGCTTTCAATCGCAGGCGGGCGATTGGAAAGGCGCGCGGTTCTTTCTGTCCGCATTACGGCAGGGGAGAGGTGAGGAATGGGCGCTCGGTTCTTGACCGCTGCGACGGTCGGGGCGCTCGGGTTTTCGCCTATTCCAGTCATTGGGCAGAACTGCCTGCTCATCCCCGATTCGGCGACTGACTCGATCGGTCTCTATAGCCCTGTCAACGGCGACTATCTGGGTGATCTGATCGTGGATTCCGACCCCGGAAGCGCGGGCAACCTGGATGTGCCGATTAACGCGATCGTCGGGCCGGACGGCCTAATCTACGTGTCGGATCAACTCAAGGACTCGGTGCTTCGGTACGAGCAGGCCGGGCAATTCGTCGACGTATTCTGCGGCCCTGATGACGGAATGGACAACCTCCGCGGGATCGCTTTTTACGGAAGCGATTTGCTCGTGTGCTATTCGTCCACGACCAATCCAAGCGATCGGGGAGTAGCGCGGTTCTCTGCGTCCGGTGTTCGCGGGCCTGACCTCATTCACAACGGAGCGGACCCCTTTGACCTGCTGATCTTCGGCAACAACCTTCTGCTGAGCGACATTGCTGGGGCTCGTGTGAGCCTGTATACGACGGGCGGTTCGCTGGTCTCATCCGTATTCAGCATTGATTTTCCGGAACAGCTCCAATACGACGCACAGTCCGGGCATTTCTTCAACATCGCGTACAACGGCAACCGAATCACGGAATTCGATCTAAGCGGCAGGGTCTATTCTCAACTCACGATCACCTCGCTCGGCCGAGGCGTGGCCCGGCTGGCCAACGGCAATCTGCTGATCACGAACTCTACGTCCATCCGCGAAGTGCTTGCGAACACGGGCGCGACGGTTCGTGTTGTTCGCAGCGGCACCGGCTTTCGTTTTATCGAGCGCGTGCAGCTCGGTCCAACCGGTTGCCCCGTCCCCGGTTGCGAAGGAGGCGACCTGAACGGCGATTGCCTGGTCGATCTGGTTGATCTGACGAGTTTCCTGAGCCAATTCGGGCAGGTCGGCGTCCCCGGAACGATCATCGCCGACCGCAATAATGACGGAGTCGTCGATCTAGTCGACCTGACGACTTTGCTCAGCCAGTTCGGATTGAGTTGCCTGCCGTAAACCGCAAGGCCTGATGGACCATCCGCTCAATAAAACAAGTCGATCGCGTTCTTCTCGATTTCCCCGAGGCGGCCGTCGAGCAGGTCGATGATGGTCCGTCGATAGTCAGCCTGGCGCCGCTCAAGACGGCGGAATTCGTTCTGGAGGTTTCTATCCAGGCCGCGCAGGTCGCGGTCGAGTTTCGCGCTGTCCCGGGCGATGGAATCCGGCACGAATCGGCAGTCGCGTTCAAACCATGCGGGCCGTGACGCCTCACTTTTTGCATAGGCCTGCAACGTCCGATCGATTCCGCGGGTTCGCTCCGCCAATCTGCGCTGCGAATGGCTGCCGGGCTGGCAGCCCAGGAGGAGCGAGGACAGCATCGCGACGGCACACCACGCGCCGCACGTGCTTCGCGATTGGCATGGTCGCCTGGTCATCCGCTGCTCCGTGAAAAAACAGACCCATCCACTCTTACCCGGAAAGCTCGAAAAGGTCACTTGAGCTTTCGGACGGATTTCCGCCAATTCTCTCTTGCTACGGGTATTTGCCCACGATAGCATTCCGGTTGAGCGAAGCCAATTTGTCAATTTGGATCTGATTCTGGATTCTCCGAGTTCATCGGGGGCGCATCGCGGCTAACGTGACTGAAGATCGTCCGACCGGGGATCTTGGCACGTCCTAGGCTGCCTCCGGAGGTTCGGCGACAGAGGGTTGAGCCGGGTGACCGAGCGGAGAGGCGGTCCCCATCACCTTTTGTCGCCGTTTTTTTTTTGCCCGATCGGTGATGGTTTTTCGCCAGAGAGTCAGCGCGCCCGGTAGCCGACGGCCTTCCGACTTGAGTTTCCTCACTGCGGCTGATGATCGAGCTACGGCGTCTCCGGCGCCGGCTTTGTGGCGGGTTGCGACGCCGGCGCGACCGGCACCCCCATCGCCTCAAGCTCGGCTCTGGCCCGGGCATTTCCCGGATCGACCTCAAGCACTTTTCGGAATGTGCTCGCTGCTTCTTCGATCTGGTAGGTGTTTCGCTGCAACATGCCGACCAGCAAGATGGCTTCGAGGTCGGTCGGGTCGATGACCGCCGCTCGAGCCGCGAATTCCAACGTCGTGAAATACGTGAGCGTCCGGTTCAGATCAGCGATCAGGACGTAGGTCTCCGCCACCCGGCGTGTGATTTCGGCGGCGGTCTTCTCGCGTCCTGGCACCACTCGATCCGTCGGATTTCCGTCGGGACCGATCACGAACTGTATTTCGCCCAGCTTCTGAAGCACGGTGAGCCGCGTCGCATATGCTCCGGAGAGGTTGGCGAGGGCGTCGCGCTTCCTCGTCGCCCCCGGGATCGCTTTCGTGCATAGATCAACCAGCGTGTCCGCTTCCGCGAGCGCGCGATCAAAATTCCGGACCGCAAGCTGCAAGCTGACATTGACTTGGCGCGGCTCGATCGCGCCGGGATCCGCGGCGAGGGCCTTTTCGATCGCGGCGAAGGCGTCCGGAAAGTCGCCGTTCTTGCGATAGCACTGGGCTATGTAGGCCTGAAGCTCCCCCATTTTGTCCGGCGGGGCGGTGCTCTCTGCCCGCTTGAGGTAGAGCAGGGCGGTGCGTACGGCGCCGGATCTGAACTAGATCTTGCCCGCGCCGCCCGGGCGTCGGCCGGCGTCAGCTCCAGGGCCAATTCGCCATCCAGCACGCGTGCCTCGAAATTCCGCTCGTTTCGATCGAGCACGTATTTCAGGATGGCGCGGGCATCCACGATCTGCCCCGTGGTGCGCCTTCTCTGCGCCTCCTGAATCAGGTCGCTCTCAGACATCGTGCTTGGATCCAGCGCAGCGGGACGGGCTTCGCCGGCAGGTTGGCTGGTCGGCTGCTCCTGCGCCGTTGATACTGCTGCCCCAACCCCCAACGCGATCAGACAAGCCATGAAACGCATGAATCACTCCAATCGAACATCCGCGTCAAGCACGCATGCTCCCGCCGGCACGGCGCGACACTACTCTACGACTTATCGGCCGGTTCGCGAAGCGACTGGCGTGGGAAAACGCGGACAGCGGGCCGCAGGCGCCTAGCCAAGTTCCATACGCAGCAGATTCAAGGCGGTTCGGGCCGCCCAGTGGCGGATGACGCCGCGCGGCAGCGTCTCGCCGTAGCGGATCGTCCGAGCGCGCACGCTCGCCGGGCCTGCGATGCCGAAACAGACCATGCCGACGGGTTTTTCCGGCGAGCCGCCGTCCGGTCCGGCGACGCCGGTGGTCGCCAGGGCGTAGGTACTTTCAAAAGCCGCCCGTGCGCCGGCGGCCATCGCGGCGGCGGTTTCCTCGCTCACCGCGCCGTGCCGGCGAAGCAATTCGGCCGGCACGTCGAGCCGCTTGATCTTCACCTCGTTCGCGTACGCGATCACGCCGCCGAGGAAGTAGCGGCTGCTGCCGGGCACATCCGTGAGTATCGCACCGAGCATGCCGCCGGTGCAGGATTCCGCAACACTGACCGTCTGACCCCGCTCCGCGAGCATCCGCCCCACCGCAACCGCCAGCGTGTCCGCATCTCGCCCGTAGACCGCCGGCCCGAGCCGCCGCCTGACCTCCCGTTCCTCGCGTTCCAACAGTGCGTCACACGCCTCAGCCGAGTCCGCGATGGCGTTGATCCGCACGCCGATGTCGCCCATGTCTGCCGTGGTGCCCACTTCCGGATTTCGTCCCCGGGCCATCAAATCGCTCAGTTGTTCGCCGATCTCGGATTCCGGGCGGCCGAACGTCCGGACGACGCGCGACCTCACTACCCGGCCTTTCGCCGCCGTGCGAATTTCCGGCGCGACCTGGGCCTCGAACATGGCTTTCATCTCGAACGGCACGCCGGGCAGCGCGTAAATCGCCGTGCCGCACATTGCAATGAACACGCCCGGGGCGGTCCCGCGATCGTTCGGCAGGCTGCGCCCGCCGATGGGAACATCCGCTTGCACGCAGTTTCGCTCCGGCATGGGGCGGTTTCGCTTGGCGAAGAACGCCCGAATCCGCTCCAGTGCCGCCTGGTCCCGCTCAAGTCGCGTGTTGGCCGCTTCGGCGAGGGCAGCCCGCGTCAGGTCGTCGTCGGTCGGTCCGAGCCCGCCGGTGACGACGACGAGATCGCTGCTGCCCGCGGACTGGCGCAATACGTCGACCAGCGGGGCGTGTTCGTCCGCGATGGTGACGTGGCGTTCCACGCGAATGCCGAGCGCCGCCAACTGTTGCGAGAGCCACGCGCTGTTCGTGTCGACGCTCTGCCCCAGCGTCAACTCCGTTCCGATCGAGATGATCCAAGCCCGCCGCATCTCGCATTGCCTCCAAGGCCCCAGGGTCGTAGCCTCATTGTACGTGCCGGCCATGACGGTCGCGCGGCGAGCCGGTCAATCGAGGAACTGCGGTGGCTGCCAACCAATCCCCATTCGACGCCCAAATTTCCGCCGACGTTGCACGGACGGTCGTCGGCCGCACAATTTTGCCGGCACGATTCGGGCCTGCGGCGGACGAATATCATCGCGTGCGGAAGTCCTGCGGCCTGTTCGATCGCAGCGATCGCGGCCTCCTGGTCGTCAGCGGGCCGGATCGCAAGGTCTGGCTGCACAATGTGGTGAGCAACGCGGTCCGCACGCTGGATGACAACGCCGGCGCATATGCGTTTGCCCTGGATTTGCGCGGCCGGGTGCTGTTTGATCTGAGCATTCTTGTGCTGGCGGACCGCCTCTGGCTCGACATCGACGAATCGCGGATCGAGGCGGCGATCGCGCATTTCAACCGGTATCTGATCATCGAAAAGGCTGAGGTCGCGAACGCCACCGCGCAGTGGGCACGGCTGGGCGTCGCCGGTCCGACTGTGTCTGAGGTCGCGGCCAGGCTCGGCGTCGGCAATTTCGCGGCCTGGCCGGCGCTTCAGAGTGTGTGGCTGGAGCCGGACCGCGTGCGGCTCATTCGACATGACTTCGCGGGCCTGCCGGGGCTTGAGCTCGTCCTGCCGCGCGAGGCCGCCGGGGCTTGGTGGGCACGGTTGGCGGACGAATGCGGCATTCAACCGGCGGGGCAGGAAACGCTGGACGCCCTGCGAATCGAGTCGGGCATTCCGTGGTACGGGCGAGACATCGACGAACGCACGATCGGCCCGGAGACGGGGCAAATCGAGCGGGCGATCTCATACAACAAGGGTTGCTATCTAGGGCAGGAGGTAATCGAACGGATGCGCTCCCACGCGTCGCTGGCCCGGCGGCTGGTGCGCGTTCGGATGGTTGACGGAAGCGGGCTGGCGCCTCCCGTGGCGATGCAGCAGCAGGATCGGGAAGTCGGACAAATCACGTCGCTTGTGCCCCACCCACTCGGACAATCGTGGATCGGCCTCGGCTATCTGCGGACGGCGGTTATGAGCGCCGATGGTCTTGCCGCCGGCGGACGCGCGGTCGAAGTCGCGCCGTAGCGCGGCATCTCAAAGTACGGTCATGCAGGCTTCTTGTCTTTCCTCTGCGTTCTCTGCGTTCTCCGCGGTTCAAGAGCTTGATTTCACCGCAGAGGACGCAGAGATCGCAGAGAAGAAAGAACAGGCGCAGATTGTGGACGCGCGGGGGGCAACAGCCATTTCGATTGGGCGACATACAATCGGCATGGAACCGACCGGCGCCGCAAACAACTCGGTAAATCGCCTCGCGTCCGCCGCCTCTCCCTATCTGCTGCAACATCAGCGAAATCCGGTGGATTGGCACGAGTGGAACGCCGAGGCGCTCGAACGTGCGCGGCGAGAGGACAAGCCGATCTTTCTCAGCATCGGCTACGCCGCCTGCCACTGGTGCCACGTGATGGCCCATGAGAGTTTCGAGAACTCCGACACCGCCGCCGTCATGAATCGCCATTTCGTGAACATCAAGGTCGATCGCGAGGAGCGGCCGGACCTGGATGAGATCTACATGCAGGCGACGATGCTCATGAACCACGGTCAGGGCGGCTGGCCGATGAGTGTGTGGCTGACGCCGGACTTGCGGCCGTTTTTCGCGGGCACGTATTTCCCGCCCGAGACGCGCTGGGGTCGGATCGGCTTTGCGGAGCTTTGCGAGCGGATCGGCCGCCACTGGATTGAGAATCGCGAGACGCTTCTACAGGACGCGCGGAAGGTCGCCGCGGCCGTCGCCGCCTCGCTGCAACCGTTCGAAGAGGCAGGCCCGGTCCTTTCGATTTCGCTCGTCGATCAAACCGCCGAGCTGCTGGCCGGTGCGTTCGACGCGATCGACGGCGGCCTGCCGGGCGGCGGAACGAACAAGTTTCCGCCCAGCATGGGGATGGAGCTGATGCTTCGCGCCGCGGTCCGCACGGCCGATGCGGCCGCGGCCGACAAGCTGATGGGTCCTGTGCGGCTCACGCTGGATCGCATGGCGCGGGGCGGGATCTTCGATCAGCTCGCGGGCGGCATCGCGCGTTACAGCACCGATCGAGAGTGGCTCGTCCCGCACTTTGAGAAGATGCTTTACGACCAGGCGCTCGTAGCGCGGGTCTACGTCGACGCATGGCAATTGCTGCGTGATCCCGCGTTCGCCGACGCCGCCAGGCGGATTTTCGACTACGTGCTCGCCGATTTGCGCGACCCGAAAGGCGGCTTCTACAGCTCGCGCGACGCGGACAGCGAGGGGCAGGAGGGCCGGTACTACGTCTGGACGAAATCCGAGATCGAAACCGCGGTCGGCGCCCGAGACGCCGCCCTCGTGTGCGCGTATTACGGCGTCACCGAATCCGGCAACTGGAAAGACCCGCACGAGCCGGGCGTCGCGAAGAATATCCTGCATGTGCCGACCGCGCTCGCCGAATTCGCGCAGCGGCACGGCGATGGTCTTGGCGTCGCGGAATTGGCTGCTCGGCTGGAAGCGGCGCGGGCGAATCTGCTGCGTGTCCGTTCGCAGCGCACGCCGCCCGGACTCGACGACAAGGTGCTCTGCGAATGGAACGGCCTGGTGATCGCGGCCCTGGCGCGCGGCGGCGCGGTTCTGGGAGAAACACGCTACATCGACGCGGCGGCGGCGGCGGCGCGGTTTGTACTGGAGCACCTTCGAATTGACGGTCGATTGTGCCGGTCCTGGCGAGGGGGGCGGCGGACGACGATCGCGTTTTTGAGCGACTACGCATGTCTGATCGAAGGGTTGATCGAACTGTACGAGTCCACATTCGAGCGGAGCTGGCTTGACGCTGCCCTCGATTTGAACCGGATCGCGATCGCGGAATTCTGGGACGAGCAGCACGGCGGATTCTTCGCGACCGCTCACCGGCACGAGCAGCTTCCGGCGCGTCCGAAGGGGCTGCGCGACGGCGCCGTTCCCTCGGGCAATTCGGTGCAGCTTTCCAATTTGCTTCGCTTGGCGGCGCTTGCCGGCGATGCGCACTCCCGCGGCCTCGCCGAGCGAATGCTGGCGTGCTTTGCCGCCGAGGCGGCCGGCCAACCCACCGCGAGCGAGCGATTCCTGCACGGCGTCGAGCTTGCGCTGGTCGGTTCGATTGAGATCGCCATCGTCGGCGCAGCTTCCGATCCACAAACGGCGGCGCTGTTATCCGCCGCCCGCCAGGAGTACGTTCCCAATCGAGTGATCGCGATGCTCGATCCGGCGACGCCGCAGCGCGCCATCGAGTCTCCGCTCTTGCGCGGACGAGTCCCGATTGCGGGCAAACCAACCGCCTACGTCTGCCGCGCCCAAACCTGTCTGCCGCCGATTTCGGACGCGGCGGAATTGCGCGAAACGCTCCGCCGCCTGCGTCGCGCTTGAGCCGCGGCGTTTTCGCCTGCGTTGCACAAGCGGCGTCGATCCAGCGTTTCTCGGACGCACAGATGACGCGCGGACCGAAAAACCGCGGAATCGCTCCAATCTCGCCTGTCATCCGGCAGCCGCCCGCAGGAACTTGACATGCTAATAGATGCTGGCGGAAGGAATACCCGATACCGATCGATGGTGTGATCAACGTGTCTGAGCTCCAAGTTCGTCTTTGCGCCATTCGCGCCGATGAGGCTGCGATTCGAGAGGCATTGGACGGGACGGCCGCCTCGCTTGACCAGTGGTTGGGCGAGATGAACCAGGTGCATGATCTGCTCGCGCGGGCCGTCGCGGCTGTGGACAAGGGTCGCAAGCCGCTGATTTCGGGACCGGCGCCGGCGCCCGCGGCGACTGGGCATGAGACCGCGTTGTTCACGGGCAATGCCCGGATCGGCAAGCCGGTCGAGGAGCAGGCCGCTCCCTCCGCGACGTCGGCGGAAGAGGACGCGGCCCTGCTCGCGTCGCTCGATCCGGAGACCGCGGAAGCCGTGCAATTGCGAAGGCGGCTGTTCGGCGCCCGCAAGAGCCTGCGCGAAATCGTGGATGAAGTTCGAGCCGACAAGAAACCCGCAGCCCCGAACCCGCCGCAGCAGAAGAAGGGCTGGTGGAGTTGACCATGAGCGAACATGCGGCGGAGCCTCGAGGGGGAAACACGATGGACGAGCCGGCGATCGATCTGGAACGGCTTCGGCGACTCAGCGCCGACGTGATCGGGAACATGCAGCAGCTCCGCACACTGCTGGATGCCCGGGCCGCGGCGCTCGAGGAATGCCGCGAAGCGCTCGAAGGCTATGCCACCCAGCTCAAGACCGAGAGCGAGCAACTCAGCGCGCATGAGCGCGAGTTGTGCGAACGTTATGAGTCGCGCGAAGGCGAGCTGGCGGCCCGCGAAAAATCGTGCGCGGACCAGGAGCAGGCCTACGGTTCCAAGCAGGAGCAGTTGGCGGCCCGCGAAACGGGCGTGCAGACCGCGGAGCGCTCGCTGTCCGAACGCGAGGGCGCCATCTCCACGCGCGAACAATCCACGGCGCAGCGCGAGCACAAGGTCGCGGCCGTCGAGAAACAGATCGAATCGCAGAGCGCGGAATTGGCCGCGAAGACCCAGGCCATTTCGGAAGAAACGGCCAGACTGAGCAAGCTCGACGCCGAAGTGCGTTCCGCGTCGGCGACGATTTCCGCGCGCAGTGATGAGCTCAATCAGAAGCTCGCCAAGTTCGCCGCGGATCAGGAGGCGGCCGCCAAGCAGAAGAGCGAACTGGCCGGCCAGGCACAGCAGATTTCAGAACAGAAGGCCGCGTTGACGCAACTGGCGGCCCAAACCGCGCAGGACCGGCAGGAAGTCGCCAAGCAGATGGCCGAAATCCGTTTTCTGCGAGAAGCCTGCGAAGCGCGAAAACGCGAGGTGGACGCGGCCGCGGAAAGCGTCGCCAGCCTCCAGAAGCAGCTCGAATCCGAACTCAAGCAGCTCGCGGAGAGCGCCAACGCTCCGGCCATGCGTTTCGTCGAAACGCAGCAACCGGCGGGGTCGGGCGCGGCGCCGGGCGCGGGCGGCCTGCCGCAGCCTCCGGACGCCAAGCCGCGCGGATCGGCCGAGCGATTCCAGAAGTTGTGTCGCGACGCAAAACGCAAGGCGATCGGATCCTAGTCGGAGCGGAGCCCAGCGATGGCGATGAGACTGTTTTCCAAGCTGAGCGGAAAGGACACAAGGCCCGCCGCGCCGGACCCACGGGTCCTGCCGAAGCGGGCCGAGTTCCAGCCTTCCGCTCCGATGAAGCCGGCGGGCGATGAGCTGGCCCAGGCGATTCAGGCGCGCCGGTTCGGGTACATCCTCGCCAACGCCGAGCGATTCGCAGCCAGCGCGCGCTATGCCGCCGCCCGAGCCGAGGCCACGAAATCCGTTGACGCGGAATTTGCTCTCGTTCCGGACGGCTTCGCAACGGTCAGCATGACGGTGAACGGCGACGGCAACGGCGTCGAGCAGGACGTCGAGACCGCGGCGTTCCTGCTGGCCGGGCATCCCGTCACCAACGCGGAATACCAGCTTTTTGTCGACAGCGGCGGATACGAGAACTTCGAGTTCTGGCCGGAAGAGGTCTGCGCCCACATTGTCGATTTCAAGGACCGTTCGGGCCGGCTTGGGCCGCGATTCTGGCAGGATGGCCGGCACGACAAGCGCGTGGCGGATCATCCGGTGGTCGGCGTCTCGCACGTCGAGGCGCTGGTCTATGCGCGCTGGGCGGGCTATCGCCTTCCGACCGAAGCGGAATGGCAGATGGCCGCCAGTTGGCGCCTGCGGAGCGAGGCGAACGTCAGCCGGCGTTATCCCTGGGGCGACGCGCTCGACCTGGAAAACTGCAACATCTGGCACAGCGGGCACGGCGGAACACTGCCGGTCTCGGCCTGTCCGGGGGGCAACGCGCCGAATGGCGTGGCGCAGCTCATCGGCAATGTCTGGGAATGGACCAGTTCGGATTTCACCTGCAACGACCTCGATGGTCGGCCGATCGTCGGCGACACGCTCATGAAGACGATCCGCGGCGGCGCCTTTGATACGTATTTTCCCTGGCAGGCGACGGCGAGCTTCCGTTCCGCATCGCCTTGCCTCACCCGTGCGCACAACATCGGCTTCCGGTGCGCACTCGACGCTTTGGAGTAACACGATGTGGCGTAGCGGGGGACAGACAACCTACGAAAGCGACGCGGAAAGCGGCACGACCTGCCTGATCTGCGACACGCACAACGGGACGGGCGCCGTCCTCTGCTCGCAGTGCGCCGCCCCGTTGTCGCTCACGCTTTCGACCATCGGGGCCGAGCGGCCGCCGCGGCTGGTGACCGTGCTGGGCGACAGCAACGTCGGCAAGACGGTCTATCTCGGCTTTTTGCTCGACATGCTCACGCAGCGGGCCCGCGGCTTCGAGGCGATCCCAAAAGGCACCAGCTCGGTCAATCTTCAGCAGATCGTCATCAGCCACATGGCCTGGCGCATGTTCCCGCCCAAGACGCCGATGGAAAGCGACCAGTGGAACTGGGCCTATTACGAAGTCTGTCAGAAGCTCGCCGGCCGCAAGGAGAAATGGGTCGATCTGATTACGCCGGACCTGGCGGGCGAAGCGATCGCCGCCGAGGTGGCGTCGCCGTCCACCTTCGGCGTGATTCAGAAACTGCTGAACAAGTCGGCGGGTCTGCTGCTGCTGGTGGACGCGGCCCTCGCGGCCAACGGCTCGTCGCAGCCGGATTTCTTCGCGCTGAAGCTGATGAGCTACGTGGACTCGATGGCCTCGCAGAAGCGCGGCAAGAAGATCGACAAGCCCGTTGCGCTGGTGCTGACGAAGGCGGATTACGTGCCGGAGTGCTTCGACAATCCGCGCCGCTTCGCCCAGGCCAACCTCAACCGGCTCTGGAATATCTGCGAAAGCCGCCTGGCGAATTTCGAATTCTTCGCGTCGAGCGTGGTCGGCTCCATCGGCTACGCCGTCAATGAGTCCGATGGAATGGTCACGCCCGTACCGTTGCACACCGCGCTGCACGGGGTGTTGGAGCCGTTCGAATGGATCGTGGACAAACTGTGACCGACGGGCAGGCGAATCCGCCGGCCGAAACGCCGCCCAGCGCACCTCGCACCGTGCAGGTCGAGCAGGCGGTGTTCACCTCCGTCCCTTCGCCGATGGGCCGGGGCTATCGGCTGGTCGCGGCCAGCGCCGGCGTCACCGCGGACGAAAAGCGGGAAATCACCCAGCGGGCGCCTTCGCACGGCAACCTGCTCGACGCGTCCGAGCACGGCAACGGCCTCTACAGTTTCGAGCTGCGCGGCGGACGGCGCTGCGTGCTGGCGACCTGGCACGCCGAGACGGAGCACACCGGCCGCGGCGGGCGGCGCGTGCACACGCAGGCGGCCATTCTGGACCGGGAGTCGTTCGCACAGTTCAGTTCGAATCCGATCCTGGTCGAGGACGCCGTGCGGCGGACCGTCGACCGTATGCTGATCCCCAAGGCGGATTCGCGCCTACCGCTGCTGGAGCTTCCGCTTCCCGACGCCTGCGCGCCGGACGCCGCTTCCGCCGCTCCGTACGCGGCCGACGCCGCGCTGATCGACGCCGTGATCGCGATGACCGCGCTGCTCGTGACGGAGCGGCGGCTGATCGTGACGGACGCTCCTGACGGGAGAGCAGCGTTTCAGCGCGTAATCGAGCTGCTTCCGATCGAGCGGCGGGCCGCGCTCGACGTGGCGCTGGGAATGCGTTTCGCGCCGTCGCGGGCGGCGAGCGTGGTTTTCACGCAATGCCGCCGGGAAGAGATGGAGCGGATCGTCCGCGACCACGCCTACGAGGCCTTCACCTGGAGCGAGCCGCCGGAATTGAACATCTCCGACGAGCTAAGCTCGTGGTTCGGGCTCGTGCATCGCACGTGGCGCGTCGAAGGGCTCGCGGCCCTGCACGCGCTGCTGGCCAAGGTCGGGCCGGAGCTCTCGATCGAGGCCCTGACGCAGATCGGCCGCCTGATGATCGACATCGGCCGCATCGAGACCGTCCCGTCCGACCGCCTCGACGACGTGCTCGAACGCCACCTGCCCTTCGTCCGCCGCAACGAGCTGCAAACGTCGCTGCACCTGAAGCTGATGCAAGCCGCGGAAACCCGCCGCCGGCACTGCACCAGCCTGATTCCGGACATCGCGATCACGCTGCCGTAGGCGTCGCCAACAGAATGCGCCACGGCCGCCGAATATGCCCCGGCCGCCGAATATGCCCCGGCCGCCGTATTTGCCGCAGCCGCCCCCGGCTGTCGCTTCCCACATGCCGCAGCCGCATCGGAACCCCATTCTGTCATTGACGCGTCCGCCTCGGAATGTGGGTAGCATCGGCTTCCAGCCGGTTATTCCGAGTGGCGCCGGCGTCTCGCCGCGTTTCGGGTAGCACCGGCTTCCAGCCGGTTCTTCACGGCAGCGTCTCCCCGAAATTCCCGAGCAAAATCGCGAGGTCCTGCAAATCCACGTCGGCGTCGCAATCGAGGTCGCCGTCCTGATACGAGGCCCCGCCCGGCAGGCCGAAATGCGAAAGCAGCGCCGCCAGGTCGAAGAGGTCCACCTGTTCGTTTTCGTCCAGGTCGCCAGGGATGTAAGGCGTCAGGACCGCGCCTTCGCGGTTGGGCGGATCGATGATCGCGGCGATCTGGCCGCGGTTGTTCAGCCGGTTGAAGCGGAGCCGATTCGTCTGCCCCTGCACGCAGGGGTCGATCAAATCGTCAATGACGCGCAGCCCCCGCCGCGGATCCCAGACCGCGTTGCGGATCTGGTGCGAATCAGGATGTCCCAGGATCACCGTCATGGTCATGTTGTCGTTGATGTCCAGGCCGGCGGCGCCCGTGAATCCCGGCAGGGGTGAAACCATCTGTACGAACCCTTGATCCCGCTGCCAGATGTACGCCTTGCCCTGGGTGCAGGTTCCGGTCACGTAGCCCAGGTTGTTGATTCCAAGTCCCGAAGTCGCCCATCCGCCGCCAGGCAGGTCGCCGAAAGGCTGCATACCGCGTTCTGCATCCCAGATGAAGGCCTCGCCCTGAATCGCACGCCCCGAGCCGCTGATTCCGACGACTTCGGTGCGATTGTTCATCGCGTTCGCCCAACTGATCGTCTGCCCGCCGGGCAGGTCGCCCAGGCCGATCATGCCGTTGACGGGATCCCACAGAAATGCCTCATGGTCGCCGTTGGCGCCGACGGAATCACCGACGATCTGGTCGAGATCGTTCATGTCCCAGGGCTGGCTGTAGTAACGCGCGCCGCCCGGAATCGTCCCGATGCGGATCATGCCGTTCTCGGGCGTCCAGAAAAAACCCTCCGTCCCAATGTCAGCGTCGGCATCAGATACGCCGGTCGCATGGCCAAGGTCGTTGATGGCATACGCGGCGGACACGACGTTGCTGCCGGGAAAATCGCCCAGCGAGACCAGCCCGGTCTGCTCGGACCAGATGATCGCCAATGAAACGTCTCCCGTCGCCAAACTACGTCCGCAGACCATTCCAGATGAGTTGATGTCCGTGGTTACGCTGTAGAAATGGCCCCCGGGAAGGTCGCCGATTCGCTGGACACGATAGCGAATCTCCGCCCGTGCGTCCGACTGAATGGCGACGATGACGCCCGCGAGCAACCCGATACTACGGCAACTAGCCATGATTGACCCTTTCCACGTACCTGCGCTGACGGTGAGCCATGTCAAAACAAACTAGATCCCATTCCACAACCGCGGACGCACATACCATCGGCCGTCGCCGCGGTTGTGGGATGGGCTCGCGCCCTGCTTATGGCGGCAGCGTCTGCAAGGAGCTGTTCAGGAGAACGCTGATGCTGCCGGACGACGTGTTCGAGACCACCACGTCGTTCTGCCCGTCATCGTCAAAATCGGCGATTCGAACGAAAGTTGGGCCTCCCTTCCAGGGGGGATCCTCACATACCGGCTCGGTCGCGAAGTAGTGAATCGTCGGCCAGAATGTGCCGTCGGACTTGCTCAGCAGCACGGCGATTCCGCCCTGCTGGTCGCTCCCGCATCCGCCGGAAGGGATTCCCTTCTGGCACGTCACCACCACGTCGTTGAGGGTGTCCGGATTGAGCCTTCCAATGTCCATTTGGAACGGTTCTTCGTACTCAGTGAGTGCATCGCCAGGCGTCCGAAGGTTGAAGGCCCCCGTACCATTTCCCTGGTCGCGGAACACAACGTTATCACTATCGAGCATCACGGACGTTTGGCATGCCAGTACGGCGTCGTTGTAAGGTCTTGTTCCTAATTTCCCGAAGACCACGCTGTTCGAGTTTCGACCAGGCTGAAAGGACGGCGTCCAGATCGGCAGGCCGTTGGAATCCGGACCATCGTTAAGAAATACCAAAAGATGGTCTTCGTTCTGGAATTCTGAAGTCAACTCAAGCGAAACCAAAAGGTCCAGCCGTCCGCCGACCTGCGGCAGCCGCACCGGCGCCGCGACCGCGTCCGTCGCTTGGCCCTCGATCGGCAACCCGCCGATATACTCAAAATCGTAGTGCTGGACGCTGTATCCGCCGCTGGTTGCACCCATGACCACGTCAACCTGCGGGTGGGAACCCGTGATTTCGTGCGCGGGATCGGTCCAGTGTCCGCCAACGATGAAATCCGGCGTTCCGTTTGCGTCTACGTCCGCGGTGGTGAGGCCGTTGACGTTCAATACGGACAGCGTAATCCGCGTTTGCGGATAGGAGTCGTAGTGGCCGGTTCCGTCGTTCCAGAGAATGAGGAGATATTCTTCTTGTCCCACTTCCTCTCCGAGAGTTCGGATCGTCACCACGATGTCCAGAAAGGGCTCCATCGGCTGGCCCGGCTCGCGCTGGAGGTTTACCAGTTCGACGTCGTACGGTTTTGCCAGCGGGTCGAGAATCGGATAAACTTGGTCGAGCACAAGACCCGGATCGGTCGCCGACCAGTCACCGCTGTTGCGAAATACGCTGATTGTCTTGGTCTCGGAGTTGGCCACCACCACGTCGATGTTGCCGTCGGGATCCACGCCGTCACCGATGATGTCGCCCACCGCCAGCCCTAGCGGACCGCTGTACACGCAATGCGCCCCTCCCGGTTGCCCATCCTGTTGAGCACAGTATACTCGTGGCGGCTTAAAATGAAGCGGTTTTTCGGCAGCGAATGCCGGCGAGACGACCAGAACACCTCCCAGAGCGACCGTCAGGCCGAGCGATCGTGGAAACAGGGCGATTGAGTTCCGTCGAAACATTTTGCGCCTCCTTGGCAAGACGGGAAATGCCGCCGGACGATCCGGCGGATGGTCTGCGAACGGGTGGCCGCGCCCCGCGGCGACGCGACGGTGTTGCGTTAGAGCTTGCGCTGAGAGAGAGAGAGAGAGAGAGAGAGAGAGAGAGAGAGAATGAGGCGATCATGGAATCACTATGGATGGCCCCAGGCGGGAAGTCAAGGGGAATTACAGGACAACTGCCGCTCGGCTATGCAGTGGCTCATCACGGTCCGCGCCTCGACAAGAAGTGCCTGGTTTCGAAAACTGGCACGGCGCTCGTCCGAAACCTCAGCGCCGGCAAACTGCGCCTCCACCGGCAGCACCACGCGAGCGGCGCATTTCACCATACCAAACAAACCCCGAATTCTTGCTTCAAACCCCGCACGCCGCGCGGTATCGTCTTTGCATGGCTTCCGGCCTTCGCATTCTGCACCTGGCCGATTCGCACATCGGCGCGCAACTGCCGGCGCGGCCGCGCGTGCGCGGGGCCGTCTCGCGCGGCGATGACATCGTCGCCAGCTATCGCCGCGTGCTCGGCCGGGCGCGGGAACACGAGGTCGATCTCGTGCTTCACGCCGGCGACGTCTTCGACATGCCCGATCCGTCGCCGCCGGCCGTCTCCGCCGCGGCCGCGCCGCTGCTGGAATTGGCGGCGGCGGGGTTGCCCGTGGTCATCGTGCCGGGAAATCACGAACGCTGCGTCATTCCCGGATCGCTGCTCTTTGCACACCCGAATATCCACATCCTCGACCGGCCGCGCACGCTGGTGCTCACGCTGCGCGGGACGCGCGTCGCGATCGCGGGCGTGCCGTTCATCCGCCGGCGGCCGGCGGAGCGATTCGCGGCGGAGCTTGAGCAGACCGGCTGGCCCGCGGCGGCCGCCGACGTGAACATCCTGCTCACGCACCAGGCGTTCGAGGCCGCAGTCTGCCCACCGGGCGCGTATCGCTTTCGCAGCGGCGAAGACGTGGTCGAGCGCCGCGACGTGCCCGCTGCGTTTCACTACGTCGCCGCCGGGCACGTGCATCGGCACCAGGTCCTGCGGCGAAACGGCGCGGCCGAGCGAAAACGGGGGCGGCGCGGCGCTTCTGTCGCACCGCCGAGCAGCCCGCTGCTGGCGCTCGACGCCGCCGACGGCCCGCCGATCGTTTATTGCGGCTCGGTCGATCGCATCAGCTTTGCGGAGCAGGACGAGGCCAAGGGCTGCGTGTTGATCGAAGAGGCCGGCGGCCGGCTGACGCACCGGTTTCTGGAGCATGACGTGCGGCCGATGCGGCGGCTGCCGATGGATGTTTCGGGGCTGAGCTGCGAGCAAATCCGCCGGAAAGCGGCTGAATGGGCGCGGGAGCTGCCTCGGGGCGCGCTGGCCCAAGTGCGGTTGAGCGGGCGGACGACGCCGCGCGCGATCCGCGGGCTGGCGCTGGCCGCTTTTGTGCGTGAAATGCGGCCGGATCTGCTTTTTGATGCGACGGCGCAGGCGATCGAGTTTGCATCGGAGCGGGACATCGCGGCGGGCGAGCCCGCGAACGGACACGAGGACAGGCCGCGCGCTACGACTTCGGTCGGGCCGCGTCCGATGACGCCGGCGAGCGCGTTCGCCGAGATCGACGTAGCGGCGGGCGAAATCGTGTCGTGTGCGAAAGACGCCGTCGCCGAGTTGCCGACGACTTTCGCGACTTACGCCCTGTACGACGCGAAGGATCGGCTGCTCTACATCGGCAAGGCGACGAACGTGCGGGCTCGCGTGCGGCAGCATCTGGCGGCGCGGCCATCGGGGGCGTATTTCGAGGGCTGGACGCGCGAGATCGCGCGGGTCGAGGCGCGGCTGGCGCACAGCGATCTGGAATGCCTGTTGGTCGAGGCGGATCGAATCCGCGCGTTACGGCCGCCGTTCAATCGTCAGATGCGGCAGTGGGAGCGCTACTGCTATCTGTGCGCGGGGCAGCGGCAACATGGCGAGTTGACGATCTGCCGCGAGCCGGCGACGGACGAGGCGGCGGACGGGCTGCGATTCTTCGGTCCCTATCGCAGCCGGTTCGAAGCGGCTGCAATCGCCGAGGCGACTGCCGCACTCTTCGGTCTGGCCTATTGCACGCCGCTGCCGACATATCTGATTCGGCCGCGCCGCAACCGCCGCGGGGCGCCGATCGTCGCGCTGCCGCAGGCCGCGAATCTGTGCGATCGCTACTACGCGAAGCAGTGCTGCGGCCCATGTGCCCATCGCATCGGCGAGGCCGACTATTCCGCCGCCCTCGACCGCCGCGCCGCGCTGCTGGAAGGGCGAGACGATTCCGCTTTCGCCGCCGCGGAGGCCGAATTGGCGGACCGTTTGGCCAGCAGCAACGAGGAGCTCGACGAGGTCGTCGCGGAACGGGTCCGTTTCTACGAGACGCTGCGGCGAGCGTACGAGCACGGCCGCTTGCTGGCGGCGGCGTTGGGCTTGCTGGGCTCGACGCTTGAAATGCCGGGCCCTTATGGTGAGGTCACGCTGGCACATCTGCACGACGCCGGCGTGCGCATCGAACGTCGCCGGGCCGATTCGGCGGCGGCGCCTCGGCGAATCAGCAGTAGCGTCGGACCTCCGAGTCCGACGGGGTCTTCGATCATAGACTCGTCGTCGGACTCGGAGGTCCGACGCTACGAAATCGACCGCACACGGGCTCGGCGCAGCGGACCCCCCAACCCCAATCGCGACGGGTTGCCCGGCACGCGCCCAGCACGCCGATCGATCCCGAAGAGCATGCTCGACTGCCTTTGCGCGGCGACGCGTATCGATCGACGTGACTGCTAAATCGGACCTTGCCGCTTCTGAAATTTCATGGAGCGAAGTCCGTTCCTTCACGATGGCGCGCCCGCAGGCGCAGTGCGGCGGCTGTTCTTATCAGGCAGACCCGCGGCCGAAAAGTAATGCGATTTATCGCCGGTTTTTGCGTTGACTCGTGCGAAAGCGATCACTAGAAAGAGTTGTAGACATCAAAGGGGGGGAGTCCCGCAATCCGATGCGGCGCTTGTGGAAGGGCCGGCGGAATTCCCAGTCTTAGAACTTGGAGTATGTGATGAACGCAATGAAAATGCGCTTGGTCGCCGTGCTGGCCGGTTCGCTCGCGTTTGCGGGGACCGCATTCGCGGACTACGAGAACGTCAACGATGTTCTCCGCTTTTATGAAGCCGAAGGGACTGTGGGCGGCGAGTACATCGGCCAGAACCTCACCCAGCCCGCGCTGGCCCAGTTCCGCACGTTCTGTCTTGAGCGGCACGTCATGTTTGATTTTGATCCGGCGGGATTCAACGTCGCCGGCGTGACCGATCGGGCGATGCTCCAGAACGACCCGCTTTCGGCCCAGGTTGCGTACCTGTATACGCAGTTCCGCGCGGGTTCGCTCTCGAGCTACGACTACGGCGCGGGCCGTGCGATCTCGGCGGACGAACTCCAGGAAGCGATGTGGTATCTCGAAAACGAGATTCCCGCGTCGGATGGACAGGCGGCGGCCTGGATCGCGGAGGCGAACGCGGCCGTGGCGGTCGGCGGCTCCTGGTACAACTCCTGGGGCAACGGCGCGGGCGGCTATGACGGCCTGGACTATCTGGGCACCGTCCGGGTGCTGAATCTGACCTGGGCGACGACCCGCGGCGGCTTCAACGTCGGCGATGACGCGCAGGACATGCTGACGCTGATTCCCGCGCCCGGCGCTGCGCTGCTCGGCACGATCGGCCTGGCGTTCCTGCGAGCGCTGAAGCGCAAGGCGTAAGGCGCCGCAATCCGATGGATCGCGCGAAGGACCGGATTTTTGTCCGGTTCCTCTTTTTTGCGCGCTGATGGCGGGAAGATTGAGGCGAGTTTGTAGTCGTTTGTACATCCTCAGGAGCGCTGCGCGACAAAGTATCGGCCTGTTGATTTCCGCCTGAAACGCCGCTGGATTCAGGGTGGTACTTTGCGTTGACTCCACCGGATGGCATGGCTACAAACGGTAGGGGACATGGGGGAAGATCCGCGATCCGAAGCGGATCTCATCAGGAAGCCGGCGGGATTTCTAATCACGCTTGCTTCGGGGTGTGCCATGAACACGATCAGACTGCGCTGGGTCGCGGTGTTGGTTGGCTCGCTTTCGCTGGCAGGAACCGCCTTGGCGGACAACCAGCCTGTTGGCGACGTGATCAGCTCCTATGACGCCGGTGCAGCCGAAGTCACCCATACCACAACGGACTCGCGCGCCCGTTTTCGCGCGTTGTTTCTGGAGCGCGGGAATCGAACCGGCCGAAAGCTGACAGGCCTCGCCGCCTTCAAGGCCCTGTTCGGCGGCCGCCACCGTTGGGCGCGGGCGCACGCCGACCAGCTCGATCAGGTGATTTGGCGCTTCGACGACCAGCTTTGTCTCGTCGACCAGAACGCCACCTGGGCCGCCCGGGTAAACGCCGCCGCTGTTGTCGGCAGATCGTCGTACGGCGATCGCAGCTCCAACAGGGGTAGTGGGAATGGCGGCAACACGAGCGGCAGCGGCGACTCGGCCGCCGGCGGCACGGGCGACGCGGGGGCAAACGATGCCGGCGGTGGCGGCAAGGGCAGCGGTGGCACGGGCAGCGGCGGCGGTTCCGGCACAAACAACGATCGTGGGCTGCATCCTCCGGGAGACGACCGGACAGTGAATCCGGATCCGGGCACGGACGGGAAATGTCCCACGGGAAGTGGAAGTACTCAAGAACAAATCACGATCGTCCCAGCGCCGGGCGCCGCATTGCTGGGCGCGCTCGGCCTGGCATTCCTGCGGGCACTGAAGCGCCGGGCGTAGGACGCGACGCTGCCGCCGGCCATTCAGGATTCACACTTGGAGGGATCGGCTTCCGGGCCGATCCCTCTGCTTATCGGTGCAGAGCGCGGCGACAACTTTCGCCGACAGACTCGGAACGCCTCGATTCGCGCAGCGCCTTGCCCGGTAATTGGTGCAACCAATGCACAGAAAAGCATACTTCGCGGAAATCGGCATTGGGCAGCAACAACTGTATTGTTTTGCCGCGCTTTTGTATGTTGACTCGCTCGGCGGCGCTCGCTAGAAACTACAGAGGATCACCTGGGGGATGTGCCGCGTTGCGACGTGCGGTCTGCGCATCGTCGGCGGGAATTCCCAATAATGCATGTTGGGGGGACATGATATGAACGCGATGAAAATACGTAACCTTGCCGTGTTGGCCGGCTCACTCGTGCTCGTTGGCGCCGCCTTTGCGGATAACGAGCAGGTCGGCGACCGGATTCGCTTCTACGACGCCGCGGGAACACTGGCCGGCGAATTCGGGATCGATAACCTCACGCAGACCTCGCTGGCGGACTTTCGGACCTTCTGTGTCGAACGCCGCAGCTACATGGACTTCGATTCACGCGGCTTCAACGTCGTCGGCGTGACTGATCGGGCCATGCCCCAGAATGACCAGATATCGGCCCAGACCGCGTATCTCTACAGCCAGTTCCGCGCCGGCACGCTTTCGAACTACAGCTACGGCGGGTCGCGGACCGCCTCGGCCGACGAACTTCAGGAAGCGATCTGGCGCTTGGAAGGTGAACTCAGCGGCGCCAACGGACAGGCCGCCGCCTGGATCGCAGAGGCGAACGCCGCAGTCGCCACGGGCGGATCCTGGTACGACCAGTGGGGCAACGGCGCCGGCGGCTACGACGGCCTCAACTTCCTCGGCAACGTTCGCGTCCTGAACCTGACCTGGGGCAGTTCACGCAACGGCCATTACGCCGGCGAAAACGCGCAGGATCAACTGACGCTGATCCCCGCGCCGGGCGCCGCCTTGCTCGGCGCGATCGGCCTGGCGCTGCTGCGCTCCTTGAAGAGACGTGCGTAGTCCGCGGTGTGCGCGCCGCGGCCGCCGCGCAAACACGCATATCAGGCTGGCCAATCATCGCGGCAGCGGCCACGGTCCGAGCCGCTCCGGCCGCGGGGCGCGCTGCCGGATCAGGTAGCCTTCCAGCCAGCCGCGGCAGCGCTGCGGGTTTGCGAGCGCGTGCAACACGGCCTCGTGGTCGATCGCGTTGACGCGATCATTGGCCGCGCGGATCGCGTCCATGCTGATGCGCAGGGCCACATCCACCGGCATCCGCTCCGGATTGATGTCGACGCCGAAGTAGCCGCTGTATTCGTACATCTTCAGCGTGTACAGCAGCGCCTCGAGCTGCTCCGGCGAGACCACGCCGACGTTGAGATCCTGGTCGTAGTTGCCCAGCGGCTGGCTGTTCCAGTGGCTGTGGGCCAGCCGGCCTTCGCCGAGCGGCCAACTGAAGGCGTAGGCCAGATCTTCAAAGCCCATCAGCACGTGCCCCACTTCGGGGTTCATACATACCAGTTTGTGCCCCTGATCCAGCAGCTTGCGGTTCTCCGGCGCCCTGAGCATCGCTTCGACCTGCTGGCCGAGCAGCACTCCCTCCGGCGTGAGGCCGAAGAGAATCCGCCCGCGCGGCTCGTACGGCTTGGGCTCAAATGCGATCCGCACTCCGGGGACCGCGTCCATCGCCTCGGCGAGGCCCTCAGCGAAGCGGGACCGCATGGCGACGAAATCCACGCCGAAGGGGTTCTCGAAGCCGTCGATGCCGGGCCAGACGATCGCGAAGTCCGTGTCGAGCTCGCGGTTCATGCGCAGCGCGGCCTTCGTGCGTTCGATCGCGGTGCGGCGCGGACCTTCGAGCGGGCTGGAAAGCGATCCGAATTCAAACTGCTCGTCCCAGAACAGCAGTGGAATGACCGTGATCAGCCGAATGCCCGTGTCGCGTGAGAACTTTTTCCACAGGTCGAGGTTCTGCTCGTTCACCTCGTTGGGGTAATGCGCCTCGAGGCCGACCAGGCCGCTGCCTTTCAGGCCGGCGGCGATCTCCAGCCGCTGCTCGATGTTCAACTCGCGTTGATACTTGGCGTGAAACCGGCTGCTTGGCGGCGAGAAGTACCAGATGCCGGCGGAGAATCGCAGATTCAGATCGAACGCCTTGAGGTGGGCTAGCATCTGCTCCGGCGTGCGCCGCGCGGCTTGTTTTCGCAGGTCGACGATTGGCATGGTGAACTCTCCGATTGAGTTGAGGTCGGTTCGCCGATCAGATTATCGTAGCGTCGGTCGAGCTGGAGAAGAATTCGCCTGGCGATCGGCCTTGATGCCGCCATTTGTGGGGGGAACCGGTTGCCGCGCTCCGTGAACGAAATAGCGCCCGTCCCCAACGGCCCTTCGCCGCCGGCGAATTCAACGTGCGAATTCATCGAACTCGGCCGGTCCGGCGCTGCGGATCGGCCTTCACGCTTTCATGGACACGCGAAGCCGAAATTCGCCAGCAACGTCGCGAGATCCTGGATGTCCACGTCGCTGTCGCCGTCAAGGTCGCCCTGCTCAGGCGTCGTGCCGGTCAAGCCGAAATTGGACAGCAGCACCGCAAGATCGCTCAGGCTGACCGTTCCGTCGCTATCCAGATCGCCCGTGCAGGGCACAGCGCCCGAGCTGAGCAGCGAATACGCGACGTCATTGCCCTGTTCGGTGAAATTGCCGGGCGAGAAGAACCATTGATGTGCGTGCGGCAGGGTCGTTGTGCTGGACGCGATCCAGCCCCACTGCGGCTCGTTGGCGGTTCCGCCGCGCGGCAGGATGGCGACCACGCTGACCCAGTATGTCGCGTCCGACGAAATATTGAACGCGGGGCTCAGCGAGACGGAATACTGGTATCCAGCGAAACCGAGCGATGGATGCACGTAGTAGTTGGTCTCGGTGAAGCTGAAGACGTCCTGCTCGAAGATGCGCGTGCCGGGGTGGCCGCCGTTGTCGGTGTAGAAGCGAATCGTGAATCCCTCGGTGTGGCCCTCCTGGCCGAGCGGCGTCGCATAGCCGCCGTAGAACTCGACCTGGTCGACGTTCCAGCCGGTCTGGCCGACGAAATTGTCGGCGACCTCGCTGAACCAACCCAATCCGCCGGGGTTGCGGGCGTCCTGCGACGACAGTCCGCCGAAGGAGTTGACCTGCGGCTGCGACCAGAGCACGTCGGCGGTGGCGGCGGCGGTGAAAGTGCAGCCCGCGAGCATACAGATTTGAAGCAGTGATCGACGCATGGGAGTCCCTCTCCTTGTGCCTT
Source organism: Planctomycetota bacterium (assembly GCA_016235145.1). GTDB lineage: Bacteria > Planctomycetota > Phycisphaerae > UBA1845 > Fen-1342 > JACRLV01. The sequence goes on from JACRLV010000056.1 coordinate 47,591, forward strand.
AACCTTCGGGCTGGGGCTGAACGCGCATGCCCAGCGTTCTGGGTGAATGGTACCCGGCGGCGGCGACGGACCGAAGGGAAATCCGGACTTTGAAACCGGAATTGCAGGCGGCGCCGGCGGCGCGCGGGGCAACCCGTGTTCGTCAGCCGTTCGTCGTGGGCCACCCCTGATCTGGTCGGAATAGCGGAAATTCGCGAAACCCGGTTACAAATCGCCATCACACGTGACTACTACAGGCGAAGCTTGCTCGCGGATCGAGTTACGGGCCGGTCGGTTCCGAAGGGGGCCGCTTGGATGAGCCTGGGAACCACTTTCTTCGTCGCCTCCGTACCCGTGCTGGGAGTGATTCTGCTCTGGCTTCGTCGCTGGCGGCTGCGCGCCTCGGTCCGAGCGATCGGGCTTTACCTCGTCGGACTGGCGGCGATGCTCGGCGGGGCGTTGCTGATTGTCGCGTACATCGCCGGGGCCAGAGTTCCGCCAATCGAGTTCGTGGTTGTCCTTTGGTTTGCGATCAGTCTGCGGCTGGCGTGGGAGCTCTGGTCTCGAACGATCGGTCGAGCGGGGCAGCGCTGGGTGCGCTGGGCCAGGCGAAGGCGGCGCAGTCGCCGGTCTGCACCGCTGCTGGTCCGCCTCATACCGGCGGCCAGGATTTCCGCCACGTTGGCGATCTTCGCACCGGCGGCACTGGCATTCACGCTCACGCATCGGTTCAAGCTGCTGGATGGCCATACGCCGCGCGAGGCCTTGGCGATGAAGTACGAGCCGGTGCGAATTCCGACGGCTGACGGGATGACGCTCGACGGGTGGTTCGTGCCCTGCGACGGCGCGACCGGTACGATCGTCATCTGCCACGGCGCGGGCGCGAACAAGGGCAATTTCGTGTGGTTCCTCGCGCCGCTCAACTACCACGGCTACAACCTGCTGATGTTCGATTTCCGAGCCCATGGCGCCAGCGACGGCCGCATCTGCACGTACGGTCTTCTGGAAAAACGGGATGTGCGCGCTGCGGTCGCTTGGCTGAAACACGAGCGCCCGGCGCAATCAACACGGATTGTCGGCTTGGGCTCTTCGCTCGGCGCCATGGCCCTCGCGTTGGCCGCCGCCGAAGAGCCGGCGATCGACGCCATCGTACTCGACAGTCCGTTCGTCTCGCCGCGGGAACTCGCACGTCATCATTTGTCGCGCGCGCCGCTGATTGGTACGGCGTTCGCTGATCTGGTGCTGTGGCACATGTCGTGGATGACCGGCGCCGACTTTCTGCACGATTCCGCTGAGCCTGCTGTCGCCGCCATCGCCCCTCGACCGACCTTAATCATCCATGGCGACGACGACCGTCTGATGCCGGCTTCGCATTCGCTGCGGTTGTATGATTCCGCCCGCGGACCGCGCGGCCTTTGGATGGGTCCGGGGCCGCACAGCAACATCATCACCACGGCCCCGGAGGAATACGCCGAGCGGCTGTTCGCATTCCTCGAAAAACCACCCGACGCCGAAATGAGACGATGACCCTACTTCCATCTTGAAGGCGCCGATTCAGTGCAAGTAGCGGCGCAGAGATCGCCATGATTTGCGGAAGTGCGATCGGCGAGTTGGTGTAGCGGCCTGCGTCTCGCAGGCCGTCGATTGGCAGCAATTCCGATCGCGACAGTTTGACGCACTACGGCCGGCGAGACGCCGGCCGCTACTCATCTTGCCGACTGGCGGCGCTTGGGCCGCGGGCATGGCCCACCCGGATGACCCGGACGTGCGCCAGAATCCCGGGCCACACCCTCAGGCTACCGCCGCCGTTCGCGTCGCGCCTGGCCGAACGAGCCCACCGGCAGCAGCGCCAACTCCTGGCGCTGCTCATCCACGCCCGCGACCGTGACGCGCGCCTGCTGCCCGATCGTGATGCAGCGCCCGCTCCGCCGGCCGATCATCCAGCCGGCCTGGCGATCAAACTCCCAGCGATCGTCGGGCAGGTCGGCCCGATGCACGAATCCTTCCGCACCGAACCGCTCGACCCGCATGAACACGCCCGTCGAAGTGACACCGGTCACAACCGCCGGGAAACTCTCGCCGATCTTTGATTTCATCAATTGCAGCAGCAGGATGTGGCGAATCTCGCGCTCCGCGTCGATCGCGCGGCGCTCGGTCATGCTCAGGTGCAGTGCGAGCGAGGGAAGGTCCGTTTCGTCCTCGACCTCGTCCCGCCGGCGTGCTTTTCGATGTTCAAGTCCCGGCGCCTTGCCACCCCGATCCTGTGACAGCAAGGCGTCCAAAGCGCGATGCACCATCAGATCGGCGTATCGCCGGATCGGCGACGTGAAATGGCAGTAGTGCTCGCTGGCGAGTGCGAAGTGCCCTTCGGCCGAGGTGCTGTAGCACGCCTGCGACAGGCAGCGCAACAGGAGGAAGTGAATCGTCGATTCCTCGGGCCGGCCGGCGGAATCCGCGAGCAGTTTCTGAATCGCCGGCCGGTCCAGCGCGGAGCTTTTCGATCCGCCGACGATCGCCAGCAGCTTCGTGTAGCGCTGCGAGGCGTCGGCATCCGGCGGCGGGTGGACGCGCCGAATGTGCGGCAGGTCGGCCCCGTGCAGCGTACGGCAGACGGCTTCGTTCGCCTCGACCATGAACATTTCGATGATCGTGTGCGAGAAGCTCGTGTCCGCCGGGTGAGCGTCCGCTACGCGCCCGTCTTCTCCCAGCACAATTTCAGTCTCCGGGATCGTCAGCGAGATCATTCCATCGGCCAGGCGACGCTTTCGAATCGTCTGCGCCAGTTTCTCGGCGGATTTGAGCAGCGCCAGGACGGTGCGGCTGATTTCGGCGGTTTTTCCCGCCAGTGCGGCGGCGACCTGGTCGTATGTCAGCCGGGCGTGCGAGCGGATCACGCTTGAGGCGAGCCGCGTTTCGCGCACGCGGCCGTGGGCGTCGTAGCGGATGAACACGCTTCGCGTAAGCCGCGGCTGGTGCGGCTGCAAGCTGCACACGCCGTTGGACAGAACTTCCGGCAGCATCGGGACGACATATCCGGGGAAATACGCACTGTTGCCGCGCTCCCGCGCCGCCAGGTCGAGAGGCGAACCGGCGGGAACGAAATGGGCCACGTCGGCGATGTGCACCCCGAGCCGCGTTTCGCCGCCGGACAGGTGTTCAATCGAGATCGCGTCGTCGTAATCGCGGGCGTCCGGCGGGTCGATCGTGACGGTGAGCAATTCGCGGAGGTCCTCGCGTTGCGGCGGAATTGTCGCCGCCGCCTTTGCGGCATCTTGTGCCGCGGCCCGGACCTCGGAAGAAAACTCATTCGGCAGCCCGCTGCGGCGGATGACGCCTAGAATCTGAGTGGCGGTCTCATCGGGATCGCCGAGGCGCTCGACGATCACGCCGTGTACGCGTGGCGAGCCGAGTGTATGAACAAGGGGCTCAATGAGGACGAGGTCGCCGGGCCGGGCGTTTTTCGCGCCGGGCTCGTCGATAGTGACCAGCGGTGCGGGCGTTTTTCCTTCGGGCTGGACGAACCAATGGCGGCCCTCGTGAAACAGCCGGCCGACCCAGCGAATCGGGGCGCGCTGCACGATTCGGACGATTTCTGCGTAGGGTTCACGGCCGCGCAATTCAGATCGGACGATGCGAATCTGCACCGAATCGCCGTCGAGGGCGTGCATCGCCTTGCC
>JACRLV010000135.1:0-6578 GCA_016235145.1 Planctomycetota bacterium
TACGGCAGCACCCGATCGAGCGCTACGGCTTCGTCCCGCCGCTCCCGCCGCCGGTGATTGCCGCCTTGGCTGCGCCCGCCTTCAGATCGCTGATCATCTGCGACCAGTATCCGCCCGTCGCGGCGAAATAAAGAGCCAGAAGCAGCAGGCCGACGCCCAGCACGTATAGCAGCCGCACGACCGGCTCGTAATTCGGATCGAGCACGACGGTATGGTCGTCGCACTCAGGGAACAGCTCTTTGGCCCGCGTCTTCGCGTACGACGGAAGCTTGGAAAACACGTGCGTCTTGTATTCGCGCCACTTGTCGAGATCGAGCGCGAACCGCCCCTTAAATCCAACCTGGAGCGCGACGTAAAACAGCGCGACGATGTCCGCTCGAACGTGAATGTCCTGCCGTGCGTGCCGCTCGGCCTGCTCGAGCTCTTTGATCGCGTCGTCGCATTCCTTGTAGAAGTTCTCGCCGCCCAGGGCTTCCGGATGCCCAAGCAGCGCAACTTCGAGGCAGTCATTGGCCCAATCCTGCCGGTGCGACCAATTGCAGTTCAGGTTCATCACTTCGTCGATCAGATAGACCAGCGGCACGCGCGCTTTCACCCACGCATCCCACAGGCCCGGCTTGGTGTGGCTCTGCCGGTCCAGGTCGCTGATCAGCGCAAGAACTTCGGACCGCGTGTCCTCGTAACGAACCGCCTCGCCGTCCTCCACCCGCCGCTGAAATGCAACCAGGTAAAGCACAACCTGCGATCCCAGGTCATATACCCCTAATGCCACCGAGGTCTCCCCATTCAAGTGTCCCGCCGCCGCCTGCGCGGCCTATCGCGTCTTCACCACGAACAGCGACAGCTTGAGTTGCGCCAGCTTCGGCAGCTCCGCGGGCGGCATGCGAATGAAAATCCCGCGCTCCTGCTCGCAGTGCTCCCAATAGGGCGGCGTACGCGCGACACGGAAGTAATATTGGTCCGAACTCTTCGGCAGATTCGGAACGGTTCCGGCGCTCTTGAACTCCAGACCCGAAAGCCGCCGCACGAACACCTGTTCGGCGTCCCGCGGCGACGCGAGCTTGAAGTTGATCGACTTGAACAGCGTCAGGATGTCATCCTGCGAAAGCTGCGAGCGAATCCCCAGGAACATCTCGTGGTTCGGCGTGAACCACTCGTAGTCCAGCTCGACGCCGAAGCCGCCTTCGCGCTGCTCGAACGGCCGCTCGATATAGTCGCGCGGCAGCATGCCGTTAATCAGCGCTCGCAGATAGCGGAAAAGCTCCTCGAAGACCGGGCCGGCCTCTTCGTGCTCGTAGGCCGGCAGCTCGCGCGGGCGGCGCAGGTCGTCCCAGAGCGCCACGCGCGCGATCGCCTCGCACAGGGTCGTGTAGAGCACGTGCGGGTGGAAATCGTGCGCCCCGGCGAGCATGCCGAACCGCACGCTTAGTTCGTTCAGCGCCGCGAGCTTCACGAGTTGCTCGATGTCGCCGGGGCTGCCGGTCGCGTAGGTCAGCGCCCGACTCGACGCATCCGCGCCGAGCTGCTCGCCCCGTCCGCGAATCTCGCCCCAGAGCGAATCCAGCGCCGCGCACAGCGCCGGCCAGGCCCGCATCCGCAAGAGCGGCGGCAGCGCAACTCCGGCCAGTTTCGGCCCGGCGGCGCTGCGTTCGATCCGGCCCAGCGGCACGCACGAATATCCCGTGCGATCCTCGGAGCCGAAAAACACCGTCCCGCGAAAGCGGCGGATTTCGATCGCCTGCGGATTTTCGCCGGAGTTCTCGTCGTATCGTTCGACCACGTCGACCGAGTAGCGCGGCGTGCGTCCCTGCACCGACTCGCCGGGATTTTGCACGTTGGGCCGGACAACCTGAAGATCGGGAACTCCCAGCCAGACCGGCATGGGTCCGCTGCTCGCGTCGAAGATCTTCTTGAAATCGCGCGGCTCGACCGATCCGTTTTCCGGAACCTTGAGAAACGTGCCGTCGCGCAGCAGCAACTCGCACGAGCGGATTTCGAGCATGAAGTTCTGTACTGCTTCCTCCACCAGATCTAGCGTCAGGAACCCCCACGCGTACGGGTGCAGCCCCGACAACGCCGCGGTGCGGTACGTTTCCTGTTGCCGCAGCGCCGCCTGGAAATGGTGCGGGAGCATGAACTGGCCTTCCGACCAGTGCACTTCGGGCCAGAATCGCATGGTTCCTTCCTGTTCGAGCCGTTGCTCAAAACGTGCCCGCGGCCTCGCGCCGCCGCACGCTCCATCCTGCCGGCGATGCGTCCTACGGGCTTACGCGCGACAGACTGGTCCGATCGACCTTGATGCGGATCTCCGGCTTTGCGAATGCGCCCGGCGGCGGCTGAATGATCACCGGATCGCTCTTGGCCATGCCCGTCCGCGCGTTGAAACGGCCAAAGATGACGATCGCGGCGTTGTCATCGCCGGGGTTCGCATGTTGCACCGTTACAACCGTCGTGCGCCCTTTGTCGCGCCGGTTCACCGCCGACAGCAAGGGCGGCCCAAGCAGCGTATCTCGCGAGCCGGCCGGACCGGATCGCATCGCGTAGATATGCGACGCCGGGATATCCGCGATCTTGGCGCTGTCCTGCTGCCGCATCGTGAACCAATCGTCCGATCGAACCGCCCGGCTGGCGATCTCCGGGTGCTTCTCCGTGTCCTGCTTGCTCAGGCAGACGATGTCGACGTCGAGCTGCTCCTGCGTGTTGTCGTCGCCCCAGGCATTGATCACGTCGCCGACTTCGAACGTGATCTGATACTTGCCCCCGCAACCTGCCGCACACGCCAGCATCAGCAGGCTCGCAATTCCCGTCAAAAGACAATCGCGCTTTTTCATGTGGAAATGCTCCTGATTTCTCGCCAGCCGGCGGGGTCCGAACAGCCCCCACGCAGCTATACCCAGTGCATATCGTAACTGTCCGGCGTCAAAGACGATACGCCGGGAGGGGCATGTTTTTTTGTCGGCAGGTGGACCGGCGCGAGCCTGCTCAATACCGCGGCACCGCCGGATCGACCTCGAGCGACCAGGCCTCGATTCCGCCCGCCATGCTCAGGACGTTGGGAAAACCCTGCTGCTTCAGAAATGAAGCGACGCTGTAGCTTCGCACGCCGTGGTGGCAGAAAACGATGATCTGCTTTTCGCGATCCAGCTCGTCCAGGCGGCCGGGCACATCATTCACACGAAGAGCGAGGTCGTCAGCGAGCGCGTGCGGAGAAACGTGCGAATCGCCCGCTTCCAGACCCAGTTCTGCCGGGCCGCCGCGTGCCGCAATTCGTAGATCGCCTCGTCCAGTTCGCGGGCGGTCATGTTCGCCGGACGATAGACCGTTTCCGTGAAGGTGAATCGCTCCCAGTCTTCCGGGTAATTGCGGCAGAGCAGCCGGTCTGCTTCCGCGAAGCGGTCGAACATCTTCGTGCCGGGCAGCGGCGTCAGGTTCGTAATCTGAACGATGTCGATGCCCATCTTCACGGCGTGCAGCGCGGTCTCGGCCACCGTCTCAGGCGTATCCTGATCCGCTCCAATGATGAAGCCGCCGAAAACGGCGATGCCCGCGCGGTGGAAGCCGCGCACCAGCTCGCCGTAGCGGTCGAGGTTCTTGCGGTTGATTCCCTTGCTGTAGTCCTTGAGCGAAGCGCGGTTGAAGGTTTCGAAGCCGATGAGCATCCCGCGGCATCCGGCCTGGTAAGCCAACCGCAGGCCCTCTTCGTCCTCGCCCATGTTGATCGTCGTCTGGCTGAACCAGAGGCGCTTCTTCCCGAATTTAATCAGCGCGCGCAACAGCTCCTTGGCCCAGATCGCGTGTTTCTCGCCGACGCCGAAGAAATTGTCGTCCACAACAAAGCTGAAGGGACGCAACATGTGGTTCCATTCGTCGACGATGTCGGCGATGGGACGGCGACGAATCGGCGCCCCGTTGAACGTGGTCACCGAGCAGTATTCACACCCGACCGGGCAGCCGCGCGAGGTCTGAATCGCCGACACGTCATAGCGCCCCACCACCGGCTGAAGCGTTTGCCTGCCGCGGCCGAGCCCAGTCCCTTCCAGGTCGGACAGCTTGCCGTGGTAACGATCTTTCAATCGCCCCGCCGCCGCGTCCGCAAGAATTTCCGGCCAGATTTCGTCGCATTCGCCGATCGCGACGGAGTCGAAGTGCTTGCCCGCCTCTTCGGGCACGGCCGAAGCCTGCGCCCCGCCGCTGATCGTGCGCATGCCGCGCTCCCGGCAGCCCGCGGCGATTTCGTATGCCCGCGTAGATCCGCTCGTATACGCCGTAAGGCCGACCAGGTCGTAGCCGCCCTCGCGGATCATCCGCTCGGTCGCCTCAAAGCCGAAGATCTCGTCGATCAGATCGACGGAATGTTCCGGCGGAACGAGGTTCCCAAGAACCTGCAACCCCAGTTGCGGAATGGTGCTGCCGACCGTGTGATAGCCTTGTGAACGCCTGCTGATTGGATTGACCAGCGCGATTCGCAATTCGTGCTCCCCATGCGGATGCGTGCGTCGCGGAGAATCACTCCGACGACCCGGCGCAAGTCGGCCCGACTTCGCACGCGGAGTGTATCGCAAGCGCGCCGCGGCGCAAAGCGCGTATCATCCCTCCGACACGAGTCCGATTCGGGAGAGTCTCGATGTCCATCCCCTACCACGCCGGACCGGCCTGCACCTGCGAGCATATCCGCAACGTCGATCGCCTCGCCGTCGAGTCGCTGCACGTGCCCGGCATCATCCTCATGGAAAACGCCGCCCGGTCGGCGGCTGAAATGATATTCGCCGGACTGTCCAATCCCGCGACGGATCGAGTGCTCGTCCTTTGCGGCCCCGGGAACAACGGCGGCGACGGCTACGCGCTGGCACGACACCTGCTGAACGGCGGCGTGCGCGTCACCGTCGCTTGCGCCGCAAAGCCCGGCGATTCCGCGCCGGACGCGAAAGCAAATTACGAAATCTACGCCCGCCTGCGCGCGCCGCTGATCGACGCTGCCAACCTTGAGCCGTCACCGGAATTGATGCGCGAGTTCGGAGCTGCGACCGTGATTGTCGATTGCCTGTTGGGAACCGGCGCCCGCGGAAGTCCGCGCGGCGTTTTCGCAACGCTGATCCGCCTGGCGAACGCCCAACCCGCCCGCCGAATCGCGATCGACATCCCCAGCGGCCTGAACGGCGACACGGGCCAACCGCACGATCCGTGTTTCCGCGCCGACGCGACGATCACATTTGTTGCAGAAAAACAGGGCTTTCGCTCGCCCGCCGCCCGGCCGATGCTCGGTTCGGTCGAGGTGGTCGGCATCGGCGTGCCGCCGTGGTTGGTAGATGAAGCGAGGAAGGCCGGCGAATAGAAATCGCCTGCCCTTCCATGCGGCGCATCGCATGATACGACTCCTTCGCCGGGCATTCAGCAACGACTGTGACGCGGCGCGAGCCCGCACGACGCGACGGGAAAATTCGCTACCATGCAGAACCTGCGTCATGCAGGTCTGGGGTGCGAATGCGCGGTTCGGCCATTTGGGTGGGGATTCTCGCCGCTGTCCTGCCGGGCATGATGCTCGCGCCGGTCTGGCGGCTTGGGGGACTGTGCGCCGGCGAAGATGATGTTCTCTATTACTACCCTGCCCGCGTCTGGCTGCACGAGCTTTTTCAGAAAGCGGAGCCCCCCTACCTGAATCCCTGGTCCGGCCTCGACCGGCCGATGCTGGCCGACCCGCAGCACGCCGTCTTCTATCCGGGTACCTGGCTGTTCCTCGCTCTGCCGCCGAAAACCGCCTACCCGGCGGCGCTTTGGCTCCACTACGGCCTGGCGTTTCTCGGCATGTACAAACTGCTTCGTGGGATGGAGCTTGATCGCACCGCCGCCACGTTCGGGGCGATCGCGTTTGCTTTCTGCGGCTTCATGCTCGCGCACCGCGCGCACTTCACCATCCAACACACCGCGGCGTGGACGCCGTGGGTGTTTTGGCGGTTGCGAAGATTCGTCGACGCGGGTGGCGGGAGAAGGTTTGCGTGGGCATGCGCCGCGGTCGCGATGCAGTGCCTTTCCGGACATATTCAGATCGCGGCAGTCACGGCGCTGGGCAGCGGCGTCTACGTACTTGCCGCACTGAGCGATTCGCGCTGGCGCGATTTGCGCCGCTGGTTTTCCGTGTGGGCCGGCGCGGCCGTTCTTGCCGCAGTGCAGCTCGTTCCCACGTTATTCTTCGTCGCCGAGTGCACGCGCACGCAACGCGGCTACATGGACTTCGTCGAAAACAGTTGGTACCCGCAATCGGCGATCGGCTGGATTCTGCCGATGCTGCTCGGCCAGCGCACGCCGAACGTGTTTCCTCAGAGCTACTGGGGGCCGTCGCATCAGGTGGAGCAATTCTGCTACCCGGGGCTGCTGGTGCTGCTGGGGGCGGCGATCGCACTGCGATCCGCATGGCGCTCGGACGCACAGCGCCGGCCGTGGGTCGTGCTGCTCTTGTTCGCGCTGTTGACCGCGCTCGGGCTGTTCGGTCCGGTCGCGCCGCTGCTATACTTCCTGCCCGGCGCCAGCCTGTTTCGAGTACCGGCGCGGGCCATGCTGCTGTTCAATCTCGCGGCAGCCGG
>JACRLV010000135.1:6593-13639 GCA_016235145.1 Planctomycetota bacterium
GCCGTGCTCGCGGCCGTGCTGGTTTACGACCTTGGCGCCAAGCTCTCGCCGCAGCGAGCACGATTGAGAGCGATCCTCCGCAGTTGGTTCGATCGGCCGCTGCTGTCGGTCGCCCTTCTGCTGCTCACCCCGCTCGCCGTGCTGGCGGCGGTCACGCCGCTGCTTTCGCCGGAAACGCGCTCCGCCGCGCTCACAGCCCTGCGGCCAACCAACCCGGCCCTGCTCGCGCCATTGGCCGCGACCTTCCTCAGCATCGGCGCGATGTTCGCCTGCTCGCGCAAGCGCTCCTCGCCGGCGTGGATCGCATCGCTGCCGATGGTCCTGCTCCTCGATCTCGCGGTGATCGGCTGGACGATTGATGTTCCAACCGACGCCGACCCGCGCTCCACGTCCTTTCAATCGAATTCGCGTGCCGAACTCCTCGCCGCGTTGAACGGCTCGACGCAACGAATGTGGATCGTCACCGGCCGAGCGCCGGACGGCGCGCCCGGCGAATACCACGACCCGATCGGGAAGATTGTCGCCAACACGAACATCCTCGATCACGTTCCGCTGTTGACCGATTACGGCCCGCTGACGCCAAGGCGCTACGATCTCGCCTTTCATTTCAAACCTTGGGGCGAGGCGGAAGCGGCGGCCGCGATGCTCGCCAACGACGACTGGATGCAGTGGTACGACGTCGGCTGGCTACTGCTGTGCGAGCCCGCGCTGACGCCGCCCGAGGGCGCACGCCTCGCCGCTGAAACGGCCGCCGGCTACCGCCTCTTCCGCTATCCATACTCCCGCGGGCGGGCATATTTTGAAAAAGCGACACAGCCCGGCGGCGTCCGCTACATCGAGCATTCGCCGCACGAATTCGAAACGCGCGCGGACACCTGGGGTGGCGACGTTCCGGGCGGCGAAGCGAGCCCCCGCGTGGTCGTCGCGCGGCTGGCGATCCCCGGCTGGCACGCAACGTGGGGTCGCCGCGAGCTGCCGATCGAACCGGCCGGCGGCGTGCTTCTTTCTGTGCGTCTTCCGCCGGGGGAACGGCCAATCGTGATTCGCTGGCGCTATTCGCCGCCGGGACTGGCGGTCGGCGCCGCCGTGAGCGGCTTCGGCTGGTCGTCGTTGCTGGTTTTGGCAGTGTCGGGCCAATCGCCGCGAGCGAAACGGCGCGTCCGCAGCACCCGCCGCCGCTGATAACGGCCCAGGACGTGCTGAATCGGCCCACGATGGCTTGAGATCGACCCTTCCAAACCGCTAGACTGGTGTTTCCTGAGGGAAGAAGGAGCGTCCATGCGCCGGCACATCCGCATCGCGGGCATTTTTGGCTTGCTGCTCGCGTCCTGGCAGCCCGCCTCGGCCCACGAAGGCGACCTCGCGGCGGAACAGGAGTTGACGCAGGCGTACTCCGGTCGGCAGATCGCGACCGGCTCGCCGAACGCGCTTGACGTAGTCGCCGAAATCATCCACCTGGCGAGTTCCCATATCGAAAGCAGCCAGGGCGGACCGTTGCTGCCTGCGGATACGCACATCGACCGCGTGGCGTGGAAGGACAACGTCTGCGAAATCGACTTGACCTTTGAGCTGATTCCCGACGGATGGCGGCTTTCGGCGCTCGACCTGGAATCCCTGACCAACGCGCTGCACCGGCCGTTTGTCGCAGACCCACACTTTGGCGGCACGCAAGTGCGAGCGCGCGGCGGCGAAAACGACGAGTACGGCACGTTGGAGCAATTCAGCGGCGACGCGGCGGCTGAGCTTTCCAAATTGACGGCGCAGCGGCTTTTTTCGCTCGAGATGGCGTTCTACAAGGCGATTGCGTTGGCGGGCGGGCCGTTTCGCGGCGCCCCGGACATGCCCCGAGACGCCGGAGATGCAATGCCACCCACCGGAGGCGAATCGACTCCCCGCGGCGGTCCCAGCGGCAGCGCGGCGCGGCAGCCGGTCGGCGCTCTCACCGGCGTGACGGTCTATTGCTCCGCGGGCCACGGCTGGACCGCCGGCGCCTCCGCGTGGATTCTCCAGCGGCCCGTGCTCAATTCGATGTGCGAGGACTACGGCAACCTCGACCAGCTCAACTACTTCGCCGCCTATGCGTTCAACGCCGGCGCGACGGTCGTTCCGCTCCGCCCGGTCGGCTGGCAGCCGATCGAGATCGTGCTCGACAACGACGACCCCGGCGTGACGTATTCGGGCTCGTGGTCCAATAACACCACCGGGCCGAAGTACTACGAGAATGGCGTGACGAATTCAGGCGTCGCGTATCGATTCGCTACAGCGGCTGCTTCCGAAACAGCCGTTGCGACCTACACGCCGACGATCGTCGTCAGCGGCCACTATCCCGTGTACTGCTTCACGCCTTCGGGATCGAACCGCGTGCGGCAGACCTATCGCATCGGCCACAGCGGCGGCACGAGCGAGGTGACGATCGACCATCGCGAGACCGGCGGCGGATGGGTGTGGCTCGGCGAGTACTTCTTCGAGGCCGGCGGCGCGAACTTCGTCGCCATCACGAATGCGTCGACGGACAGCGGCGTGGTGGTCGCCGACGCGATTCGCTGGGGCGGCGGCTTCGGCGATTTGTCACGACCGGGACCGAACAGCATCAGCGGCTACCCGCGCGACGAAGAAGCCCAGCGTTACTGGGGCCACAGCCAGTGGGGTTCGAACGCTGTCGGGTTCGACAGCTCCATCTGGGACGTCAGCGGCTCCGACGACCAGAGCGACAACGTGGGGACGGGCGCCCGCATCGCGCGGGAAATGAACGAAGTGCCGGCCGGCGGCGTCAACGTGGACCGCTGGAAGCGCGTACACCTTGAGTTTCATACCAACGCGTTCGATACCAACGCGCGCGGCCAGATGTGCCTGACCACCGATCTCGGCGCGACGACCAACCAGGCCGCGTTCGCCACCACGCTTTCGAATGAGGTCGACGCCGACCTTACGCTCCGAAATGGCGAATTCGAGACGGCCTGGTATGACCGCGCCGGGGCCACGCTCAGCGGCTCCTATGGCGCCATCGCGACCACGAACAACAGCAACGAGTTCGACGCCACGCTGATCGAACTGGCCTTCCACGACAACGTCACCGACGCCCAGCTCCTGCGCGATCCGCGCATGCGGCAGGCGATGGCGCAGGCCTGCGTCCACGGCATCACGAAATTCCTGCACTCGCTCGCCGGAAGCCCCGTTCCGCTTGCCTTTGCCCCGGACACGCCGCGCGAACCGCGCGTTCTCGACCTTGGCGGCGGCGACGTTCAGATCGACTGGGCTGCCCCGCTCACCGACGGCGCTCGCGGCGATCCGGCGACCGGATACGTGATCTACACCTCGTCCAACGGCCTTGGTTTCGGCAATCCGATCGTCCTCGGCAACGTGACTTCGCACACCGTCACGGGCGTGCCCGTCGGCGAGACGCGCTACTACCGCATCGCCGCGACGAACGCCGGCGGCGAGTCGATGCCCACCGAGGTGCTGGCCGTTCGTCGGCCGGCGGCCGGCACGGCGAACGTCTTGATCGTCAACGGCTTTGACCGCCTCCGCCGGCAGACGAATCCGATCCAGACGTTCACCCAGCCGCCGGCGTACGCGGGACAGTCGATCGAACGCGAAATCTGGCGGCAGAGCAATTCGTATGACTACGTGATCGAGCACGGCGTTTCGCTGGCGGCCAACGGCGAAGGTTTCGCGTCTTGCGCGAATGAAGCGGTCGCGTCCGGGGCCGTCCTGCTGACCGGTTATGAGATCGTCGATTGGATTCTCGGCACGGAAAGCGCCGAGGATCTCACGTTCTCCACCACTGAACAGACCGCCGTCACGAATTATCTCAACGCCGCCGGGCGGATGTTCGTGAGCGGAGCGGACCTGGCGTATGACCTCGTCGGCGCCAACCACGGCTCGTCTTTCGCGCAGAACACGCTGCGGATCAACTACGGCGTCAACGACTCCAACAGCTATGCGGTCACGCCAACGGCAAACGGGCTGCTGGCGGGTCTGGCGAATTTCAATTTCGACCCGGCCGGCGGGGCCGCATATGACGCCCGCGAACCGGACACGATGACGACGCGCCCGGACTCGCGTTCGTGCATCAATTACGTCGGAGGAACCGGCGGCATCGCGGGCCTGCAATACTCCAGCGGCGTGTACAACGTGGTTGCGTTCGCGTTTCCATTTGAGACGATCAGCTCGCCAAGCGTGCGCGACCTCGTGATGCAACGCGTGCTGAACTACCTGCGCACCGCAACCGGCCCGCTGATGTTCGATTTCGACAATGACGCCGACGTTGATTTCAACGATTTCAATTCGTTCGTTTTCTGCTTCCGCGGCCCCGGCCTGACCTATCCGCCCGGCCAATTCTGCCTCGAAGGCGACCCGGACGGCGACTTGGATCTCGACATGCAGGACTTCAAGGTCATGCAGCGGATCTTCACCGGCCCGCCGTAAGCCGCCAGTTGATTTCGTAGCGTCGGACTTCCGAGTCCGCCGGCGAAATCCGAACGAAACACTCCCCGGACTCGGCGTTTCGACGCAATGGCTCAATCGACGCGGACCGGCCGGCGGCGGCAATCACTTGCCGGCCGGCTTGCTCTCTGCGCCCGCCTTGATCGCAAACAGCATGCGGCGGTTGTTCACGAAGAGCACGCCGTTGGCCGCGACGGGCGTCGTGTAAACGCTGCTGCCCATGTCATTTTTCGCAAGAACTTTGAGTTCCTTGCCTTCCTGAAGCACGTGCACCGTTCCGTCCTCGTCGCCAAGAAGAATCTTGCCGTCGACGACGTACGGTGATCCCCAGAGCGCCGCCTGTGTGTCGTAGCGCCAATAGCGCTGCCCGGTTCTTTCGTCGAAGCAGTACAGGTAGCCGGACAGATCAGCGGCATAGGTCAGGCCGTTTCGAATCGCGCAGCTCGCCAGCGTTCGGTGGAAATTCTCGCCGCCGACGTTCCAGATTTTGCCGCTCTCGCTGATGTCCCCGCGCCTGGTGGCGTCGATGCAGTGCAGATTTCCGACGCCTTCGCCGTGCTCCGGATCCTGTCCCACAGCCAGGAACACGCGGTCGTTGTGCATGACCGGCGTCGAGATGATGTAGCACTTGGTCCCCTTACCGCCCAGAACGTAGCATAGCACCAACCGTCGCCGCCCGCGAAGAAGACCTGCGGCACGCCCGCGACGACGCCATAGCCCGGCGACGACCATTGGCCGTGCAGCGTGTTCTTGCCCGGATCGCCGCGATGCCAGACGACCTCCCCGGTTTTCTTGTTGACGGCGATGAACACGGGCGCGTCGGGCGAGGGCAGATTCAGGTGGCCTTCGTCCACTCCGTTTGACGTCAGAATGTAAACCAGATCGCCGACGACCAGCGGCGAACTGGTCGCCAGGTTGTGCGGAAAGACGCCGAGCTGGTCGATCATGTCCAGCACCCAAACGAAGTCGGCGTCGCCGGGTTCGTTGTATTTTTCGTCGGTGCAGGGCCCGGTGTTCTTGCCCGCCTTCAGCCCTTCGACGTCCGCACAAACCAGTTCGCAGCGGTTGCTGACGTAGTAGACGCGGTCGCCGTCGACCGCCACGGTCGAGCAGATGCCCTGCTCCGGCCAATCGTTGACCTGGCCGGTGGGCAGCTTGTCGTGCGTCGCCTGCCAGAGGAGCTTGCCGGACTTCTCGTCGAAGCAGAGCACGATGCCCTTGTCGCCTTTCGCCTTCGGCCGGTATTCGCCGTTGTTGTTCGTTCCGACGAAGACCTTGCCGCCGGCGATCACCGGATTGCCGTAGCTTTGCGAGCCGAGCGGCGCGGACCATAGAACGTTCTTGCCGGTCTTGATGTTCCACTCATGGGGCAGGCCGGTCTCGTCGGAAACCATGTTGCGGTCCGGCGAACCGCCCCACATGGGCCAGTCGCCGCGCTTGGGCGCCTTCGCGGAAGTCTGCGCCATGACCGGAGCGGCGATTGCGAAGGCGAATATCCAATGGCGAATGGCGAATGGCGAATAGAAAGTCCATCCTCCCCGGTTATTCGTGCTGATTCGAACCTCGCGTCGGCAGGCATATTCGCCATTCGCCATTCGCCATTGTCTATTCATTCCCACTGACCTCAATGTTGTCGTAAAAGATTTCCGCGCCCTTGCTCTTTTCGGTCGTGCCGTTCGAGTAGCCGTACAGGCCGGGGCTGCCTTCGAGATTCGGATAGGGGTCCACCGCTTCGATCAGCCAGTCCGCCGGTTCCAGCTCGTCGCGAGCCCAGACTTTGCCGCGCAGCAGGGCCTTCCCGCCGTCCAGTTTCACCTGGAACTTCACCCGATACCAGATTCCCGGCTTCCAGGCCAGCGGCACGTCTTTCTGCAAACGCGGGATCGGCGCCCACGTGACCACGCGCAGACAGGGCGTCGCTGGCGTGTCGCCCATCAAGAGCATTTCATAGCGTGAGTTGATCACTCCCGCGTCGGCCCAATACTCCTTGACCGCCGTCTTTCGCACCGTGCTCATCACGTCGGCGGTCACGGTATAGCCGCCCGCGATCGGCGGCCCCATGAACGCCCGAATCCGCATGAACGGCGGCGACGGCTTCTCGGCGAGCTTTTGCAGCACCTTGTTGCCGTTTTGATCGACGACCTTGGTCTTGTTGATGACGTTGAGCCAGCCGGGCGGCGTGCTGTCCGGTTTCATGTCCTCAAAATCGACCTTGAACGGCGGCTTCGGGCAGACGCGAACACGCGAAGTCGCCTCCAGCTCGCCCCACTTCAGCTTGATTGCCCCGGCCGAAAACGCGGATGCTGCATCCGCGGTGAAGCTCGCGTCGGCGTCGTTCCATTTGCCCTTTAGGCCGACGACGGTCGCCTGCGGACCACCAAGCCCAATCATGTGGCCGTGTTGGCCTGCTTCGCTGAATGGCGACGGTTCGAATTTCACGGTCTGCCCCGGAGCGAGCGTCACCTCCTGCGGGACGGAGAGAATGCGCACGGCCCGATTGTCTTTCAGCACCGATTCCTGCGCAGAGGGCGGCCCGGCGCTCGCGGTTTCGACTTTCGAGTCCTTGCTTCCAAGGCAGTACATCTGGTATCGCGTCTGAA
>JACRLV010000136.1 GCA_016235145.1 Planctomycetota bacterium
GCCCAGGTCGAACTCCCCGCCGTTCCCCCACCCGGTTGACGGCGATCCAACCCGATTTTGTAGTGCAGACCTACAGGGTCGAACCGGCCCCGCCGACCCCACCAACGCGGTTCCGGTCAGTGAAGTGCGAAAGTTGGGCTAATGGACCGCAGCCGCCCTCGGCTGCTTTCCTCACTCCGGCCCTCTCCCGGAGTACCGGGAGTGGGGGTTCCCGACTGGCGAAACAAAACAACTACGCATCCGTCCGCGGCAATCGTTCCGCCACACCGGGCAACGGCGGGCCGCCGCGCTGCGGATTCGAGAGGTAGTAATACGCCGTGCTCGAGTAGTCATTGGCGAGCTTGTTGGCGTGCCCGTGCTCGATGGTCGCCAGAATTCGCCGGCGAAATCGAATCGGGTCGGCGACGTGGTAGCGATAGATGGATTGCTTGCCGCGCCAGCGCCACTGCTCATCGCCGCTGTCCAGCAGCACGCCGTGATACGGCGCCTGATGTTCCTGCGACGGGCAGAAGGCGCAATGATTCCAGTCTTCGGTGCCCGTTCCGTGCAGGGCCGGCGGCCAGCCCAATTGGTCGGCCAGAGCCCTTTTGTCGCCCGCGCCGGCCCAGGCGGCGGCGTCGTAGTGGTCCTTCAGATCCGCGTCGATAAAGGTCATGTCGTCGCCTTCGCCGTACCAATCGTTCTTCTGCCGGGCGAACACGTCGATGTCGAGATGCGCGCCGCAATAGACCCCGTCGCCCGCGGCGGCGAGGATCACGTAGTTGGCCGCNNCTTGTTCAGACTGCGCGGGTCGCCGCCGAACCAACAGCGATCGAACCACTCCTTCGGGCGCGGCTCAAGGAAATCGTCCTTCGGTCCCAGCGGTTGTCCCGGCTGCACGCCGCAGGCGACGAGGTAGTTGTACTCCTCGCCCCAACTCTCCGTCGGATTTTCGCGCCTCCATTGGACATGAAAATAGCCCTGCCCGTCGAGCGCGGACGCGGAATCATAGGATTCGTAGTCGACATAGAAGTAATGCGAATAGCGCTGCGTGCCCTGGTTCTCGACCTCGATCCGGGCGGATCGGCGGAACGGCATCGGCCACCACGAATTGCACGCCCGTCCGTCCTGAGGGCTCATGCTGAGCATGGCCGTGACGAAATTCTTTCGCCGGCCATGGCCGAGTCCGAAGAAGTCGCCGATCGGGCACTCGACGCTCGGCTCGCCGCCGTCATCCCAGAAGATCCGCAGAATCACTCGCCGCAGGTAGTCATCCTGCGGGAAGCCCATCGTCATCCAGATATGCCGAATCAGCCCCGGCCCGGCGATTTCCGCCAGGACGCGCGTTTGACCCGGCTCCACGTCGAACCAATCACGATTGCCGCCGGTGCGATCGTAGGAGCTGATGCGTGCACTGCGATAGTCGCGAAGCTGTGCCGGGCACACGGCGACAAACGAGTTCATGAGTTCCTCCGCGCGGGTGCGCGGCGCGAGGATAGCACCGCCCGCGCCCGCCCGCGACCGGAACGCAATCGCACTGCACCTTCGACGGGTGCATCACCGCGAGCGTATCTACGAACACAGCCGTTTTCGAGATGAACGAGGTCCGGACGCAGATCGTGACTCTAAGCGAAGGTTAACTCGCGGCGCCCTTCGCGGTCGCGCCCATGGCGGGCCGCCAAGCCGACGTAGCTGTCGCGAATCGCGTCCGCCGGATCCAGTTTCATCGCAGCGCAACAAGCCCGAACCGCGTCGGCCGACGGGCCTTCCACCTCCACGAACCAACCGAGCGACGGCAATTCGTCGATGACGACTTCGCAGTCCGCCAAGACCCACACCTCGCGCCGCTTCTCATAGAGGATGGTCTCGACGAAACCGGTTCGGGCGAGGATGGCCCGCAGCGCGTCCGCGTCGACGACGCCCGTTTCAATTTCCTCACGCTGTTTCAACGGACCGGCCGACTTTGGTCCCTTGAATGCAAGCGTCGCGACGGTCGAGCCGACGGCTGGATCGCACGACTCGCGAACACGAACCGCCGAATCAGCCGCACGGAGGCGTCCGTCCGGGGTGTCGTATATTCGGTTGACCTCGAAGAACCTGCCGACTGGCCGAGCCGACAGAGATTCCAGCGTGCGGCGGAGCGGTTCCGGCTGGGCGATTCGGAACTTGAGCTCGATTTCCATCGGCAAGGGAAACCCCGCGTTTGACAGACGACGAGCACGCGACCATTCTGTACCACACTCAGCGTACTCGCACGGTAGTGGTGCGGGAAGTCCAAGCAACCTTTCGAATCGGCGCGGTCGGCCGCGGATCTTGCAGCGGCATGAGGTGACGCTTGGTAGGAACGGAATTCTTTCGCCGCGTTCATCGCAGCGCGCGCATCGTCGTCTTGGGCGGTGCGGGCGTCTCGCTTGTCTCCATGGCCGCCGGCCAGGAACCTGGGCAACCTTCGGACGCCCTGATTCAGCAGCAGCGGGCGGTCGATCGGCAGTTGGACGAGCAGCGCAAGCAGCTCGCGCCGCTGAATTCGCTGGTCGACTGGCAATGGGGCGGCTGGTTCGACTACTACATCTTCCACTTCGATGATGGGATTCAGTCGCAGCGCGTCCTCCAGCGGCCCTCGATGGCCCTCTGGACGCGGGCGCGGATCGATGACGGAGCGCACGAAATCTTCGCCCGCATGCGTCTTTCATACAGTTACTTCAACCCCGGCGACGAGTACGACCGGCAGCAGGATTGGGTCGGGCCGAACCTCGATCGCGGCTGGTACGAGGTCGATGTCGGCAAGGCGTTTCGGCTGAACAACCCATCGGACCCGCTTCAGGCGAAGGTGCGCATCGGGCGGCAGGATTTCCAGCTCGGCACGGGCTACGTGCTCGATCAGCCGCTGGATGCCGTCGTCATTCGCGGGAAGGTTTACGATTTCTCGATCACCGGCCTGATCGGAAAGTCGATTGCAAGCTATCCGAACATCGACCGCAGCGATCCGGTCGATTCGCACAGCAATCGCTGTTTCTTCGGCGTGCAGGCCGCGTATGAGGGATTCGAAAACCACGTACCGTTCGCCTACGCCCTCTGGAACAATGACAAGACCGACGAGAGGCCCAACGACCCGCTCCAGAACTACGCGTACGACACGCAGTATTTCGGCTTCGGCTCGCGCGGCACGCTCGTGAAGAACCTGAACTACTGGGGCGAGTTCGCGTTTGAGCAGGGACACAGCTACGGCGACGGGATGTTCCTGCGGCGCGACGTTGTCGACGCCTGGGGTTGGGATTTGGGCGTCGAATATCTGTTCGAGTCTCCCACGCGCCCGCGGCTGGCCGCCGAGTACATGTTCGCCAGCGGCGACGCCGACCGGGTCTTCAGCCCAACGAACGCCGCCGGCGGCAATCGCGGCGACGACGTGGATTCGAGCTTTGTCGGATTCGGCTATCGCGACACGGGGATCGCCGCCGGCCCGGCCCTCAGCAACCTGCACATCTGGAAGTTCGGCGGCAGTCTGACGCCGCTTGAAACGGTGCAGATGTTCCGGGACATGGAAGTGGGCACGAACTGGCTCGTGTATCACAAGCACCACGCGCGGGGCGCGATCAGCGACCCGACCGCGGGCGATTTCGAGGGCTTCGTCGGCTGGGAAATGGACTATTTCGTGAACTGGCGTCTGGCGTCGGATCTGGCCTGGACGATCCGCTGGGGCATGTTCTTCCCCGGCCAGACGTTCGACAATCGCGACGAGCGGAGTTTCCTGTTCACCGGCCTGACATGGAGTTTCTGACCATGGCGGCGGAAAAACCAATAGCCAAAGGCGAATGGCGAATGGCGAATCTTCGGATCGGACGTTCGCTGCGAACGATCACGCTCGCCTGCGCAGGCGTTTTGGCTTTGATCGTCGGCGGCTGTGCGACCATGCAAAGCAATTCGCAAGCCCCCTGTCCACAGAATTCCAACGCCGAACTGATGGACTACATCTCCGACCAGCCGTTCGTCACCGCTGAGGCCGGGTACCGGGCGACGTACGTGCTCTGGAAGGGACAGCCGTTCGAGGGCGATTTTGCGGCTCTCGCGGCGGAGCTCGGCCAGGCCCGCATCGCCCCGGACTGGGCCTGATCAGCGGCGGCGAGTTTCTCGGCGTGCTGACGCGGGCGGAGGATTACACCCGCGGCCAGGGCCGGCAGAATCTGGGCGGCCGCAGCGAATTGGGCCCCGAACCCGGCGGACGCTGAGCCCTCGTTTGACGAATCTTGACGCTTGGGTCGCGATCCCTATCATGCACCCATGACAGACTCGCCGTTGCCGTCCAAGATCGCGCAAGACGCGTTCACCTTCGATGATGTCCTGCTGGTTCCCGCGCGAGCCGCGATTCATCCGCGCGATATCGACGTCACCACCAGGCTGACGCGCGAAATCCGCCTGAACATTCCGCTGCTCTCCGCGCCGATGGACACCGTGACCGAGAGCAGCCTCGCGATCGCGCTGGCCCAGGAGGGCGGACTCGGTGTAATCCACCGCAATCTCAGCGTCGAAAGCCAGACCCGCGAGGTGCGAAAGGTCAAACGCAGCGAAAGCGGCGTAATCCTCGACCCCGTCACGTTGCGGCCGGACGACTCGATCGAAAAAGCGCAGACCACCATGCGCCTGCAAAACGTCAGCGGAATCCCGATCACGCGCGGCGACGGCGTTCTCGTCGGCATTCTGACGCGACGCGATCTGAAGTTCCTCGACCCGTCGGAAAAGACGATCGGCGACGTCATGACGCGGACCAACCTGGTCACCGCGCCGCCGACGACCACTCTCGACGAGGCCGACAAGATCCTGACCCGCGCGAAGGTGGAGAAGCTGCTGCTGGTCGACGACCGCGGCAAGCTCGCCGGCCTGATCACCATGCGCGACATCGAACGTTCGCGCGAGTTCCCCCACCGTTGCAAGGACGCCCGCGGGCGGCTGCGCGTCGGAGCCGCGATCGGCGTTTATGACTATGAGCGAGCCCAGCAGCTCGTGCAGGCGGACGTTGACGTGCTCGTCGTCGACACGGCCCACGGCCACAGCGACGCCGTCATCGAGACCGTCAAGACGCTCAAGGGGCGCTTCCCGATCCCGATCATCGCCGGAAACATCGCGACCGCCGCGGCGGCCAAGGATCTCTGCGAGGCCGGCGCCGATGCCGTCAAGGTCGGCATCGGCCCCGGCGCCATCTGCACGACCCGCGTCGTCACCGGCGTGGGCATCCCGCAGATCAGCGCGATCATCGACGTCGCCCGCGTCAGCGACGTGCCGCTCATCGCCGACGGCGGCGTCCGCTACAGCGGCGACATCACCAAGGCCCTCGCCGCAGGCGCGCACGCGGTGATGCTCGGCTCGCTTTTCGCGGGAATGGACGAGTCGCGCGGCCAGCTCGTGATCTGGAAAGGCCGGCGTTACAAGGAATATCGCGGCATGGGCTCGCTCGGCGCGATGGCCGCGGGCAGCGCCGCGCGGTACAACCAATCCGCGGACCAGCCCAAGAAGATGGTGCCGGAAGGCGTCGAGGGGCGCGTCCCCTATCGCGGACCGCTGAGCGAATACGTCTTGCAGCTCATCGGCGGACTGCGCCAGGGCATGGGATATTGCGGCGTGCGAAACGTCGACGAGCTGCGCGAGAAAGCGCGGTTCGTCCGTGTCACCGGGGCGGGCGTGGCGGAGTCTCACCCGCACGACATTGCGATCACGAAGGAGCCGACGAACTATGCGATCGAATATCCGGGCGATGAATAGGCTGCTCGCGGCGCTGGCGCTGGGACTGGCCGGCTGCGCGCACGTGCCGAATCAATTCGCAGAAGACGGGCCCGCGTCGATCGTCACGCACGAATCCGCGACGGCACAGCACGCTGTCTCGAACTATCAGCCCGCCGCCCCGCGGCAACGATCGTGGTCAACGACCGTCGCGACGCCCCAGGACGGCGCCGTCACGCATTGGCCGCTGTACACGGAAGATCCCTTCGAAGACAAGGGCACGGACCCCACGCAGCGCGCCCCGTCCGCGCTCGCCTGCACGACGCCGCATCGGCGCGTTCCTCCCCCAGGCGCTACTTCGCCCCGGCGGTCGCCAGCTTGCCGCGGGCGTTGCCTCGAGGCTTTGCCGTCGCGGTCTTGCCGTTCGGCTTGGATGCCGCTTTCGGCTCGAAGAGCTTGCCCAGCCGAAGTTGCTTGCGGCTCTTCCAGGCGCCCTTGTGGTAGGCGTAGCCGGCGATCAGCGGCGTCGCCAGGGTGGCCTCGCTGTAGACCATCTGCTCCCACGCCGTATCGACCTTGCCCCAGCTCGACGCTTCCTTGAGCGTGCTGCTCGACAGGGCCCCGTCGCGCACGTCGGCGACGGTGATCTGGACCGCGTACTTGTGCATCGGGGCGTCGAAGCCGAGGATTTCCGCCGCGACGACGATGTCCTGGGTGAAGTTCTTCGGCACGCCGCCGCCGATCATGAAGATGCCCGTGGTGGGGTTTTTTATCTTGACCTGCGTCAACTCATAGAAATCCTTGGCGCTGTCGAGGCTGACGCAGTTCTGTCCGCCGCGCGCATGCTGGTGCGCGACCAGGCCGAAGCCCGCGGAGCAGTCGCTGAACGCCGGGCAGAAGATCGGCACGTCCATTTCGTACGCGGCCTGCGTGATCGAATCGCGGTTCTTGCCGTGCTTGACCAGGTACGCGCCCATCTCGCGGATGAATTCGCGCGAGCTGTACGGCCGCGGATCGAGCGAGTCGGCGATCTTCTGCGTCGTCTCGTCGCAGACGCGCAGGTCGTCCTCATCGATGAACGTGTCGTAAATGCGGTCGATGTGCAGGTCGCGCAGCACGTTGTCGTCCATGCCGGCCTTGAAGCGCTCGTCGGCGACATAGTGCCGGAAGCCGAGGCCTTCGAAAAAGTCCTGATCGACGATGTTCGCGCCCGTCGAAACTACGCAATCCACCATGCGGTTGCGGACCATGTCGGCGAAGACCTTTTTCAAGCCGGCGGAAATCAGCGAACCCGCCAGGCAGAGGATGATCGCGCAATCCTTGTCGCGGAGCATGCGGTCGTAGATGTCGGCGGCCCGCTGAAGATCGCGGGCGGTGAACGCCATCTGCCGCATCGCGTCGACCATCCCCACGACGTTGTGCTTGCTGATATCGATGTGCTCAATCGTGCGACTGAGCAGTTCCTTTTTCGTCGGCATTTTCAGACTCCTTTCGCGCAGCGCACCGCCCCGAACGCCCGGTTCCCGGCGCACGGACAGGAGTATACGCGAAGGGTCGCGAGGCCGAAATTCCCGCCTGTCGCGTTCGCCGGCCGCGGGCGACTCCCCCTCTCCCGGGACTCCGGGAGAGGGTCGGGGTGAGGGCGCATTTCCGAGCCCGACGCGCAAGCGAGGGAGGAACGCGAGAATCGAGAAGCGAAAAACGGGAAGCGCCATCAGGACCGTTCCCGCCGCGTTTCATGGTCCAAAGCGCCAGCGCGGGGGCAAGAAAGCAGCCGAGGGCGGCTGCGGTACATCCGACCACCCGCCTCGCCGCCCGCCGCCTCGCGGCCCGCCGCATCGCCGCGCGTGCCATCTGCTCGCGCTCGCCATAAAATTCTCGGGGGGGGTCGCGGAACGCACTGCGACGATGAGGATCAAGCTCATGGGACTTTCCAAGTACCGCGCGTCGATTCCGGAATATCGCGGCGACCTGCCGTCGCCGGCCGAGGGCGATCTGAAGCCGTACGAAGTCTTCATTCAGCTCGAACGCGGCAAGCCGCACACTTACGCCGGCAGCGTCGATGCCGCGGACGACCAGATGGCCCTGATGTTCGCGCGCGAGCACTTCGGGCGCGACCAGGCCTGTGCGCAGCTTTGGGTCGTGCCGCGCTCGGCGATCATCCGAACCGACTACGAGCGCGACCTCGTCTTCCGCCTGACCGACCAGGACTACCGCTTCGCCAAGGGCTACCCGGTCGGCGAGAAGTGGAAGAAGTTCATGTCGCAGAAGGAATACAACGACTACAAGCAGGGCGACATCAAGGACCATTTTTGAATGATGCGATGCGTGCCGCTGTGGACGGCGCTGATCCCGACGTGGATCGGCGCGAGGAGATTCTGATGGACGTGCTTCCGAGCGAACTGAAGAACCCGCTCGTCGATCTGCTGCTCAGCGTCGCCGACGACAAGTTCATCCTCGGCCATCGCAACGCCGACTGGACCGGCCTGGCGCCGATGCTCGAAGAGGACATCGCGTTTTCGTCGCTGGCGCAGGACGACCTGGCACACGCGATGGCGCTGTACGAGATGGTCGGCGGCCTTTTGGGAAAACGCGGCGACGACGTGGCCTACGGCCGCACCGCCGCTGAATATCGCTGCTGCACGCTGGTTGAATTGCACGACGAATTCGACTGGGCCGTCGCCATCGCGCGGCAATTCCTGTGCGACCATTACGAGCAGCTTCGACTCGCGCGGCTGGCGGACAGCGCCTATACGCCGCTTCGCCAGCTCGCGGCCCGCCTGCTCGCCGAAGAGCGGCTGGCGATCGGGCATGCGGATCAGTGGGTGGTGCGGCTGGGGCGCGGAACGCCGGAATCCAGAACGCGAATTCAATCCGCCCTTGACCGCCTGGCCCCGCTTTGCGGCGGACTGTTCGAGCCGACCGGCGGCGTCGCGGCGCTCGAATCGACGGGCGTGTTTCCAAAATCCGGCGGCGACATGTTCGATTCTTGGAGCAATGCGATTCAGAACGTGGTCGAAAACGCGACGCTTCGCATCACACTCGCACGACCGGCGCCGGACGCGGCGGGCGGCCGTGGCGGCAAACACAGCGAAGCCTTCGCCGCCCTGCTCGACGAGCTTGCCGAGGTCTATCGCACCGAACCCGGAGCAGCGTGGTGACGGTCGCCGATGCACAAGCCGTCCTCGCGACGATCGACGATCCCGAGATGCCGATCGACATCGTATCCCTCGGGATCGTCGTCGAGGTGCGCGCCCGCCCTGCCGCCGACTCGCCCGCAAGCGACATCGAAGTCGACATCACGCCCACCTTCGTCGGCTGCCCGGCGCTCGACATGCTGCGGACGCAGATCGAATCGCGGCTCAAATCCGCGGGAGCCGCCCGCGTCCGCGTTCGATTCATCAACGATCCGCCGTGGTCGGTCGAGCGGATCAGCGACGGAGGACGCGAGGCGCTTCGCCTGCATGGCGTAACGGTTCCGGCGCGGGGGCTCGTTCGCAACCTGCCCAGCGGATTGGTGCCGCTGACCGTGAGCGCGCGCGAGCCGATCGCGTGCCCTTACTGCGGCAGTCTGTCCACACGCATGGAGAGCCCCTTCGGCCCGACGCGCTGCCGGACGATCCACTACTGCGACGCCTGCCGAAACCAGTTTGAGCACATGAAGCCGGTGTAGCGATACCGGTTCGATTCCGTTTCGACGGACGCGCCGGCAATGTCTCGTAACGCCCCGAATGCGATAGGTGACCTCAGTGCCAAAACGCAGCATCACTCCAGACCGCATCCACCTCCTGGCTCATGCAAACCCGGCGTCGAAGGACGTCGTGCGATTTGAGTACCGCGATCTGGCCGCATACCTCGACGCGATCCGCGCCGCGCTGCCGAACTCGTTGCGGCTGACGTACAACCGCTCGCTGTTCGAAGCGGTCGAGCACCCGGGAAAAGGCGGACGGCGGGACGATGCGCTTCGCGTCTGCGACATCAACGACGCCCTGCGCGATCCCCAGACGCGCGCGATCGTGGCGGTTTCCGGCGGCGGCTATTTCTCGCGAATTCTGCCGCACCTCGATTTCTCGCCGCTGGCGGACCGCCGCACGCCGCTCTGGGCGATGGGTTTCAGCGAAATGAGTACGCTGGTGAACCTGGTGGCGAGCTACCGCTGCGGCCGCGGCGTGTATTGGTTGTGCCCGAATTACCTGGCATGGAAGATCAAGCCGCCGGCGGAGTCCCGGACGGCGTTCAGCCGATTCTGGAGCGAGGTGCTGCCGGAGATGGTGGGCTGCGGCGGCCATCGCGCGGGAGACTTGAAGCACGCCAAACAAACAAAGCTCGCATCGCCTGCGGACCTGAAGGCGACCGACCTGCTGCGCGAATCCCGCAGACCGCTGCGGGCGAAAATCGTCGCCGGCTCCGTGCGGCCGGGCCTGGTCCGATTCGTCGGCGGTTGTCTGACCGTCTTCTCGGCGGCCCTGGCGGGTCCGATGCGGGCCCGCGTCCGACCGGACGGCAAGTGGCTGGCAATCGAAGACGTGAATGAAGCCCCCTACCGCGTGGATCGCGCCCTGGCGACGCTGAAGCTCGAAGGCTGGTTCGATCGTCTGGCCGGCGTGCTGGTCGGCGATTTTCACACCGGTCCGGATTTACAGA
>JACRLV010000137.1:0-9345 GCA_016235145.1 Planctomycetota bacterium
CGACGCGAAGAGCCGCGAGCGCTTCGAGCGCGAGGCGCCTGGCCGCGTTGATCCACAGCGAGCACGTGGTCGAGGTCGTGGGCGCCCGCGTCGATGCGGACACGGGCAGTGAGCTTCAGGGGCGTGCCGACGGTGGCGGTGTAGTTGTAGTCGATAGTGATGTTCGGAATGATCACCACGTGGAACACGCCGAAGTCGGCCCCGAGGCCCGCCAGATTCGACAGGATCAACCGCGACGTCGGAAAGCTCCCTTCGGCGAGGACCGCGACGTCGGCGTCCGGTCTGCCGGCGAGTTCAACTGCGCCGGTGAATACCGTTTCCGTGCTGCTCTCTGTGGCCTGCTCGACCGTCACCGTCAGCTTGACGCTTGATCCGGTCAGGTCGCGGGTTGTGTCCGCGGCGATGATCGTGAGCGCCCCGTCGATCGCAAGCCGGCCGCGAACTGTTTGCGGGACGCCGGCGGCCGCCGCCAAGCCGAGCTCGCCGGCCGAGAACACGATCTCCCGCGTTTCCTCGGCGATCGCAGTTCCGTCGTAGGCGACGTCGGCGGCGACACTGTTCAGGGTCAGGTTGATCGCGAATTCTTCGGGGTTGGCGGGATCGGTGGTGGGATCGGCGAACTGGGCCGCGACCGCCCCGGCGGACGGGTACTGGGAGGCGTCGGTGCTCAGTTGCGCCAAGACCTGTAGCGGCAAAGAGCTGCCGGGATACGCCAGCGAAGCCGAATCGCTGCGTGACGACGCTGCCGCCACGTGCTCCGTGATCGAGGCCTCGGCCTTTCCGCTGAACGAAACGACCTCGCCCCAGGCCGTTGCCGACGCGAGCCCGACCGCGGCCAGGACGCACAAGGCGCGGCTTGGGCGTCGAAGTTGAAAAGACGCTCTCATCGGAACGGTATTCGGCGTGCGCATGGGACTATTTCTCCAAATCGCCGCAGCGCTCGGGCGGCATCGGCCAGTCGGGCTCCTCGGATAACGATAGGCGTGGGGGGAGTTTCGGACAAGCGATGCGGGCGGCGGGAACTGGTCGTCGAAGTACTCGTTTCGCAATTTCGGTCGTGCTGACATGCTTGTCCGGCGATTCAGCTTTCAAGTAGTGACGCGGGCGCGGTAGGCGTTGGCTCGGCTGAGTACTCAATGCCCAGCTATTCTTCGAGACATGTTTGCCTGCCTCCGTTGCCGCGCCATGCTGCGTTCAGTCGCCGCCATGGCCCGTCGCGCGATTCGTTGAGGCCAATCCGCAGTTGTGTTATTTTGTGACCCGGCACAAGAGGAAGAAACGAATGGCAGCCACAACCGCAATTCCGACCGGCCGCGACCGCATCGTCCTGCGTGCCGCGAAGGAGCTCCAGGACGGTTTTTACGTCAACCTCGGCATCGGCATGCCCACGCTGATCGCCAACCACATTCCGGCGGGCGTGAACATCGTGCTGCAAAGCGAAAACGGCATGCTGGGCATCGGCCCCTTCCCGTATGACGAGGAGGTCGATCCGGATCTGATCAACGCCGGTAAGCAGACCATCACCGAACTGCCCGGGGCGTCGTATTTCAGCTCCGCCGACTCGTTCGGGATCATCCGCGGCGGGCACATCGACCTGACGATCATGGGCGGCATGGAAGTCAGTCAGGAAGGCGATCTGGCGAACTGGATGGTGCCGGGCAAGCTCGTCAAAGGCATGGGCGGCGGCATGGACCTGGTCGCCTCGGCGAAAAAAGTCGTGATCATCATGCAGCACGCCGACAAGAGCGGCACGTCGAAAGTGCTGAAGAAATGCACGCTGCCGCTGACCGGCACGCGCTGCGTTCACCGCCTGATCACCGAATGGGGCGTCTGGGATTTCGAATATCCCCAGCCGGTCTCCGCCGGTCCGGTGCGAATGGTGCTCCGCGAAATCGCTCCCGACATCACGCTGGAAAAGCTGCGCTCGATCACGCAGGCGGATTTCGTGGCGGGCGAAAAAGTGGCGACGATGCTCGCCTGACGCTGCGCGCGACCGAATTTCGACCGCGCAAATCCGCCACGATCGCACGGAAGACCGCGGTGCGCTCCGGTGAGCGTCGTTCAACGACGGTTGAATTTTCTACAAAGATGAGTGACGGAATGGCCGGCTCCTCGTTATCTTACGTCCTGTTGGTCGTCGTTTCGTGGGGGTCAATGATAATCACTCGGAGGTGACATGATGCGAGAATTTCCACACACATCCCGACTCTTGGCGTTTGCAGTCTCCGCCGGCGTCCTGGCAATGGCGGCCAGCGCGCAAGTCGTCCCTGGCCGCACGGTTGAGTTCTACGCCGCGGTCGATCGCCCGGTGGAGATGGCGTTCGACCCGTTGGGAACCATGTACGTCGGCCGTAGCATTCTGGGCACCGGCTCCGATCCGACTCGAATCCACCGAATCGGATACGGCGGTGGACCGGTGGTTGAGTTCGGCCCCGTGCAGGTCGATCCGGATGCCGTGTTGTTCGACGTGACCGGTGCGTTTTCCGGCGTAGTCGGCGGCGTCATGGTCGCCGGCCACACGACGAACACGCCCGTGTCCGATGGCGAGCTTCGCGTCATCGCCCCCGACGAGTCGCTCTCGGTGATCTTCGGCCCGTCCGGCGGCCTGAACAACCCGAACGACCTCGAGTACGACAGCACCGGCCGCATCGTCACGGCCGATGATGAGGACAACCAGGTCTGGGCGCTTACTCCCGGCGGAGGCGGATCGTTGTTGTTCACGCTGCCCGCGGACAACGGCGTGGTAGAGATCGGACCGGGCGATCGCATCTACACGGCTGCTGTGGATGGGACTGTTCGAATTCACAACCCCGACGGCTCCGTATTCAACGGCAGCTTCTATTCGGGGCTCAACGGGTCCGCCCCACTCGTATTCGGCAATGGAGACGCCTTCTGGGGCACGGACCTCTACACCATCGACCGCGTGAACGGCAACTTGATTCGGGTCGACTCCGGCGGCGTGGGCACCGTCATCGGCACCGGATTCGCCGGACTCGCCGCCGACATGGTGTTCGGTCCCGACAACTTCATGTACATCTCGCTGCTGGATGCGAATCAGATCATCCGCATCGTTCCCGAGCCGGCGACCCTGGCGTTGCTCGCGCTGGCGGCCGGCATGGCGCTTCGCCGGCGATAGATCGAACGGCTTTTCAAGGCACGGAATCGCGGCGGGCATCGACGATTGTCGGTGCCCGCCGTCTTTGTTACGGATCACGCAACGCTCGCTGTGGATCGAAGTGGAGGCAGCCGGTGCGAGCGTGCGATCGACGCCGTCGCAGTCCGCCCGCCGGGCGCACGGTTGAGGGACGTGCTTGCAAGACCGGCTGGTTCCATGCGAATTGCCGATCGCGCAATCACGGAATTCATCAGCTCACGTACTTCCAGTCGACCACTTTCAGCTCCACCTTTCGCGCGCCGTTCCATTCGTTCAGGATCGGCTCGAACGCCACGCGCATGCGGCGGCGCTCGGCGAGTTCCGCCGCGTACTCGCCGCGGTTGAAGGCGATCGCTTTTCGGTAGCTGCCGTCCGGAGCGCCGCCGCGGGTCAGCGTTTGCCGCACCGTGAATTGCAGGTGCCGGCCGCCTCCGACGGCGCGCGGGCTGTCCGCGAGTTCCACTTCCGCCGACGCGAGCAGCGGCCGTGCATTGCCGGCCCCGAACGGGGCCATGCGCTGAATCTGCGAAACCAGTTCCGGCGTGAGTTGGGCGAGATCCACCTCGTCGTCCAGATGCAGCTTCGGAACGATGTCGTTCGGGGTGAGCCGCTGGGCCGCCTGCGCGGCGAACGCCTCGCGGAATTCGTCCACGTTGCCCGCCGCGATGCGCAGGCCCGCCGCCATCGCGTGTCCGCCGTGGCTGAGCAGATGCTTGTCGCACGCGGCGAGCGCTTCGTGCAGCGGAAAATGGCGTACGCTGCGGCCGCTGCCCTGTCCTTCGCCGTCCCCGAGCGCGATCAGCACTGTCGGCCGCCCGAACCGCTCGACCAGCCGCGAAGCCACGATGCCGATCACGCCGGCGTGCCAGTCCGGATGCGCCAGGACGATGCCGCGCCGCCCATCGCGATGAAACCCGAGGTCCATCGTCATCTGCACGGCCTGTTCGAGAATCTCGCGTTCGACGGACTGCCGCTGACGGTTGAGCCGATCCAGTTCGGCGGCGATTTCGAACGCCCGTTGCGAATCGGCGCGCGTGAGCAGCTCGACCGCCTCCGCAGCATGCCCCATTCGGCCGATCGCGTTGAGCCGCGGGGCGAGGACGAATCCCACGTCGTAGTCGTCGTACGACGCCTTGCCTTTCAGCCCGCTCGCCTCGATCAGCGCCCGCAAGCCGACGTTTTGCGTTTGCCGCAGCCGCTTCAGCCCGGCCGACGCGATGACCCGGTTTTCGCCGACGAGCGGCACGACGTCCGCGATCAGGCCAAGTGCGGCGAGCGCGGTTGCGTCCTGCAAGAACTCCGCCATTTCCGGCGAAACCTTGCTGGCGCGGGTCAACTCGCGGCACAGCGCCCAGGCGATCTTCAGCGCCACGCCCGCTCCGGAGAGATTCGGATTACCCGACGCCGGCGGAACCGCGGTCGGATGCACGAGCAGGGCCGCGTCCGGGAGCGTGGCCTTCGGCTCATGGTGGTCGGTGATGATGAGCTCCACGCCGAGCTCGCGCGCCCGCCGGGCCTGTTCCAGCGCGGTGATGCCGCAATCCACGGTGATGACCAGCGCGGCCCCGCTCGCGGCGAGTTTCTCGATCGCCTCGGTGCTCAGGCCGTAGCCTTCGTCCAGGCGGCTGGGGATGTACACCTCCGGCGTCGCGCCCGCGAAACGCAACGCGTGCCACAGCATCGCCGCCGCCGTCACGCCGTCGACGTCGTAGTCGCCGTAGATCACGATCTTTCGCCCGGCCTGCGCCGCGGCGGCGAGCCGACGCGCGGCCTCGACGGCGTTGGTAAGCCGCTCCGGCGGATGCAATTCGCGAAAATCGGGCCGCAGAAACGCCGCCGTGGCGCCCGCCCGAATGCCGCGCAGGAGCAGCAGTTGAGCCAGGAGCGGATTGACGCCCGCCGCGCGAGTCATTTCCGCCAGGTCGGGATGCGGGCCCGCGATGACCCACTCTCGCGGCGTGTTGTGCTCGATGCGCGGCACGCTTCACTCCGAACGGGTTCACATGGAAGAACGACAACCTCGGCGAAGCGTCGATTCAGACCGAGCCCCGAGCGCCAGCGCGTGGGGCTCGGATCGCAGGTCCGCCGAACAACTTGCGCAACCGACTCGCACGATCGCCGAACGGCCTCGTGCGGCGGGTGGAATTGTAGCGGCAATCCGGGACGGGCCGTCCGCCACGTCGCCGAATTCGGCTGAATAGAATCATTGGCGAGCCTGCTCGCGTGCCGTGCGTGTCCTCCGGACGATGACTCGCATTCGCGCGGAACAATGCTTGCTACTCAGGATCCCGGGCCGTCGGGATTGTGAACGGGGACGCAATTCCGTGGAAAGGCAGGTGTCCCATGGACGCGGCGATGGAAAAGCTCGTCGAACGGCAGATGCGGAACTGGGAACTCGCCAAGCAACAGCACTACGACGACCTCAAGCTCGAGCCCGAAAAGCAGGTCCATGATTTCGTCACCATTTCGCGGCAGGTCGGGTGCGGCGGACCGCAGATCGCGCAGGTGCTCGGCGAGCGGCTGCACTGGCCGATTTACGACAAGGAGATCCTCCGGGCGATGGCCGAGGACGACGCCACGCGGACGCGCCTATACGAAGAACTGGATGAGCACGACATGACCTGGATGGAGGGAATTCTCCGATTCCTCTTCAGCGGGCATCTGGTGCGAAACGACTATTGCCACCGGCTGACGGAGACGACGCTGATGCTCGCGCGGACTGGGCCGGGCGTGTATCTCGGCCGCGGGATCGACATGATCCTCCCGCCGGGACGCGGTCTGCGGGTCCGGCTGATCGCCCCGCTCGATCAGCGCATCGTCGATTGGGCCGCCAGCCGCAAGCTGACGCACGAACAGGCCAAGGCCGATCTCCACAGGGTTGAGCAGGAACGCGCCCAGTTTGTCCGCCACAATTTCCACCACGACGCGGCGGATGAGACGCGTTTCGACCTGCTGCTGAACCTCGCGTCGTTCACGCGGCTGGACGCGGTGGACATCATCCTGGCCGCACTTCGCCACCGCGGTGTGCCGATCGGGAACTGAGATTGGGGTTGTTGCGAACCGGCGCGGGGGGCGCCGGTTCACCCTCTCCCGGCGCCTCTGGGGCGGGATCGCGCGATTCGTCGCGTCGGACCTCCGCGTCCGGGCCCCGCGCGCCGGCGAATCGAATAACGGGCCGGAGGCCCATGCTCCCCTGCCCATTGCCTTCTACAACCCTATCCCAATCAAGGGACTCCCCCCGGCATTCTGGAACCCTTCCGCGGTTCGGGCTACGGTAGAGCGCATGTCCGAAATCGGCGTGCCGGCGGCATGCGAGTCGGATCTGAGACCCCCGATGGCGGGCCAGTATGAGCGAGAGCGATCCGTTTGAACGATTCGGGACCGTTTTTGAGAAAGCCGCGGCGGCCGGGATTTCGGAACCGAACGCGATGTGCTTGTGCACCGTGGGCGCGGGCAACACTCCATCGAGCCGCACTGTCCTGCTGAAGAGCTGGGATCGAGACGGATTCGTCTTCTATACAAACCTCGAAAGCCGCAAGGCGCGGGACATCCAGGCGAATCCCAACGTCAGCCTGACGTTCTTCTGGCGCGAGATCGACGAGCAGGTGCACATTCGCGGCGCCGCTGCGCTCGTCAGCGACGCCGAAGCGGACGCCTACTTTGCGACGCGCCCGCGGACCAGCCAACTCGGCGCCTGGGCCTCGCAGCAGAGCCGCCCGATGCCCGGACGCACGGCCCTGCTCGCGGAGGTCGCCCGGATCGAGCTCATCTACATCGGGCGCTCGGTGCCGCGCCCGCCGCATTGGTCCGGTTTCCGGGTCACGCCGCGCGAGATCGAGTTCTGGGTCGCCGGCCCGTTCCGCCTGCACGATCGCACGCTCTTTGTCCGCGACTGGGCAGGCTGGCAGGTCAGCAAGCTATACCCCTGACGCCGTCCGCCGCCGCCCGAACGATCCGTTGTTTTGCGTTACGATTGTGCCGCGAATTGAAGAGCAACCACTCGTCTCGCAGGAGAGCTGTATGCGTCGCCCGATCATCGCCGGCAACTGGAAGATGAACCACAACCTCGCCACGGCACGCGAGCTCATCGCGGCGGTCCGTTCCGGCATGGAGAAGATCGGCGCCGCCGTCGCGAAGGCCGAAGTCGTGGTCTGTCCGCCCGCCGTCTACCTCTTTCCGGTCGCCAAGGCCGTCGCGGGCAGCGCGATCGCGTTCGGCGCCCAGAATTGCTATCACGAATCCGCCGGTGCGTTCACCGGCGAGCTCTCGCCGGGAATGATCGCCGAAACCGGCGCCCGCTATGTGATCCTCGGCCATCGTCATCGCCTACGAGCCGGTCTGGGCGATCGGCACCGGCAGAAACGCCACCCCCGCCCAGGCTCAGGAGGCGCACCAGCACGTCCGGGCGGAGATTCGCCGATCGCGCGGCGGCGTTTCGGACCGGATTCGCATTCTTTATGGCGGGAGCGTCAAGCCGGACAACGCCGGGGAGATCATGAAGCAGCCCGACGTGGACGGCGGCCTGATCGGCGGCGCCAGCCTCAAGGCGGATTCGTTCCTGGGGATCGTCTCGGCGACGCTGGCAGTCCGGGGCTGAATGGCATATACTTCGGGGCTCGCGCGGCGGGCGGTCGCACTCCTGGGGCGATCGCGGCGTCGCGGCTTGTGAGGCGTTATGCTGGCAGTAGCTTGGTATTACAACATCCTCGCGGTGCTGTTCGGGTTCGTCGCGCTGGTTTTGATGTTGATCATTCTGGCGCAACGCGGCCGCGGCGTCGGTCTGGCCGGTGCGTTCGGCGGCGCCGGGGGCCACACGGCGTTCGGGGCTAAGACCGGCGACGTGCTGACATGGGCGACCGTGGTCGTCACCGCCGTTTTTCTCTTCGCGGCGGTTGTGCTGAATTACGTGTTCGTGACGCCGACTTCGACGCTTGGTCGGACAGATTCAACCACGGCGATCACCGCCGAACAGCCCGAGCAGGCGCCGGTTGCAACCCAGCCGATGCAACCAACTCCGGCCCCCGCGGCCCAGCCGGTTCCGACGCCGACGCCCCAGTCTCCGCCTCCAACGAGCACGGCGCCTCCAACGCCAAGCCCGACTCCGACACCCGCGACGTCCCTGGGCGGCGGCGGCGCTCCCTGATCCTTTTTCCGGCACTCATTCCGGCGAGGGCCCGATGATCCTCTCGATGACCGGCTTCGGCGAAGCCCAGATCGAAGAAGATGGGCACGCGTATCACGTCGAGCTGCGCAGCGTCAACAACCGCTACTTCAAGGCCTCGATCCGCCTGCCGGACGAATTCGCCTTCATTGAATCCGAAATCGAGCAGCATCTGCGGAAGCGAATCACGCGCGGCAGCGTGACGCTGCGGCTCTACACCCGCGACCTCAGCGAAGCCGCTGCTCAGGAAATCAACGTCGCGGCGATTCGGCACTATCTCGTCCAGCTCCGGGCCGTCGCGCCGGGAGATCCGGCTGTCACGATCGATCTGGCCACGCTCGCCAACCTGCCGGGCGTCTGCCAGCCGCATGAGCTGAGCGACGCGCAGCGCGAACACGCCCACCAGCTCGTTTTGCGGCTGATCGACGCGGCAATTGAGCGGATGCTGGCGATGCGCGCGGTCGAAGGGAAAGCCCTCGCGGCCGACCTTCAGTCCCATTGCCGGATCGTCCGCGAGAATCTGGAGGCGATTCGGGTTCGGGGCGGCGTAGTGGTGGACGAATACCGCCGCCGCCTGATGCAGCGCGTGCAGCAGCTCGTATCCGAGAGCAACGTTAAGCTCGCTGAGGAAGACCTGGTCAAGGAAGTCGCCGTTTACGCCGAACGCAGCGACATCAGCGAGGAAATCTCCCGGCTGTTGTCGCACCTGGATCAATTTGCGGCGGCGATCGAAAGCCGCGAGCCGGCCGGCCGCAAGCTCGACTTCATCTCGCAGGAAATGCTGCGCGAGGCGAACACGATCGGCTCCAAGGCGGGCGACGCCGCGATCGCACGACACACCATCGAAATCAAGGGTGCGATCGACCGCATCAAAGAGCAGGTCCAGAACGTCGAATAGGCCGCGAATCAGCGGCGCGGAACGGGGGCCGGCGAAGACATACCGTAGCGTCGGACCTCCGCGTCCGACGGTGTTTCTCCGCATTTCGTAGCGCCGGTCCTCCGAGTCCGACGGTGTTTCTGGGCATTTCGT
>JACRLV010000137.1:9403-16014 GCA_016235145.1 Planctomycetota bacterium
CGCGGCATTTCAGCAACGCCGCGGCTCCGTTTGAGTAATCCTCAATCGCTCAGAACGCCGAATTACTCGTCATTCGTCGGACCGACGCACAACGTCCAGAGCTTGAAAAAATTGATGACCTGCTGCTTGGTCAGCTTGTTCGCGTCAAGCGCATACGTGACCTTGCTGCTGGTGACCGTTTCTCCCGACATCAGATCGACGTAGTCGATCGAGCCGGTCAGGCAGGGGATGCTGTTGTCGACGGCGAAGAACGCCTCTTCGTCGCTCATGTTGCCGAACGCCGCGCCTTCGCCGCCCGCGGCCTTGTTCTTCTCCTCGTTGAAGCGGAGGTTGAACTCGTAGTGGCCCTTGCCGTTGGTCTTGCGGTTCGGGTCTTCGACCCACTTGATCGAGCCGGTGACCTTGTCCTCGCAGTCCT
This sequence comes from Planctomycetota bacterium, assembly GCA_016235145.1. Classification (GTDB taxonomy): domain Bacteria; phylum Planctomycetota; class Phycisphaerae; order UBA1845; family Fen-1342; genus JACRLV01. The sequence continues at coordinate 9,822 of JACRLV010000137.1, forward strand.
TGCCGTTCAGCGCGTACTTGAAGACGATGCCGTCGGTGTACCAGTTGCCGGTTTCATAGTCGTAGTCGAGCCGGCCGGTGACGCGCGTGCGCGGATAGGTGTCGACCGGGCCCTTGGCGAGTTCGATGCCGTCGAAGCGCATCGGATCGCTGCGCTTGACCGTCACGGCGACTTCCTTTGTGCCGACCATGCGCTTGAAGGTGTACTGGGCCAGGCTGTCCTTCTTCTCGGCCTTGCCGACCAGCCGGCCGCCGAACTGATCGACAAATCCCTGGGCCTTGCCGACGGTGTCGATCGCGAAGCGCAGGGGACGCTCTTCCTTGGCGCCGCCCGCCAGGTCATACGCGCCGCTGGCCGTGTCGATCGGAACGTTGCCGACCCACTTGCCGACGGCCTTCTTCTGTTTCAGATCCTTGGGGTTGTACAGCGAGAGGTTGATGTCGAAGCCCAGGGCCGCGCCCTGCACGACCTTCCGGATGGTCTTGCTGTACAGGTTCGGCTGCCGCACGATTTTGCCGGCGAATTCGGTCGTCTTGGCGACGTTGAACGTGAAGGTGTACGTGTCCTGCACGCCCTTGGCCGGCGAATTCTCGACCAACTCGCCGCTGGTGTCGCGGCTGACGCGCGACTTGAAGTCGATCTCCATCGTGCCGCTGATCACGCCCTTTTCGGTCAGGGTGTCCGCGTCCTGTGCGAAGCCCGGGCTGCTCGCGGCCGCGACCGCCAGAATTGCGAACAGTCCGTTGCGTTTCCATCGCTGCATGTCGATGTCCTCCCAGATTGACTGCGACACTCGCCGCGCCGGCGCCGGCGGTACCACGCCGAACACGCCCCCGCGGATTGCTCGTTTCATAGCCTATCCGCGCCTTGCCGGACAGCAAGCGCATTCGGGCGGGGAAGCCGTTAGAAAACGGCGGTTTTTTCCGAACGACGTAGACATAACTTGAATCCTGCCTTACAAGGTCGTCGTCGATCCGAGCGGGCAACGATCGTTTGCCCGGGAGGAGCGGAGGCTGGGATGTCCCATTCGCCGACCACGAGTTCGCAGGCGCCGAACGGTGCGTTCACTCCGCCGCGCCGGCGGCCGCGTGTGATCGCGGTACGGCCCGTATCCGGGCCCGTTGCGGAACCTCTAGAGCGCGCCTGGCTTGTCTCGCTCGGCGTCCTTGTGTGTTCGGGGATCGCGATGTTCATCGCGGCTCTGAGTAGTCCGAGCCCGTGTGCGGGCTTACTGGATTATCCCGGCATTTTGGCACTGTTTGTGACCGCGCGATTTACGCGGGATTGGACCGACTCCCGGCGGCGGATCAAGCCAGCCGAATTGCTCGCGGAATCTGTTCCGGACGCCACGAAGGACCGCGCCTCCGTCGCCTTGCAGCAAATGGCGCGCGAGCGGCGCAACCTCCCCAGCGATAGTGCATTGCTACTGGAAGCGCAACGAAACCAACCGCTCGACGACGAAGTCGCGACAGTCGCACTGCTGGGTGTCGATCGCATGCCCGTCATCCGCAATGTCGTTTTTGAGCCCTACATCCTGTCGCAATCCCAGCGGTTCGGTACGCGCTGGCTGTGGGTAGGAGTTGGCGCGCTACTGTTCATCCTGAACGCCCACGTAGCTGCCACTTCAGCGTGGTCGAGCCCCGCATCGACCGCAGTCCGACCGACCAACGTTGCGCCTCTGTTCTTTCTTGTGGTACTGGGATCTGCACTCGTGCTTGGAGCGATCATCTGGTTCGTTGGAGTCCTGCTCGAACCGGAGTACGTTCGCATTCTGCCGGGCGAGATTCAGTACGTGCGCTTCTCGGCCGGGGCTCGCGGGCGACTGGATCGCGCTTATCCGATGACCGCCGGCACGACTGCGATCCTGCGCGAGGAATTCGGGCGGATCACGCTCACGCTGCTTCGCGGCGGCCAGCGCGACGTGCTGAACATCTCGGCATTGTGGGATCAGTACACGGCGTTGGAGCGCATTTGGCAGAGCCTCCTCACCACCGCTCCGACGCCGGCCTTGACGGACAAGGAGTTGCTCGGCTGACCGCGGCATCAGGACGTAGGGCAGGTCGCGGACGTTTGCGACCTGCCGTTCGGTTTGCATACGGCAGGTTCCAAACGGCCGGAACCTGCCCTACTTGCTGACCGCGGCATCAGGACGTAGGGCAGGTCGCGGACGTTTGCGACCTGCCGTTCGGTATGCAACGCGGCAGATTCCAAACAGCCGGAACCTGCCCTACTTGCCCTTCGGCTCGCTCGCCGGCTCGGGCGGCAGGCCCAGCACCGCCCGCCAGTTCGGCGCTTCGGTCCAATAGTCGAACCGCCTCCCGTCGAGAAACAGCACCGGCGTCGTGCGCACGCCGACGCTCTGTGCGAGCGATACGTCCGCCGCGATCCGCGACTTCGCCGGTTCTGACTCCATCGCTTCGCGGAACTTCGCCGGATCGATGCCGCACTCGGCGGCCAATCGCTCGGCCGTCGCCGCACTCATAACATCCTTGGATTCGTACAGCTTCTGCCGGAAGCTGCTCGCCGCCTCCGCGTTTCCGACCATGCCCGCCGCCTCCGCCGCCCGCGCCGCGGCACAGGCCCCCGCGTGCCGCGTCAACTGGGCGTGCTCGTTGCACGCGGTATTCAGCGGATAGTGGCGATACACGACCCGCAACTCGCCGCGCTGCTTGACGAGCCACTCGCGGATCATGCCGTTGGCCTTGCGGCACGCGGGGCATTCAAAGTCGCTGAACAGAACGAGCGTGTGCTTCGCGTCCGCCGGACCGTCGCTCAGGGCGTCGGGGCCGTCGGACAGGCTGACGATTTCCTGCTTCTCGTAACTCCAGCGGGCGAAATCCGGATCGCGCACGATGCGGTTGTACGCTTCCTGAAGCGGTCCCATCATGCGGCCGAACACGAGCAGGAAATTGAACGTGATCGTGAGCGCGAAAACCGCCGCGCACGCCGCGACGCCGGCGATCGCGTGCGAATGCCGCGGATAGGGCGGCGCGTCCAGCGTGCGCCGCCGGGGAAAGCTCGCGATCGTCACGGCCAGCAGCGCGAAGTTGAGGATATGCACCGCCACGCAGCCCTTGCACCACTGATGCAGGACGGAGCCCATGACGTACATCAGGCTTATCGAGTTGATCGCACCCGCCGCCATGACCGCCAGCGGCACAAGATGCCAAGACCACTGCCTTCGCGTCGGAACGCCGATGACCGCGAACCAAAGACCGAGCGCGAAGAAGTACGCCTCGCCGAACGCCGCGGTCGGAATGCGCGGCGCGTTCGGCGAATTGCTGACCGGAATCGATCCCCAGTCCGACGAAACCACCGAACGGCAGTCCGATCCGTCCGGTCCGCTGTCGCCGCACAGCATCTGTAGCAACGCCCCGCGCGAGGCTTGTCCGAGGCTCTGATCCGCCAGTTGCTTGCTGATCATGAATCCCAGGATTGAGATCACGATCGCAAGCACTCGAAAGACCATCACGCCGCGGGACGGTGAAACGGTGGACGACGGAGCCGGGTTTTCGCTCATGGGGATATTTGCCTCAAAGGAATTCAAACCGCTCGGCGACCGCGCTGCAAATCCTCCCGTACCAGATCGACGGTACGCGCGGGAGATAAGCCAGGTGCGCTCGCTCGACGGACACACAGTCCGGATAACCCACGGGGCGTCACGCGCACATTCTTTGGCATAACGTCAACGGGTCCACCCAATATGTTGGGCTTCGACGTTCATCGCTTAAGAAAAGCCTCACGCCGGCGCCCAATTCAAACGCAACCTGACGATCTTCCGTCACGGTTCCTTGACCTGCCAGCTTGGGTTCCGTAGCATTGCGGCGGTTTCGAGCCTCGGACGCGGCAAGTCGCAGGCAGCGGTCGTGTGGCCGCTCCCGTCGCGTCCAGCGGATGACCAAGATGATTGTCGACTGCCATACGCAGTTCATGGACGCGCTCGCGGTGGGAGCAGCAGCCCCCCTGCCCGCGGCGGTGCAAGCCCAAGCGGCCCGGCACTTTGAAGCGGTCAACCCGGTCGACCGGGCGATCGTGCTGGGCTTCAAGAGTTGTTATCTGCGCAGCGAGATTCCGAACCGCTATGTCTCCGAATACGTGCGGCGGTACTCGACGAAGCTGATCGGCTTCGCCGGAATCGACCCGACCGAGCCGGATTGGCGGGCCGAGCTGACCGCTGCGCACGAGGAGCTGGGACTGAAGGGCGTGACGGTCTCGCCCGCGCTTCAGGACTTCCACCCGACCGACAGCCGGGCGATGCGCTTTTACGGCGAGTGCGCCCGACGGCACATGCCGGTGCTCTTTCAGCAGAACGTGCGCTTCGCGGGCGCGAAAATGGAATTCGCGCGGCCGCTGCTGCTCGACGAAGTCGCGCGCGAGTTTCCCGATCTGCGGCTGGTCGTCGCCCACCTCGGATATCCGTGGGTGGATGAGACGCTGGTTCTGCTCGCCAAGCACGCGAACGTCTTCGCCGACATCGCCGGCCTGCTGCGCCAGCCGTGGATGAGCTACAACGCCCTGCTTTCGGCCTCCGGCTTCGGCGTGATGGAAAAGCTGCTGTTCGGCAGCGATTTCCCGTATCGCAGCCCGGCGGCGTGCATCGAGACGCTCTATTCGCTGAATCAGCTCTCCCAGGGCACCAGCCTGCTGAGCATCCCGCGCGAGCAGCTTCGCGGAATCGTGGAGCGCGACGCGCTCGCGCTGCTCGGCATCGACTCGCCGATGACCTCCGCACAACGGGCGGCCTCGCCGCGCATGCTGGGTGAATATGAATAGGCCCGGTGTACGGCTCATCGTCGGCGCCGCCGCGATCCTGTTTGCTGCCGCGCTCCCGGGCTGCAAGTCCGCGGAACGGCTCGACGCGGTTTCCTTCGTCGATCCCTATTTCCCCGAGCCGATCTCCCTGGCGATCGACCGCTGCGCCTATCGGAAAGACCGCAGCAACGACATCCACATCGCCGGTGAGGGAATGGCGGAACTGCCGAACGGCGCTGTGGCCCAGTGGATCGATCTGCACCTCTACTGGCGGCCGAAGCCGGGCAAGACGCACGACGACCCCACGACCGCCGACGCCGTGATCCGCTTGCTCGTCGACGCGCCGGACGGGCCGCAGCTTTATGCGGGTTCCGCGTTCGTCTACATGGACAAGCCGCTTTTCGGCGGCGGCAAATTGCTCGCGAAAATCGAGAGCGCGCGGCTGCGACCGGTTAGAGAGAGCGATGGCGGAGCGGGCCGGCTCGGAGACGCGACGCTCCAAGGGAAGTTGACCGTTCGCGACGACCCGGCCGCGGCGCTGGAAATCAACCGGGAATTTGAACGCCGCGTCGCGACCGTCGAAACGGCGCGTTGATTCTCGCCGCCTCGGCCGCAGCGCGCGAAAACCCCGACACGATGGAGAACGAATATGGGTTCGATCGGAAAGGTGCTTGCACCCGCGGCGCGGTTGAGCCTTGGATACGCCGAGCGGCTGCTCGTCGGACTGCGTCCGGGTCAGTTCGCGCGGCACGCCCGCCCCGGCGGCACGGAAATCCGCTCGAATCACGCGGCGTTCGTCTACGGGCATCTGGCCCTCTATCCCGCGAAAATTCTCGCGCCGCTGGGGCAACCGATCGGCGACGCGACCACGCCGCCGCAGTACGAGGCCCTGTTCAAGAACGGCGTCGAGTGCCAGGACGATCCGAACGGGTCGCGCTATCCATCGATGGACGAAATCTGCACGATCTTTCGTCGCGGCTATACCGCGGCGATCGCGGCGGTCGAGCAGGCCGGCGACGCGGCGCTGCTGGCGGCGAACCCGTCGGGCGGACGAATGGGCGAGTTGTTCCCCACCCTGGGAAGCATGCTGAATTTCTACCTCACCGGCCACGTGCAGGTGCATCTCGGCCAGGTAAGCGCGTGGCGCCGCGCGCTGGGCTTGCCGCCGGCGTAGGGCCTATCCCACACCCGTGTGTGGTGCGGTCATTCAGCCCCCGCGTCGCGTCGGCGGGATCGGGTTCTACTCGCAATTCCCCCGCCTCGTTCCCGAGCGCTCGCTTCTGCGCGGCGCACAGCTGGATTCAGCCGCATTGTCCATCCCATCCGCATTGTTTCCATCCCCCGACTGAAAGGCGGCCCCGCTGTTGCGAGTTGACATTCCACTCCGCCAATCACAGCATTGCGCCGACCAGGGAGTGAGCCACGATGCCAGATTCACTGA
>JACRLV010000138.1:0-7872 GCA_016235145.1 Planctomycetota bacterium
TGGCTGCCCGGGATTTTGTCGCCGAACTGCTTTCGGTCCTTTCGCTGCTGATGGTGCATCTATCCCGTTTGGCGGAGGAGCTTATTCTCTGGTCGTCGCAGGAGTTTCAATTCGTCAGCCTCTCCGACGCGGTCACGACGGGCAGCTCGATCATGCCGCAGAAACGGAATCCGGACGGGGCGGAGCTGGTTCGCGGCAAGGCGGGGCGGGTGTTTGGGCATCTTCAGGGCTTGCTGACGACGCTGAAGGCCCTTCCGCTGGCGTACAACAAGGATTTGCAGGAAGACAAGGAAGCCCTGTTCGATGCGGTCGATACCGTGACGCTATCGCTTCGCGTGATGAACGCGTGCGTGCGTGAAGCGCATTTCGAAGCCGATCGCATGCGGGCGGCGATCGAAGCCCGCGAGGGCTACGCGAATGCGACGGAGCTGGCGGACTACCTGGCGAGGAAGAGCATGCCGTTCCGGGAGGCACACGCGGCGGTGAAGCAGCTTTGCGCGGAAGCCCGGGCGGTCGGGAAAAGCCTGGACGAACTGGGCCTGTCGCGGCTGAAGGCGATTTCGCCTTTGGTTGGAGACGACGTTCTTGACGCCCTGACGACTTCCGCGGCCCTCGCGCGCCGGGCGGCGCTCATGGGAACGGCGCCGGAGCGGGTCGCCGCGGCCTTGGCGGCGGCGGAGAGGCGCTGGCAGGGGGAATAGAGCGGTTTTTTGCTTACGCAGCTGGGCCTTGTGCGCGGTGCCACTGCTCTGTGAGCAGTGCGTTGCTGGGAAAAGGCCACTGCTGGCACAGCAGTGGCACGTCGGATCGATTCTGAGAATTATCGAGTGGCCGTCGTCGTCCGCGGATCAGCCTGCCGTCGCCATTTCCGCCCGTCTCGCCCAGCGGAACTTCGCCGCCGTGCTGCGCGGATTCGAGCGGCGTTCTTCCGGTGACGGTGTGATCGGCTCGTCGCTCGCACTTTCGTAGATCCCCGCTTCGACGCCCGTGCGAAACGCTTTTTTCACCAGGCGATCCTCGCCGCTGTGAAAGCACAGAGAACCGATTCGCCCGCCCGGCCGCAAGACGTTCGGCGCCACACGGAGCAGGTGCGAAAGGGCGGACAATTCGTCATTGACGAGCATTCGAAGCGACTGAAAGACCCGCACCACCGCCCGGTTTGCGTCCGCGCTGCGATCGACGCGCGTCACGGCCTCGCGCACGACGTCCGCCAATTCGATCGTCCGCGAAAACGGCCGACGGCGGCGGTGTTTCGCCAAGTCCGCAGCGATCGGACCGGCGAGTGGCTCGTCGGCGAGTTCGGCGAAAGCGGCTGCCAGCTCGTTTTCGGCGGCGGAATTCAGCCAATCCGCGGCGGTGCGGCGAATGCGATCGTCCATGCGCATGTCGAGCGGTCCGTCGTGCTTGTAGCTGAAGCCGCGGGCGGGGTCGTCGAGCTGCATGCTGGAAACGCCCAAATCCGCGAAAATCACGTCACACGCCGCCAAACCAAGGCCGCTCAGCACCTTCACCAGACCGGCGAAGTTGCTTCGCGCGACTTCAATCGCGATGCCCGCATCCGCCAGCCGGTCGCGCGTGCGAGCCATCTCGACGCCGTCGATGTCCAGGCCGATCAAACGCCCCGCCGAGCCGATTCGCTCTGCCAGCGCTCGGGCGTGTCCGCCATAACCGAGCGTGCAATCCACGACGATCTCGCCGGCTGCGGGCGCGAGGGCCGCGAGAATCTCCGGCACCAGGATCGGCACGTGCGTTCCGGCCGGCGTGCGTCCCTGTTCGCGCACATGCGCCTGTTCTTGCGGATAGCGGGCCGGATCGAGTTCCTTGTATCGCTCGTGAAAGCGGCGTGGGTGCGTGCCGCGATAGCGTGGGCGGCGGCCGGGGCGCGGCGACGGATCGGGCATCCTGTTTTCGTCGGCGGCCATTGCCGGATGGTATTCGAGACGGGCGGATTGGTCGCTTTCTGCCCGTCGCGGCAACCGCTATAACTTGAGCGCATGCAGAAGAATTACATCCTGGACGCGAACATCCTGCTGCACGATCCGCAGTCGATCTTTCAGTTCGCGGACAATACGGTGATTATTCCCGTCGGCGTCATCAGCGAAATCGACCGCTTCAAGAAGGAGCAGACGGACCGCGGCTTCAACGCCCGGGCGGTCGTGCGGCTGCTCGACGGCCTGCGGACCGAGCGGAGCCTGTCGGCGGGCGTCGATCTGGAGAACGGCGGCCGGCTGATCGTGTTTTGCGAGCCGGACAAGCTCCTGACCGCTTCGAACGGCCACGCCGACGCGGAAATCCTGCGGGTTGCGGCCCAGATCCGAAAACACGAGCCGAGCACGCCGGTCGTCATCGTCACGAAGGACATCAACCTGCGCATTCGCGCGGATGCGGCCGGGTTGCGGGCGGAAGATTACGAATCCGACCAGGTCCAGCTTTCCGAGTTGTATAGCGGGCAGCGCGAAGTCGTGGTCGAGGCGGGCACGCTGGCGAAATTCAAGACGGAGGGTGAACTTCCGTTGACGGCGATCGGACTGGATGCTGCGGCGGATCGCGTGTCGCCGAACGAGTTCATCCTCTTGCGCGGCGACGACGCGAGTTCTGCATCGGCGCTGGGGCGTGCAGCGCCGACGTGCGACCGCGTGCAGGCGCTGCGGCCGGCGGACGAGGGGCTCTGGGGAGGGTCAAGCTCGTCACGCTGATGGGCAAGGCGGGAACGGGCAAGACGCTTCTGGCGATGGCGGCGGCGCTGCACCTGGTGCTGAAGCGAAAACGCTATCGCGGGGCGCTGCTCTGCCGCCCGATCGTGCCCGTCGGCCGCGACCTGGGCTATCTGCCCGGCGACGTCGGCGAGAAGCTCGATCCGTGGCTGAAACCGGTCGTGGACACGGTCGAGTTTCTGCTCGACAACGGGGGGAGCGTCAAGGGGCACGCGGACGCGGATTCGCTCATCGCGTCCGGCGTGATCGAGGTGCAGCCGCTGACGTACATCCGCGGGCGCAGCATCTCGAACCGCTTCGCCGTGATCGACGAAGCGCAGAACCTCACGCCGCTTGAGGTGAAGACCGTCATCACGCGCATGGGGCAGGCGGCGAAAATCGTGCTGACGGGCGATCCGTACCAGATCGACAATCCATACGTGGACGCGAACAGCAACGGCTTCACCTACCTGGTGAATCGATTCCGAGGTCAGGCGATCGCGGCGCACATCGAGCTGCGCAAGGGCGAACGCAGCGCGCTGGCCGAACTGGCGGCGAATCTGCTGTGAACCGGCCAGCGCGGAAGGCGGCATTCCCGCCGGGAATCACACCTAGGAGATCCGCGCGTATCGTCAGATGCCGGCGCCGTCGCACAGCGACGCAACCGGGTCGAGAAACTCGCGCACGGTTGTGTCCATGAGCGAGTAGAGCCCCATGACCAGCAGTGGCGGCGAATAGACGTGCAGCGTGATCAAGTCCTCGTCCGGGCCCTGGAGATTTGAAACCTGGTGCATGTCGTCATCCTGCGAGCCGCATACGCCGCCTTCGTGCATGTCGTGCGTCGCTGTCGCAAAGACGTGGCCGTGCCGTGTCCGCTCAAAAAGCGTCTCCGTGGCGATTCCGCGGATGACCCGCACGCCGCAGCTTGAGCCGCGGTGGTCGTGGATGGGGCTGCGCTGGCCGGGTCGCCAGCAGAGCAGCAGGGCCGAATACGCGGGGCCGCTGCGGATCAGGTTTCGCTGGTACCGGTCGGGTCCGAATCGCGCGTATTCCTGCACATCTTCGAAGGCCAGATCGAGTTGTTGCAACATCGCCTCCAGACGATCGAGCGGCACTCGATGTTCGTAGCGGTCCATTTCCGCCAGGAACTCGCTCAGCGTGTACGGTTTGATCGCCATGAATCGTCCTCCGGCCCGGGAGACTGATTTCGATCCAATCTACCAACACCGCGAAATGATGTCCATGCGATACCGCTGCGAATTGGCGGAATGGAGCCGCAATCGTGCGTGTGGGGCGGGGGCTACGGCTGCGGAATCCCGACTATACTCTCGCGTTCCGCGTCGATCGGGTCTTCGTGCCCTCGGTCGTGTGGGTCAGGAGTGGTCGGGGATTTCGGCGGGCGGGAAATCCGAGCCCCAAGCGCCAGCGCGCGGGTATTGGTGCGATTGGGCGCTACTTGAAGAACACCCACGCGCTCGCGCTTGGGGCTCGGATCGTGTGGCAAACCGCCTGCTTTGAGTGTTGGCAGCGACCTCTTTCGCAGGGAAGGATGATGGACGCAATTCTGGCCAAGCCGCGCGGATTTTGTGCCGGCGTGGAACGTGCGATTCGCGTGGTCGAGCTGGCGATCGAGGAATTCGGCGCGCCGGTGTTTGTCCGCAAGGAGATCGTGCACAACTCGCACGTCGTGGCTCGCCTGCGCGAAAGGGGCGCGGTTTTCGTGGAGGAGCTCGACGAAGTGCCTACCGGGAGCGTGGCCATCCTCTCGGCTCACGGATCGCCGCCGGAGGTTTTTGAGTCCGCTCGAAAAGCCAGTCTGCGATTGATCGATGCGACGTGTCCGCTGGTGACGAAAGTGCACATGGAGGTCCGCCGCTACGCGCGCAAGGGATATCGCGTCATCCTCATCGGCCACGCCGGCCACGACGAAGTGATCGGCACGATGGGGCAGGCGCCCGATCGAACCGTGCTGGTCGAGAATGTCGCGGACGTCGCCGGGCTCGAAATCGCGGATGCCGAGAAGGGCGTCATTCTGACGCAGACGACGCTCAGCCAGGACGACACGGCGGAAATCGTCGCCGCGCTCCGGCGCAAGTTTCCGTTTCTGGAATTGCCGCCGAGCGACGACATCTGCTACGCCACGCAGAACCGCCAGAATGCCGTTAAGCAAATTGCCGGCAGCGTCGAACTGCTGCTGGTCGTCGGGTCGCGGAACTCCTCGAACTCGCGACGGCTGACGGAGGTCGCGCGGGCGCGAGGGGTCGCGTCTTATCTGATCGACGGACCGCAGGACATTGATGATGCGTGGCTGCGGGACGCTCATGTGGTGGGCGTGACGAGCGGGGCCAGCGCGCCGGAGGACGTGGTGCAGGCCGTCGTCGCCCATCTGAACGAGCGGGGCGTCATGGCGTGGGCGCAAGTCGACGCGCCCGATGAAAACGTCGTGTTCAATCTCCCGCCGTTCACGACCCTGACGCGCTCGGGAACACGCGTCTGAAGCGGCGCCGGGGGTAGTTTCGGAGTCTGGCACAGCACTCGATCCGAGTTCCAAGCGCAAGCTTGGGGTCCTGTTCGGCGCCCTAATAGAAAACCGTAACGATCAGGTGCGGGTCGGCGTGCTTGCCTTCGACCACGCCGATCGCCGTCGTGGCGAACTTGATCTCCACGTCCGGCTGCGCGTCCGCCCACTGGTTGATCTGCTCGTCGAGATGCGAGAGGGCCGCATCGGCGAGCTTGGCGTGGAATGTCCGGCAGCGGGTCGCGTTCGGCGAACCGCTCAGCATCGGGCGGGAGAAATGCATGTTGCTGGCCGGACCGCCGCCGCCCGGCCGGCGCTCCGCCAGGCAATGCGGGCAGAGCAGCTTTCCCGCCACCCGCCCCGCCGCGTTCGTCTCGATGTGCTCGGGGTAGATGGTCGCGCCGCACTCGTCACAGGTTTTGAACTGGCTTGGTGTCGTGGACATGCCGGCTGCCTCCGCATAGCCGCCGTCCGCCGAGGGCGGCTGCGGCCCGATGAAAACGATGTGTACCGGCGAATAGAGTAGCCGAATCCGCCCGGGATGTGCGAATCGCCTCCGGGCCATCCGCCGCTACAATGTCGGCGATGTCAAATCGCGCAACCAGCCACGGATGGCGGTCCCTGCTGCGAAGCTGGAGCGGCGGCCTCGGCTTCATCGCGGCGGCGGCCCTTCCCGCGTGCAGCCCCCCCGCTGCGCCCAACCACTTTTCCGTGCTCACCGGCGTGGTGAAGAGCTGCAATCGCGAGACGGGCGATCTCACGGTCGAGTCGGTTCGGCGTACGCGCCGGGCGGAGGCGACCGTGGCCGAATATTGCGTGATCACAAAGGACACCGAGATTTTCATCAACGAGCAATGCGCCGGCCTCGACCGGATCCAGATCGGCGACGAAGTAGAGTTGATCGGCTATCGCGAGGCGACCCCGCCGAACGACCGGTTCGTCGTGGTTTCCGCGCGCTGCAACCACCCGGAGCCGCCGGCCTCGGCGCCGTTTTCAGCGCCTGCCGTCCGCCTCGAAAGCCCATAATCAAGGAAAGGAGCGTTTTCATGCCCCGCACACCGCTGATTGATTCGATTCACGCCCGCGAGATTCTCGACTCCCGCGGAAACCCGACCGTCGAGGCTGACGTCCGGCTCGACAACGGCATCGTCGCCAGCGCCGCCGTCCCGAGCGGCGCCTCCACCGGCGAAAACGAGGCGATCGAACTGCGCGACGGCGACAAAAGACGCTACCTCGGCAAGGGCGTTCTGAAGGCCGTTGCCAACGTAAACAACGTCATCGCCCCCGCCCTGTGCGGAATGGACCCCGCGAATCAGGAGGCGCTCGACCGGCGCATGCTCGAACTCGACGGCACGCCGAACAAAGCCAAGCTCGGCGCCAACGCGATTCTCGCCGTGTCGGTCGCGTGCGCAAAGGCCGCGGCGGCGGTCTGCAACCTGCCGCTTTACCGCTATCTCGGCGGGGCGAAGGCTCACATCCTGCCGGTCCCGATGATGAACATCCTCAACGGAGGCAAGCACGCCGACAACAACGTGGATTTCCAGGAATTCATGATCCAGCCGTGGGGCGCGCCGTGCTTTTCCGAGGCCCTGCGCTGGGGCGCCGAGATCTTCCACGCCTTGAAAGCCGTGCTGCACGACAAAGGCTACAACACCGCGGTCGGCGATGAGGGCGGATTCGCCCCGAGCCTCAAGAGCAACGACGAAGCGCTCGAGGTGATCGCGATCGCCGTCGAAAACGCCGGCTACAAGCTCGGCCAGCACGTCCACATCGCGCTCGACCCGGCCACCAGCGAGCTGTGGAGCGAAGCCGCCAAGCAGAAGAAGCAGGGTTATCGCTTCTTCAAGAGCGAACCCGGGCGCGTCGCCGGCAGCGACGAGATGATCGACATCTGGAAACGCTGGTGCGAGAAGTACCCGATTCGGAGCATCGAAGACGGCCTGGCGGAGCACGATTGGAGCGGCTGGGCCAAGCTCACGTCGGCCCTGGGCGGCACGACGCAGCTCGTCGGCGACGACCTGTTCGTCACCAACGTCCAATACCTCTCGCGCGGCATACGCGAAAAGTGCGCAAACTCCATTCTGGTCAAGATCAACCAGATCGGCAGCCTGACGGAGACCTTCGCCGCCGTCGACCTCGCGATGCGCAACGGCTTCACCGCGATCATGAGCCACCGCAGCGGCGAGACCGAGGACACGACGATCGCCGACCTGGCGGTCGCGACCGGCGTCGGCCAGATCAAGACCGGCAGCGCCTCGCGCAGCGACCGCATCGCGAAATACAACCGCCTGCTGAAGATCGAGGAAGAACTCGGCAAGGATGCGGTGTATGGGGCGCGGTTCTGGAACAAGTAGCGAGAATCGAAAAGCGAGAAGCGAGATTCAGATGTCATCGACCTGCCCTGATCGTGTTCGCGCAGTCTGGTTGATTTTTCCGATCTCGCTTCTCGCTTCTCGGATCTCGCTTCTCAAACGCGGTTGATCCCAAATGACGCGCGCCAGCCCCGCCATCACGCTCCTCTTCTGGACGATGTTCATCGTCGGCGGGGTCTCGCTTGCGGTCAGCATGGTGCTGCCGGTCTGGCTCGACTATCGCGCGGAAGTGCAGCGCACCGACGCCGCCGAGAAGCGCAGGGACGAAGCCAAGAAGCGGCTCGTCGCG
>JACRLV010000138.1:7931-13533 GCA_016235145.1 Planctomycetota bacterium
ACAACTGGCGGACCAATCGGCGGAGTCGCCGGCGGAAGACCAGGCGGACGCTTCGAACGCCGGCGGCGAGAGCCACGTGGTCGCGGTCGTCGATGAGGCGCTTCGCACGCACCCGCTGGTCCGGCTCTACGTCCTGGATCAGACGCGGCCGATCGTCATGGGAATGTCTGCCGGCCTGCTCGCGGCGGCGATTGTGCTGCTTGGCCGAAATGCGTCGGCGCGAGCGCCCGTGCCGCCGCCGGAGAAGGCCTGATCGGCGGCCATTTCTATCGCACCCGCGCCTTCAGCCGATAGGCCGCTTTCACGATTTCATCAGGCTCTTTGCACGCCGGATCAGTCTCAACCGCCTCCGCGACAAGCCGCTCCGCATCCGGCCGACGGTCGCCCCAGCCCACCAGGATGTCGATCGCGATCCGCTGCGGGTCGGTCAGCTTGCGGGCGGCGGTCGGCGGCGTGGTCGGCTCGGCCAGGAAACGCAGCAATTGGCCGCGCAGGTCGGTGACGATCTGGGCCGCCATCTTTCGACCGATCTCGGGCAGCGCCGTCAGGGCGCGCTCGTCGCCCGCCTCGATCGCCGCCGCGATCTGGTGCGCCGGAAGATTCATCGCCCGCAACGCCTTGCGCATTCCCACGCCTTTGACGCGCGTGAATTCGCCGAAGAAGTCGCGCTCGACGAGAGAAAGGAACCCGATCAGCCTGGGGATGAAATTCGCCCCGACCGCGTTGCCTTCCAGGTAGAAGACCGTGTGCAGCGTCACTTCCTGCCCGACAAGCCCCAACAACTCCGCGTCGGCGGAACGCGGCGTGCTCAATTCCAGGCAATAGCCGCCGACATCCAGCGTCGCCGACATTTCGGCCGCAGCCAGCAGCCTTCCGGTCACGCGCGTGATCATCTCTGCACTCCGCCGGTTACTTCGCTCATCCGCAAGCCGCAAACCGCGATGGCGATCGCGTCGGACACGTCGTGCGGCGTCGGCAGCTTCGCCAGGCGCAAGGCCGTCATCACTGCCCGTTGCATCTGGGCTTTGCTCGCATGCCCGTTGCCCGTCAGAGCCCGCTTGACGTGCGTCGCGGCGACGTTCATCACACGCAGTCCGCGTTTGGCGGCGACGGTCAGAATGACGCCGCGGGCATGGCCCATCAGGATCGCGGTGCGGGGATGCTTGTAATGGGCGTAAAGCTGCTCGCAAACGAGGGCCGTCGGGCGATGGTTGTCGAGCAATTGCGCCAAAGCCGTGTCAAGTTCGACAAGGCGTTGCTCGATGGGAATTTTCGGGGTCAGACGAACGAGGCCGGCCTCGATCAGTCTCCCGTCCGGCCCGTTTGGTCGGGGTTCGACCAGCGCATATCCGGTGACGCGCAAGCCCGGGTCCACGCCGAGGATGCGGCACACGCCGACCGGCGCCGAGACGAGGAGCGTGCCTGAATGAAGGGAAGCGGCGTCGGGCATCGAGGTTGCATCATGCGCGATATTTCCGGACAGGCAACCGCGCTTGACCGGTTTCTGGCGTATCCGCGCCGCTCCGGTCGTCGTATAATCAGATACTATGCTGGGGCGGACCGGGAGTCCGGTCCGCGCCGGCAACAGAACTCTCCGCCAATGCGGAAGTTACGTGCATAAGGGAGTGACGGATGCGACTGCGAGACGCAGCAAGCGGAGTTTTTGCGTGCCTGACGCTGTTGGCGGCGGCGGTCGCCGACGACAAGTTGGCCGGCGCATACAAGTCCATTCTCCAGGGTGATTATCAAGGCGGCCTGGCCGCCGTCGAGCGCGTTCGCGAGAACGCTCCGACCGAGACCGTCACTCGGCTGGAGAAGTGGCTGGGCTCGTTTCAGGACGTCCGCACGGCCCGCGAAGATCTGCGCGCCAACACCTTCGATTGGAACGTCGAGCAGGCCAGGAAGACGCTCGGCGAGGCCGAGCAGATTGCATCCGGAAAACCCGAGCCTGCGCTATCGGCGGCCGACCGCGAGCTGGCGGCAGCCAAGAAGCTCTATCTCGGTTTGAATTTCGCCACGCAGGCGAGCAATTACGCTGACGGCAAGGCCGGGCGCGAGGCGTTCGCGCGCGAAGCCTGGGTGCGCGACCTGCGCGACAAGGTGATTGCGACCGCGTCCTGGTGGGGCAAGAACAAGAAGTGGAGCAAGGCGACCGCGTATTACGCGCTGCTGGAGCGGATCGACCCCAAAGACGAGGAAATCAAGAACCTGCGCGAGGCCGCGGGCCGGCACGCACGGCTCGAGTACATCTACCGCACCGAGCCGGAAGTGGAGCGCCGCCTGGCCAGCATCGAGCCGATCATGTTCGAGCGGGCGATGTCGGTCGTGAACGACCTCTACTTCAAGGAGCCGGATTTTCACAAGATGGCGCTCGGCGCCATCGACAACATGGTCGCGCTCTGCAATACCACCAAGCTGTACGACGTCGGCAAGGCGTTCAACGGCATCGCCGCGCAGCCGATGCGCGACGCGTTCTTGAATCGGCTCGCCGAACTGCGCGCCAAGGTCGAAGCGGATAAGACCTACCGCCAGCAGGACATCGTCAAGCTCTATCGCGCCGTGCGAAGGGCCAGCGAAGAATCCGTCTCGTTGCCCGAGGCCCTGCTGGTATCCGAATTCACCGAGGGTGCGCTCGGCGAGCTCGACCAGTTCACCTCGATGATCTGGCCGGCCGACGCCGTCGATTTCGACAAGCAAATGATGGGGCATTTCTTCGGCGTCGGCATTCAGCTCGGCGTCGATGAAGCCAGCGGCCGGCTCAAGTGCGTCACGCCGCTCGAAGATTCGCCCGCGCTCGAGGCCGGCATCCAGCCCGACGACCTGATCATGTCCGTCAACGGCGAATCGACGAAAGGCTGGACCACGGACGAGGCGATCCGCAAGATCACCGGCGAGGAAGGTACCGCCGTCACGCTCACCATGCAGCGCCCCGTGACCGGCGAGTCGATCGACTTCCCGCTGACGCGCCGCAACATCCGCATCAAGACCGTCCGCGGCGTGAACCGCATCGAAGGCGACCGCGAAGGCCATTGGAACTACATGCTGGATGGCGGCAGCGGCGTCGCCTACATCAAGCTGTCGAACTTTACGGCGGACTCGGGCGCGGAGCTCGACGACGCTCTCGAACATGCGTCGGCACAGGGCATGAAGGGCCTGATTCTCGACCTTCGCTACAACCCCGGCGGCTTGCTCGACGTCGCGGTCGAGACGGTCAGCGAGTTCGTGCGCAAAGGCAACGTCGTCTCCACCAAGGGGCGGCAGGAAGAACGGCAGAAGCTGGACGTGAGCGGCAAGGCGGCATTTGCAGATATGCCGCTGATCGTGCTGGTGAACGAATCCAGCGCCAGCGCCTCTGAGATTCTCTCCGGGGCGCTTCAGGACCACCAGCGGGCCGTGATCCTCGGCGAACGCACGTTCGGCAAGGGCAGCGTGCAAAAGGTCATCAACCTCGATCGGCAGAGCCTCTTCGGCGGCACGCCGAAGAACATCGCGAGGCTGAAGGTGACGACCGCCCTGTACTACCTGCCCAACGGCCGCTCGCCCCACAAGCTGCCCGACGCGGAGATCTGGGGCGTCGACCCGTCGCTCGAAATCGAGCTGATGCCCAAGGAGATCACAAAGGTCTTCGAGCGGGACCGCCGCTCGTATGTCATCCATAACGAGAAGCAGAACGGCGCCGCTGCGCCGGAGCATGCGGCGGACAAGCCGAAGGAACCCACGTCCTCCGTTGCGGCGGACGACGCGGAGGATAACGACAACGAAGCGGAAGACCTGCTCAGCAAGGCGGACCTGGAGTATCTGCGTTCCGATCCGTTCAAGGCCCCGGACGTCGACCCGCAAGTTGAGACGGCGCTCCTGCAACTTCGCGTGAAGCTGGCGAGCGACCAGCCCTGGCCGCGCGAGTTCGCCAAGAGCACGACCGTCAGCAAGGACGACAAGCCCTAACGACCAGGCATCGCGAAGATCATCCTCTTGCGCCGCCGCGGTGCGAGGATGATCTTCGTGTTTTCGGGCGGCGCGAAGATGCGCTCCGCACCCGGCGTGCGTTTCGCCACGTCTTCTCCACCCAGCCGATGCGGCGGCGCACGCTATTGCACATGAAGCGGCACGAACAAGTCGATGATCCTCTGGTGAAATGCGGCGTTCAGCCGCCGGTTATCGGGCTCGCCCGGCCGTCCGGCGATGGAGATCACGAATGACACGCACCTCGGTCATCGCTTTTCAACTCGCGTGCTGCCTCTTCCTCACGATCTGCGGCTGTTGGACAACTTCCTCACCGCCCGACGCGAGCGGCGGCGGCGACTCAGTGGCCGCCGGCGAGGGCGGCACGCCGGGCTCGACGGTCGGGGGCGCTACGGTCACCCCGGCTGGCGGCGGCTCTCCGGCGCCAGCCGCCGCGAGCGACACGCCCGTGCCGGGCGTCTATCGGGTTTCGCCAACCGGCGACGACAGCACGGGAAACGGCTCGGAAGGCCGGCCCTGGCGGACGTTCGGCTATGCGCTTAGCCAGGGCGACGGTACGCACGGAACGCCCGAGATCATCGCCGCGGCGGGAACGTATGACGAGCGTCTGGCAATCAACCGCTCAGTGACGATTACGGGCGCCGGTTCGGAATCAACGACCGTTCATAAAACGGACGTCAGCAACACGGATTTCGTGATCCGGACTGGCGACGGGGTTTCGCTCGGCGGACCCTCCATTGCGGTCAGAATCAGCGGAATCCGCATCAGCGGCGAAAACGGCAGGAACGGCGGAGTGCACGCCGCCCGTACCAATCTGACTCTTGACGGCGTCAATGTGGCGGAACCAGGCGGGTTCGGCGTCGTGATCGAACCGGACAGCCCGCCTTTTTCGATCGTCAACTCGACCATCGGCTTCATCGGGCTGCTGTACAGCGACGTGGGCATTGACGTGGGGTCGCGCGTCACGGGTACGATCAGCAACTGCACGCTCGGCGATCACATCGATCATGCGATCAGCATCGGTGTCGGGTGCAACGTCACCATCGACAATTGCCGTATCACCGGCTCAACTATCTACTGGGCCGACGGAATTCGAATACAGGGCGCCTCAAACGTCACGATCTCGAACACGACCATGGTTCGACCGCCGGGGTCGGATCCCGCCGTGGCCGGCCCCATGCACAATCCGCCGCACGCAGGCATCGAGATCGCCGCCGCTTCGAACGGCAGCACAACGGTCAGCGTGTCGAACTGCACGGTTCGGGGTTTCGACGTAGGCATCGGCGTCAACATGGTCTGGAACTCCGCCCGCATCCAGAACTGCACGCTAGGCGGGAACGTGACGGCGGACGTGCAGACCCGATGGAGCGGCACCGCCGGGAGCGGCTATCCAGTCGTTGATTTCGGCGGCGGGCCGCTGGGCAGCACCGGCGGCAATGATTTCGGGTCCGGCTCGGAACTCGCCGTTCAATTGCTCGGACCGTATGACGTCAGCGTTTTCGGCGCGACGTGGGGCGTGGCGACGGGTCTGATCGAAGGCCGAATTCTCGACAAACTCGACGATCCGAGCCTTGGCCGCGCGCTGCACTGAGCTCTCATCCGCAGAGCGAACGGCCGAGAATCTCACAGTAATCCCGGA
>JACRLV010000139.1:0-5246 GCA_016235145.1 Planctomycetota bacterium
CGACTTCGCCCCATCGCCTGCACAGTACGAGCATTTTTGACGGCGAAACCGAGACCATCGTAGGTTTTGACGAGAGCGGACAACCCGCATACCGGCGCGTGCGGCCTCGGGCCTTTGCAACCTACTGGGCCAGCACTCTTGAAAGCGAGGCCCGTGTCATTCCCGGCGGTTTCATCGGTTGCTGGGGCGACACGCAGATTGAGTCGCTGGACGCGGACTCGAACGGGTGGGTCGGGTTTCGGCAGCTTGGGCAGGCGAACACATCTGCTCGTCCCTACTTGCACGAGAAACGGTACGACCCGCTCCACGGCTACCGCGAGGTGCTCGCCATCCATGCCAATTTCCCGGCGGCCGATTGGCAGCTTGCGCCGAATTGGGCGGACCGATATGAGCGCAGCCCAGCAATCGTTTCGCAGGCCGAAACAGGGGCGCCTCCCGAACGCTATGCGGCGGAAGTCAAACAATGGGCCGAACTACGGCCCGGCTTGTGGTATCCGGCGCTGCGCACCTCGCGCGACCTCATTCAGCTCGCGGATGGCTCGTGGACGCCGCGCGTTATTCCAAACTGCGAGAACTGCCGTTCCGTGCATTACGAAGCCGTCGCCGCCGAGCCGCTCGACTCGGTCGATCCCGCGGCTTTCGTGATCCCGGACGAATGGGCGCGCGCGCCCTTGCAGAACTGAGCAATCGATCGCATCCCCCTCACTCGGCGCACGGCGTCACTGCTCATCCCCGTCCAGCGTGCCGTCGCCGTCGCGATCGATGCCGATGCGCGTCTGCGAGCCCAGCGATACGACCGTCCACGTCAGCACGTCCTGCCCCGCCGGACTGCGTAGCACATCAGCGGCGACGCTCTGGCCTGCTCGATCCGACTGGAAAAAGCCCGAGCCGAGATATGCAAAGCCGCGAATTTCGCCGCCGTAGCGGCCCTTCACGACCAGGCCGACGTCGCCCGCGTCCGCGACGCGCAGCATCAGATCGATCCGCTCCTGAAGGTCAGCCCGCGTCTGATTCTCCGCGTCCAGCGTCGCCTGGAAACCCACGCCCGCGTGCGTATCCGTGCTCAGCGACATGACGAAGGCGATCACGTCCGTCCGCTTCTGGTCCCCCGCCGCCCCGGCTCCGAAATCGAAGTTCGGCCGGTGCAGGAACTCATCGACCGACGAGAACTCGCCGTTGTGCGTGAAGCCGAAGCCGCGCGTTCCGGGCGTGCCGTCCTTTCGCATTCCGGTTTTTTCGAACATGTTGCGAAGCTGCGGCACCTTCGTCCCCTGCTCCGTGCCGAGCGAGGCGGCGGACGTGACGCGGCGATCCGTGCCGTTCGGCAGGTTGTGGCAGCGATTGCACGAGAACAGGCCGCCCAGCGACTTGAACACGACCGCCAGCGGATCATTCGGATTGCGGTCGGCGATCGCTTGCGGACTGTCGATCGGCTCGTTCAGAAACAGCTCCTGGCCCCGAGCCGCGTTTCCGCCGAAGACGCTCTCTTTGAGCGAATTGTCCGGATTGCGGTTCGGGTTCGGCGGAAAGCGGAGCGTCTCGCAGAAAGCCTGAAACGCCGCCATCTCCTCGCCGCTCAACTCGCGCTCGCCGCCGAGCAGCCCCACAAACGCCGGGTTGAACGCGGAAAGGTCTTCGCGGTCGCCGCGCCAGTGCAACGGCTCCAGGCCGACGATGCCTTGCAGCGTCTGCGTCGTCATCGGCCCTTTCATCGGGTGGAAGTCCGCACACTCCGTCGCCAATGCCCCGACCAGCACCTCGCACTCCTGGTTGAACGCCTTCATCTGCCCGCCCGGATTCCCGAGATCCCACGCGATCTGGTCCATGCGGCCGTCGATGTGGCACGCCCCGCAGGCCGTAACGCCCAGCCCGCTCGTCCGGCGGGCGTCATAGAGAAACGGCCGGCCGGCTTTGATCGCGTCCGGCGTCGGGTCGAAGAACGCCGTGCGGCCGAGTTCGCGGAATGTCGCGGTATCGACGGTCGAGATCGTCGCGTCGAATTTGTTGAGCACGTAGAGGCGCTGCCTGGCCTCGTTCAGCACCAAACCCGTCGGCCCCTGTCCGACGTCGATCTCGTCGATGCGCGAGCCGTCCGCGCGGATGCGGGCCAGGTTGTTGCTGCCCATGCCCGTCACATATCCAACAGTGCCGTCGGTGCTGAACACAACGCCGCGCGGGTCGGCCAGCGAGCGAGCCCGTTCGGCCGCCGGAATGGTCCGCACGCCGGCGGCGATCTGTCCGGCCAGGTGCGCATTCAGGTCCGCGACGGTCGCCGGGACGAGCGAGGCGGGATCGATCAGCGCCAGCCGACTCTCGACGAAATGTGCTTTGACGGTCGGCTCGTGGCGAATGTCGTTGATCGCCTCCGTTCCAATGATCGCCGGCTTGCCGCCCGGCCCCGGAGCGATCGCCATATCGAGCGTCATCAAGCCCGAGGCGTAGCGCACGTCGAGCGTGTTCGCGTCGATCGCTGCCAGATCGTGGTCGTGGAAATCCCATGTCACGAATCCGGACCAGTCCGCCCCGTTCTCATCCAGCCAAAGACCCGAAGCCGGATCGCGCCGCACGATCAGCGACAGCTTCGGCGGCGGCGGCAATGACGGATCGATCGCAACTAGCGTCCCATCGCGATAAATCGGCGGCGGATTTTCCCCGCCGTAGGGACCGCTCGGATCGCTCACGACCGGCGCGGGGATGACGGTCGTGTCGTTGCCGGACTCGAAAATTGAAACGAACACCGTCTTTCCGTCGGCGGATGCGAACGCCATGCGCGGGTCTTCGCCGAGAATTTCGATTTCCCGCGGCTGCGAATTGCGATCGTTGAGCGCGTAGACCATCACGCGATTGAGCTGCGAACAGACCACGAACGCCCGCTCGCCGGCGAAAGCCACATCCGTCGGCTCGTCGCCGGGATAGAGCGTCCGGACGACGACGCCTGCGTCAAGATCGACGATGCTGATGGAATCCGACACGTGGTTGGCGACCCAGGCCTCGGTATTGCTGCGAGCTCGCACGCTGACGGGATCGAGCCCGACGGGAATGCTCGCGACCAGGCTGGGGGTTTCGCCGGTGGCGTCGAACACTTCAAGCCGATTGTCGGCGGTGTTCACCGCCAGCAGCTTCGATCCGTCCGGCGTCAACGCCAGCGGTGCGACGTGCGGCGATTCCCAGTTTACAAACGCCTCCGGCGCGTACGCCGGTTTCGCGTATTGCGGCCCAAAGCGGCTTTCCGGATCGACCGTCGCGTTGAGGACGGCGTCGAGCAGCGGCTGCACACAGGCGCCGATGCACAGACAAATCAGTCCGGCGATTCCGACGAGATACCATTTGTTCATTCGCAATGTGCGCTCAAAACGGCTACGCGGGCTCATGCGTCCTCCCTGACCCTTCGGCGTGAGAACGATAAGCGCTCGCGGGGAATGGTTCCAAACGGCTCGCCCGGCCGACGTGCGGGAAGCAAGCGAACTATCCGATCAACGAACCGGAGTCGTCGTCGAATTCTTCTCGCAGTTTCGCGATCGCGCGGGCTTCGAGCTGTCGAATGCGCTCCTTCGACACGCCGAACCGCTGCCCGATCTGCTCGAGGGTCGCGGGCTCCCCGCCGGCGTCGAGGCCGAAGCGCTGCCGCAGGATTCCGCGGTCGCGCTCGTCGAGGCTGGCGAGCATCCGCTCGACCGTCGAACGCACCGCGGGCAGCGTTTCGTTTTCCGCCTCCTCAAAGTCGAGCGCGGAAGCGGTGTCGAGCAGCTCGTCGCGCCCGGTCTGGTAGCGCTCCTGGCGCGAGCGCTCCTCCGGCATCGAGCGGGCGAAATTTCGAATGATCGCCCACGAACCGTAGGTGCTGAACTTAAAACCGCGCGTGAAATCGAATTTGTCGATGGCCCGCATCAGCGAGACGTTGCCGTCGCTGACCAGCTCGAAGAAATCCTGGCTGGTGGAGAAATGCCGCTTGGCGATGCTCACGACCAGCCGCAGGTTCGACTGCGTGATCTGGTTCTTCACTTCCGCCGCATCGGTCAACAGGCGCTCGACCTCGTCCACCTGCTCCGCCGTCGCGACTCCCGGCTCGAGCGAATCGCGAAGCGTCTTGGCCTTGTAGCGCAGGTAGTTCAGCTTCCGAAAGAGGGCCCGTTCGCCATAGGGCGACAACAGCGGATATCGAAACAGCTCCTGAAGGTACGCCGGCAGATCCGTCGGAACCCGGCGGGTCGTCGCCGATCCGTCATAGGGCGAGCGGGCCGCCGAGTGTTCGAGGATGTCGGCGTCCGCGGTGGGTGCTTCGAAATCCGGGCTGTGTACAAATTCGATCGTCTGCGCTTTCATCTCGCGCAGCCGCATTTCGACAATCGCCTGCTCGATCCACTCGCGCGGCTTGTCGAGCCGTTCCGCCAACACGATCGGCGAAGTGCCGTCGCGATACGCTTCCCAAATCTTCAAACGCACGTCGTCGACATCCACGCGCAGGGCTGAGCGGTTGAAAATGCCCCGTTGCGGATGGGTGTCGTCGTAGTTCTTCAGAATCAGTCGGATTGTCTCGACCGCCCTGCCCGTTTCGGCGCAGATGACTTTCGCCACCGCGTTGACGGTTTTTTCGCCGGCCTCGAACAGCTCCCGCGCCCGCGCGATCACCGTCTCGCGTTCCGCTGCCGAAAGCTGCGAGAACGATCGTCCGCGCTTGACGAGCTCCAGATTCTCGGCGACGAAACGCCGGATGCAGCGGTCGGGAAAAACGAGCTTGAAGCGGCGATCCTCGCCGCGCGCCCGCCAGCCGATCAACCCGCGATAGTGCCAGCGAAAGACGGTCTTCGTGCTCACGTCAAAGCGGCGGGCAACATCCTGAAGCGTGTGAAGCGGCTCCGGGTACCACGTCGGATTGATGTCCGCGGTCGCGCTCAGGTCTTCAGCGAGCGTGATCAGGTCCACCCGCAAGTCTTCGCTGTCGAGCGTGCTGGTCCCGGCGCCGGCCTCAACGGTCGAACGCGGCCGGAAGCCGGTCAGCGTGTGCTGGAGGAAATCGAATGGGAAGCGCTTGCCCGGTTCGATCAGCGAGAGGAGAAACTCAATGGAGGAGAGCTGGCGCAGGCGAAGGCGGACGGGACCGCGCTTCAACTGCGTAGCGAGGCTGGCGATCTCGGCTTGCCGGTAATCGCTCATGAACCCCACCCAAGCACGCCGGCGACGAACCCGATTCGCCCCGCGGCGTTGCCGGCCCCCAGCGCGTCTCTGCGGCCCTCCGCGCAGGCGGC